>CAZIQR010000001.1:0-17294 GCA_964541055.1 uncultured Eubacteriales bacterium
TGGATCCAACGGCGTGTCCGAGAGCCCGAGATCTGGACGGCGGCCCGGGCCGCCGCGCCGAAGACAGGGTTGGGCTTCGGCGAGATCTTCGGCCGCCGGCGCCTGCGGCTGACCCTTCTCATCACCGTAATGAACGCCTGCACCATGTTCGGCTGGTGGGGCTTCAATCTCTGGCTCCCGGCTTATCTTTCCATGGCCCCGGCCCAGGGCGGGATCGGCTTGTCCCCCCGGTCGATGTCGGCCCTGGTCATCTTCATGCAGACGGGGATGTGGCTGGGCTACATCACCTTCGGCTTCGTCAGCGACCGGCTGGGCCGCAAACGTTCCTACCTGATCTTCCTTATCGCGGCGGCCGCCTTCATGCTGCTCTACGCCCGTACCCGCCAGCCTCTCGTCCTGTTCGCCCTCGGGCCCTTCGTGGCCTTCTTCGGGACGGGCTATTTCACCGGTTTCGGCGCCCTGACCGCCGAGATCTACCCGACGGCCGTCCGGGCCACGGCCCAAGGCCTGACCTACAACACGGGCCGTATCGTCAGCGCCCTGGCCCCGTTCGCCGTGGGCTCGCTGGCCCAGACCCGGGGGTTCACGTTCTCTTTCACCATTATCGCCGCGGCATTCTTGGCCGCGGCCCTATTCTGGATGGGGATCCCGGAGACGCGCGGCCGGACCCTCGAGTGAACGGACCGGATCAAGGCAGGGTGGTCAAGGCCTGGCGGATCAGGACGAGGAGGTTGCCCGGCCAGAGGCCCAGCTGGACCACGCCCAGGGCGCACAGGAAGATCACGAGGAACAAGCCCGGGTTGTCCTGATCGAGGACGGGCTCTGTCCCCGGTCCTTGCATATACATGACGGCGATGACCTTGAAATAATACGCGACCGAAACGAGGCTTGCCAGAAGGGCCGCGGCGGCGAGAAGCACATGTCCCTTGGCCACGGCCGCGCTGAAGATCGTGAACTTGGCCAGGAACCCGGCCGTCGGCGGGATGCCGGCGAGTGAGAGAAGGAAGACGGCCAGACAGGCGGCGAGCCAGGGGTGGCGCCGGCCGAGCCCGGCGAGGTCTGAGAGCCGGGTGTGCTCTTCGCCCTGTCCGGATAGGGCCGCCAAAACGCCGAAGGCGCCCGCGTTCATGAACGCATAGGCGACGAGATAAAAAACCAGGCCAGGACCGTCCCCGGCGACGACCGCGACCAGAAGATAGCCGGAGTGGGCGATGGCCGAATACGCGAGCAGCCTCTTCACGTTCTGCTGCCTCAACGCGGCCAGATTGCCCACGAACATGGTCAGGACGGCGGCGACGCTCAGGGCGGGGACGGCGAGCGAGGCCAGCGCGCTCCGGTCGGGGAGGGGAGCCAGCAGCCGAAGGAGGACCGCCAGCCCGGCGGCCTTGGGAGCGATGGTCAGGAACGCCGTCACGGGTGTCGGAGCGCCTTCATAAACGTCGGGGGCCCACATATGGAAAGGGGCGATGGCGATCTTGAAAAAGAGAGCGGCCATGACGAGACCCAGGCCGGCGACGGCGCCCGCCGGAGGTCCCGCCGCTCCGCGGGCCGCGTCCGTCAGGCTCAGGCTTCCGGTCGTCCCGAAGACGAGGGCCAGGCCGAAAACGAAAAAGGCCCCGGCGAAGCTCCCCATGAGGAAATATTTAGCCGCCGCCTCTGAAGACGCCGGATCGCCCCGCCGCAGACCGGCCAGGGCATAGGACGCCACCGAAAGGACCTCCAGCCCGAGGAAGACGACGAGCCAGTCTTTCGACGAGGCCATGATCATCAGACCCGCGACCGCCAGGAGCAGCAGGCCGGTGAATTGGCCGAGGTTGATCTCCCGGCGCGGAGCGTAGGATAGGCTCATCAAGAGGACGAAGGCCGCGACGACGACAAAGAGGCCCATCAGGAGAAGGGCGAGAGGATCGAGCACAAGCCGGCCGCCGAAATAGGCGGGCTCGAGCGGCCAGGCTCGGACGATGAAGAAGGCCGCAACGGCCAGTGAGACGACGGCCGCGACGACGGAGACTTCGTGGTCCTTGCGCTTCAGGAACGCTTCGAAGATGAGGGCCGCCAAGGCGCCGGTGACGACGGCCATGAGCGGCGCCAGGGCGAGAGGGGACATCCTAGCGCCCCCTCTCCGGAACGCGTAACACGTCCGTCCCCGGCGCGGCGGCCGGGCGGTTCATCACGACGGCCGGCCGGGACCTCAGAGCCTCGAGATAGCGCGAGACCGAAGCGTCCATCTTCCTCAGGATCGGGCCCGGGAAGAGGCCCATGAAGACCATCAGAACAAAGATGGGGATGAGATAGGCCAGCTCGCGGCGGTTGACGTCTTTGAGACCGGGATCGTCAGGGTTTTTGAGCGGCCCTTGCATGACCCGGCGGTAGAGCCAAAGGAGATAGGAGGCGGAAAGGATGACCGTCGATACGCCGAGAACGGCCAGGACCTTGTTGGCCGTGAAGATCCCGAAGAAACAGAGGATCTCGCCGGCGAAGCCGTTGAGCCCCGGCAGTCCCGCCGACGAGAGCATGGCAACGAGGAAGAGCCCGGCGAAGACGGGCATGCGGGCCGATGCGCCGCCGTAGTCCGCGATGAGACGGGTGTGGGTCCTTTCGTAGAGGATGCCGACGCAGAGGAACAGGGCTCCCGTGCTCAGTCCGTGGTTGAGCATCTGGTAGAGGGCGCCTTCCGTGGCCTCGAAATTGAGGGAGAAGACGGCCAGCATGATCAGGCCCATATGGCTGACGCTCGAATAGGCGACGAGCGATTTCATGTCCTTCTGGACGAGGGCCATGAGCCCGCCGTAAATGATGCCGACGACGGCCAGGATCGAGAGCGCCGGAGCGAACGCCGCCGCCGCCCGGGGAAAGAGCGGGAGGCCGAGGCGGATGAAGCCGTAGGCCCCCATCTTCAGAAGGACGGCGGCCAGGAGGACCGAACCGGCCGTGGGCGCCTCGACGTGGGCGTCGGGAAGCCAGGTATGGAGAGGGAAGAGGGGGACCTTGATGGCGAAGGCCAGCGCGAACGCCAGGAAAAGCCGAGTCTGCGCGGCCGCGGGCAAGGAGAGCGTCGCCAGGTCGGCCATGGCCAGCGAATAGCTCCCCGTGGCCCGGAAATAGGCGTGGTGAAGGACGAAGATCCCGACCAGCATGAGGAGGCTTCCGGACATGGTGAAGAGGACGAACTTCATCGTCGCGTAAACGCGGCGAGGCCCGCCCCAGATGCCGATGAGGAAATACATCGGGATGAGCATCGCCTCCCAGAAGACGTAGAAAAGGAACAGGTTCAGGGAAACAAAGACGCCGATGACACCCGTCTCGAGGACGAGCATGAAGACCGAGAACTCCTTGACCCTCTCGCTCGTCGATCGCCAGGCGGAGAGAAGGGCCAGCGGCGTCAGGAACGCCGTCAGCAGGACGAGGAAGAGGCTGATGCCGTCGACGCCGACCTCATAGTCGAGGCCGCGCCCGAGCCAGGAGGCCTTCTCGACGAATTCGGTCCGGCCCGAGGCGCCGTCGAAGGCGAAAAGGAGGACGAGGGCGGCGATGAACGTCAGGAGCGAAACGGCCAAGGCGACGGTGCGCACGGCGCGGCCGGAGCCCTGGCGCAGGAAGACGAGAAGCAGGGCGCCGGCGAGCGGCAGGAAGGTCACTAGGGAGACAATGTTCAGGCCGGCGGCAAGTGCGCTCATATGAGCAGGAACCCCACGAAGAGGATCGCCCCGAGCAGGAAGGCCAAGGCGTAATCGCGCAGGAGGCCGCTCTGGAGGACGTTGAGGCCGCGGCCGGCCAGGCCCGCGGCGGCGGCCGAGCCGTTGAGCGCGCCGTCGACGACCTTGAGGTCAAAATGACGGTAGACCTGTTCGGAGCCGCGGACAAGGGGTCGGATGATGGCCGCCTCATAAGCTTCGTCGACATAATATTTGCCGGCGAGGAGCCGATAGGCGCGGGGGAAGCGGCGGACGAGGCGTTCGGGAATCGCCGGCGACCGGCGATAGAAGACAAAGGCCAGGCCGATCCCCAGAAGAGCGGAGAGCGTGGCGGCGAGGACGAGGACGACCTCGGTCGAGGGCGCCAAGTGATGCGTGACAGGCCGCAGAACGCGCCCTGCAAAGCGGCCGAAGATATTGGCCCGGTCGCCGAACAGGACGGGCAGCCCGGCGAATCCGGCGAAAGCGGAAAAAACGGCCAGGACGACGAGCGGCACGGTCATCGTCCGCGGGGATTCATGAAGGTGCCGTTCCGGAGCGGGCCCGGCCTTGGGCTCTCCATAAAAGGTCCGATAGATCAGCCGGAACATGTAGAACGCCGTCATGACCGCGCCGGCGAGGCCGAGAGCGTAGAGGACGTACCGGCCGCCGGCGAAGGCGCTCCTCAGGATGGCGTCCTTGGAAAAGAAGCCTGAAAGGAACGGCACGCCGGAGATGGCCAGAGCTCCGACGAGGAAGACCGGGAAGGTCGCGGGCAGGCTCTTGCGAAGCCCGCCCATGCGGCGCATGTCCTGCTCGCCGCCCAGGGCGTGGATGACGCTCCCGGCCGCAAGGAAGAGCAGGCTCTTGAAGAAGGCGTGCGTGACAAGATGGAAGAGGCCGGCGGCATAGGCCCCGACGCCGCAGCCCAGGAACATATAGCCGATCTGGGAGATCGTGGAATAGGCCAGGACGCGCTTGATATCGTTCTGGACAAAGGCCATGGTCGCGGCGAAGACGGCCGTCACGGCCCCGATCCAGGCCACGACGGAAGACGCGGCGGCCGAGGCCGCGTAGAGGCCGCTCAGGCGGCAGACCATGTAAACGCCGGACGTGACCATGGTCGCCGCATGGATCAAGGCCGAGACCGGGGTCGGGCCCTCCATGGCGTCGGGAAGCCAGACATAGAGCGGGATCTGAGCCGACTTGCCGGTGGCTCCGACGAAAAGGAGGATCGCGATGAGCGTGACCAAGGCCGGGGACAAGAGGGCCGCGGCCGGCGCGGCGTTGATGGCGGAGAGGCTCGAGCTCCCGACGGCCGTGAGCAAAAGCAGAATGGCGATGATGAAGGCCGCGTCGCCGATCCTGTTGACGACAAAAGCCTTCATCCCGGCCTTGGCCGCGGCCGGCCGGTCGAACCAGAAGCCGATGAGGAGGTACGAGCAAAGCCCGACGCCCTCCCAGCCCACGAACATCAGCACGATGTCGCCGGCGAGGACAAGGACGAGCATGAAGAAGGTAAAGAGGTTGAGAAAGCCGAAATACCGGTCGTAGGCTTTGTCGTCCGCCATATACCCGGCGGAGTAGACATGGATCAGGAACCCGACACCCGTGACCACCAGGGCCATGACCGCGGCCAGCTCGTCGAATCGGAAGGTGATCGACGTCGAGAACGACCCGGACACGATCCAACTGAGGAGCGTTCTGGTGAGGCCTGTCCCGGACCGGGCCTGGACAAGACGGACAAGCCCGGCCGTCGACAGGACGAACGAGATCAAGACCGCGAGCGAGGCCTGGAGACCGATCCATCGCCGGGACATCCTCCGGCCGAAGAGCAGGAGGACGAAGGCGCCGGCCCCGGGTACGAGCGGGATGAGCCAGAAGAGATCGGCCATGCTAGCCCTTGAGGTCCTTCAGGTCGTCGGTCCGGATGGACTTCCGCCGGCGGAAAACGAGAACGATGATGGCCAGGCCGACGACCGCCTCTGCCGCGGCGACCGTGATGACAAAGAGCACGAGGGCCTGGCCGTCCGCCTTGCCGGTGGCCCTGCCGAGGGCCAGGATGGCAAGGTTGCCGGCGTTGAGCATGATCTCCACGGCCATGAACTGGACGAGCAGGTCCTTCTTGACAAAAAAGGCGATCGTCCCCAGGACGAAGAGGAGCGCGGCCAGGCCGAGGAAGGCGAGGGGAGGGATCATTCCCCCTCCCTGCGGCCGGCCAGGGCCAATGCGCCGACGAGCGCGGCGAGGATCAGGAGCGAGGTGATCTCGAAGGCGTAGAGGTAGTCCGTGAACAGCAGCCGTCCAAGATGGGCCAAGTCGCCGCCGGCGGCAGCGGAGGCACGGCCCGCCGAGAGGGCCTGCCGTCCGGCCAAGACCAGCTCAGCCAGGAGGACCAGGCCCAACCCGCCGGCCAGGACGACCTTGAGCCGTCTCTTCTCGCGCGGCCCGGCCTCCCGCAGATCGAACATCATGATGGCGAAAAGGAAGAGGACCATGATGGCCCCGGCATAGACCAGGACCTGGACGGCGGCGGCGAAAGGGGCCTCGAGGAGGCCGAAGATCCCGCCCAGGCTGGCGAACGCCAGAACGAGGAAAAGGGCGTTGTGGGCCTGGTTCCGCGAGACGATCATGGCCGTGACCGCGCCGGCGCACAGAATGGACAATATCGCGAAAATCACCCAGGCCATGGAAATCTCAATCTATTGTTCCGCGCGGCCAATGTCAAGCCGACGAGGAGGTCGACGAGGAGGTGCGGCCGGTCAGACGGCGAAGCGGAAATTGATGATGTCGCCGTCCCGGACGGGATAGCTTTTGCCTTCCAGTCGGAGGGTGCCGTCCGTCCGGCAGCCGGCGATGTCGCCGCGGGCCACGAAATGCTCGTAGGAGACGACCTCGGCCCGGATGAAGCCGCGCTCGATATCGGAATGGATGGCGCCGGCGGCGCTCATGGCCACGGTGCCGTCGCTCACGGTCCAGGCCTTGACCTCGTCGCTGCCGACGGTGAAGAACGAGATCAGGCCCATCATCCGGTAGGCCGTGGCGATCAGGCGGTCCAGGGCCGAGCGCTCGATCCCGTAATCGGACCGGAAGCCGGCGGCGTCCTGGTCGGGAAGCTGGCGGATCTCGCTTTCAAGACGGGCCGAGAGCCCGACGGCCGCCGTTTGCGGCCCGACGGCCCATTCTTGGAAGGGGGCGAGCGACTTGGCCTCGCTCCGGATCTCGTCCTCGTCGAGGTTGACGGCCGCGATCAATGGCTTGGCGGTCAAAAACCGGAAGCCGCGGAGAAGGAGCTCCTCGTCCTCGGAGAGATCGAGGACGCGCAGGGGCCTCTCGGATTCGAGCTGGGCCTGACACTTCTCGAGGGCGGCCAGCTCGCGGACATCCCGGTCGCTCTTTTTCGAGGCGATCTGCTTCCGCAGGCGGTCGACGCGGCTCTCGACGATGGCTAGGTCGCTCAGGAGGAGCTCCGTCTCGATCGAGGCCAGGTCGCGCCGGGCGTCGACCGTCCGGAGGGGATGGGGCACGGCCGGATCGCGGAAGGAGCGAACGACGGCGAGAAGGGCGTCGGCCGTCCGCAGCTTGCCCAGGAACTGCTCAGTGAAGGAAGTTTCTTTAGGATCGCCGCCGCTGAGGCCCTGCAGCTCGACAAACTCGATCGAAGCGGCCGTTTTCTTCTTGGGTTCGAAGATCGACGCCAGCTTCTCGAGGCGGGGATCGGGCACCTTGACGACGGCCACGGGATCGGTCCCCTTGGCCAGGGCCGACTCGGGCGAAGCCCCCGTCAAGGCGGAGAAAAGCGAGGTTTTCCCCGACTGGGGGAGGCCGACGATACAGATCTTCATTGGCGTTTTCCTTCGGGGGATGATCCTGACGAAGAAAAGAAGCGCCCATTATAGCGAAATGAGCGCTGCCGTTCAAGAATCGTTGACAAGGCGGCCTGATTTGCTATAATGACGGCGTACCGCGGGGTAGAGCAGCCTGGTAGCTCGTCGGGCTCATAACCCGGAGGTCGCTGGTTCAAATCCAGCCCCCGCTACCATCCGATCGCAGATTCCCTGAAATAGATGAGGCCCCCGGCCTCTGCCTGCGTTCTTTTTTTTCTCGAGCCCACAGTGGCAAACGGGCTCGAGCCTGCGGAGATCAGTCCGTTCCCACCGCGTCCCAGCAATAAGTGCAGAGCTTGTCCTTGGGCAGGCCGATGGCCTCGATGAGGTCCGGGAGCCGCTGGTAGCGCAGTGTGCTCAGGCCGAGCGTGCGCGACACCCACTCGACCATGGCCTCGTATTTGGGCGTTCCGGCCTGGGTGTAATCCTCGAAATGCTTGAAGTCCGGGCCCTCGAGCGCGGCGATGGCCCTGCGGGCGGCCAGGTCGAGCTCCGAACGCGACCGGGAGAAGTTGAGGAACTTGCAGCCGTAGACGAGGGGAGGGCAGGCCGGCCGCATGTGGACCTCGCGCGCCCCGGACTCATAGAGGCGCTTGATCGTGTCCTGGAGCTGTGTCCCGCGGACGATCGAGTCCTCGCAGAACAGGAGCTTGTGGCCCTGGATGATCTCGCGGATGGGGATGAGCTTCATCCGGGCCACCTGGTCGCGGATGGCCTGGTTCTGCGGCATGAAGCTCCGGGCCCAGGTCGGGGTATATTTGACGAACGGCCGCCGGAAGGGGAGGCCGGCCTCCGCCGCGTAGCCCAGCCCATGGCCGATGCCGGAATCGGGGATGCCGGCGACGAGGTCGATCTTGACGTTGTCGTTGCGGGCCAGGAACGCGCCGCAGCGGTTTCGGACCGTCTCGACATTGATGCCTTCGTAGCTCGAGGCCGGGTAGCCGTAATAGACCCAGAGGAACGAGCAGATGCGGAGCTTTTTGCCGGGACCGACCAGGGTTTCGGCGCCCTCGGCCGTGATCCTGACGATCTCGCCGGGGCCTAGGAAGCGCTCGATCTCGTAGCCGAGGTTAGGGAAGGCGCACGTCTCCATGGACACGGCGCAGGACCCCGGCTTCTTGCCCAGGACGAGCGGCGTCCGGCCGAGCTTGTCGCGCGCGGCCAGGATGGCGCCGTCGGTCAGGATCAGGATGGAGGAGGATCCCTGGATGAACTCCCAGACGGCCCGGATGCCATCCTCGAACGTGTCCTCGCGGTTGATCATGGCCGCGATGAGCTCGGTCGGGTTGATCTCGCCGCCCCGCATCTCGGAGAAATGGAGGCATTTGCCGCGGAAGGCGCGGTCGACGAGCTCGTCGATGTTCTTGACGACCCCGACGGTGGCGATGGCGTAGTTGCCGAGATGGGAGCGGATCAGGAGCGGCTGGTCCTCGTAGTCACTGATGACGCCGATGCCCCGTTCGCCATGGAGCTTCGTGACGTCGTCGGCGAATTTCGAGCGGAACTGGGCGTTCTCGATGTTGTGGATGTAGCGCGTCAGGCCCACGTTGTTATCCGTGGCCAGTCCGCCCCGCTTCGTGCCAAGGTGGGAATGATAGTCCGTGCCGTAGAACAGGTCGTCGATGACGTCGCTCTTGCCGGCCACGCCGAATAATCCGCCCATCGTGTCCTCCTCCCGCTCAACGCAGAATCGAGATCGGCCCGGCCATGATGCGGCCCATGATAACACCGGCCCGCAGGCTATTCAATTTAAAATTACGGTTCCGAAGACAATGGGCGTCCCCGCTCAATCTGTGATAGAATTCCCGCGTAATATCCTGAAGGAGGGCGACATGTTCAAAGCCGCGACCTACGTCGAGAGACGGGATCTCCTGAGAAAATCCGTTGGCTCCGGGCTCATGGTCTTCCTCGCCAACGAGGAAGCCCCGATGAACTACCCGGCCAACACCTACCATTACCGGCAGGACAGCTCGTTCCTGTATTTCTTCGGCCTGTCCTCGCCGGGGCTAACGGCCGTCATGGACGCCGATACGGGCACGGACACGCTCTTCGGCGACGACATCGGCATCGAAGACATCATCTGGGAGGGCGAGCTGCCCAAGCTCAAGGACCGGGCGCTCGAGGTCGGCGTACGCCTGACCAAGCCCCGGGCCGCCTTCACCGAGACCGTCCGCCAGGCTCGCGTCGCGGGCCGGGCCGTCCACTACCTGCCGCCTTATCGAGCCGACAACAAGATCGTCCTCAGCGACCTCCTCGGCATCCCCGTCGGCGAGCTCCGGGCCAAGGCCTCGGCAGCGCTCATCAAGGCCTCGGTCGACCAGCGGATCATCAAGTCCAAAGAAGAGATCCGCGAGATCGAGTGCGCCGTGGCCGTCAGCCGGGAGATGTATCTCAGCGCCATGAAGCTGGCCAAGCCCAACCGCTATGAATACCAGGTCTCGGGGGCCATGGAGGGCATCGCCCTGAGCTACGGCATGCACCTCGCCTTCCCCCCCATCGTCACCGTCAACGGTCAGATCTTCCACATGCATTCCCACGACAACCCGCTCGCGCGCGGACGGATGCTCGTCTGCGACTGCGGCGCGGAAGCGCCCAGCGGCTACGCCTCCGACATCACCCGCAGCGTTCCGGTCGGCGGCCGCTTCAACGCCCGCCAGAAGGCCATCTACGAGATCGTCCTCGCCGGGCAGGAATCGGCCATCAAGGCCATGAAGCCGGGCGTCAACTTCAAGGACATCCACCTCCAGACGGCCCGGGTCATCACCGACGGCCTGAAGGCCCTCGGCCTGATGAAGGGCGACACGGCCGAAGCCGTGGCCGCCGGCGCCCACGCCCTCTTCTTCCCGCACGGCCTGGGCCATAACCTCGGCCTCGACGTCCACGACATGGAGGACTACGGCGAGAACAACGTCGGCTACGGGGAGAAGGTCGCGCGCAGCGAGCAGTTCGGGCTGGCCTACCTGCGCATGGCCCGCGAGCTCCGGCCGGGCCACGTCATGACCGTCGAGCCCGGCGTCTACTTCATCCCGGCCCTCTTCGGCCTCTGGAAGAAGGAGAAGAAGCACCGCGACTTCATCGTCTTCGACGCGGTCGAGAAGTTCCTCGATTTGGGCGGCGTCCGCATCGAGGATGACGTGCTGGTCACCGAGAAGGGCCGGAAGGTCCTCGGGCCGCCCATCCCCAAGACGGTCGCCGAGGTCGAAAAGGCCTGCCGGGCTTGAGGATCGCGCTCGTTCAGCAGCACGCCGGCCCCGATCCGGAGGCGAACCGGGCCAGGGGCGAGGCCGCCTTCCTCGAGGCCGTCCGCAATGGCGCCCGGTGCGTTGCCTTCGCCGAGCTGGCCTTCACCCGTTTCTATCCCCAGTTCCCGGCCAGGCCGGGAAGCGCCTTGTTGGCCGAGCCCGTCCCGGGGCCGACGACGGATCTCTTCTCCGCCCTGGCCCGCGAGACGAACACGGTCGCGGTCCTGAACCTGTTCGAGCGCGACGGCGACAAGACCTTCGATTCCTCGCCGGTCATCGACGCCGACGGCAGCCTCCTCGGCGTCGCCCGCATGGTCCACATCATGGAGGGCCCGCGCTTCCACGAAAAGGGCTATTACACCCGCGGCGACCGGACTGAATTCGTCTTCTCGACGGCCGCCGGCCGCATCGGCGTCGCCATCTGCTACGACCGTCATTTCCCCGAGTACATGCGCGGCCTCCGGCTGGCCGGGGCCGAGCTCGTCATCGTTCCCCAGGCCGGAGCGGCGGGGGAGTGGACCCCCGGGCTCTTTGAAGCCGAGCTTCAGGTGGCCGGGTTCCAAAACGGCTATTTCGCGGCCCTCATCAACCGCGTCGGCCGGGAGGAGGATCTCGACTTCGCCGGCGAGTCGTTCGTCGTCGATCCCGGCGGGGCCGTCATCGCCCGGGCCCCGGCCGGAACCGATCACATCCTTTATGCCGATTGCGACCTGGCCAAGAACGCGGCCTCGCCTGCGGCCCGCCACTTCCTCGAAGACCGCCGGCCCGCGGTCTATCGGGCCATGGGCCTCACGGGCCCCGATCCGAAGGACGGCTGATGGCGCTCTGGTACGTCATCAACACCAGGCCGAAGAAAGAGAGCCAGGTCGAGCGGCTCTTCGCCGCCGGCGGCTTCACGGTTTACATCCCCAAGTATGTCAAAGAGAAGCGGGTCGTGCCCTTTTTCCCGGGCTACGGGTTCCTTCGCTTCGAGTTCCCCGAGCAGTATCAGATGGTGAAATACACCCGGGGCGTCAAGCGCGTCGTCGGGAATGACGCCGGACCGACCCCCATCCCCGAGGAGGCCGTGGCCGGCATCAGGGTCCGGGAGCGGGACGGGCTCATCGTCTTCGAGCGATACGGCGAGGAACCGGCGGTCGGCGACGAAATCGAGGTCGTCGAAGGGCCGCTCAAGGGGCTGAAGGGCATCTTCCGCAAAGAGGTCGGCGCGAGCGAGCGGGTGATGATCCTTCTGAACTACGTCTCCTACCAGGGCATGCTGCTGATCGAAAAGGCCAAGCTCAAAAGAGCTACTTGAGGGCTTTGAGCGCGTCCAGGAACGGCTGGCTCAGGCTGTTCGACGAGAAATAAACAACCCCGGCGGCCCCGAGCGCCTTGGTGAGGCGCATCTCCTCGATCATGCCTTCGGGGGTGTTCTGGTTGTGGGACGTGCCGATGCCGATCCCGGGGCAGACCTGGACCCCGCCTCTGGCATAGCCGGCGGCCTCGCGGGCCAGCGTCTCGTAGAGCTTGACGTCGTTCGTATAGAGCATGGGGTTGAGCATGTCGACCAGGCCCTCGCGGCCCCAGGCCGCCCAGTCCTGGCCGATCGCGACGCGGGCGTTCACGGCGTCCGGGAAGACGGCGGCGCTGATCTTGATCTTGCGGCCCGCGCCCTTCAGGGCCTCCCGCAGCTCCTTGACGAAGACAGTGACCCGGTCCGTGTTCCAGCGCAGCCAGACGTTCCAGGCCGGATTGCCGGTGTCGCGGGCCTTGACGGCGGCCATGTCGATGCCCGTGTCGGCCTTGAAGAGCTTGAGGGTCTCGGCGTCGAAGCTGAAGAAGGGCTCCGTCGGCTCGCAGGGATAGCGGATGTAGTCGAGGTGGACCCAGCCCACGTCGTACTTGCGGACGAGCTCGAGCATCAGGCTGATCTCATAGGCGCGGACGGCCGGCAGGGCGGGGTTGGCTGCGGCCACCATCTCTTTTTTCGGCGACGCGATGAGCCATTCCGGGTGCTCCCGGACCTGTCCGAGGATGGCCGATTCGGGGAAGACGCAGAACCACGGATGGACGCTCATTTTGCGAGCCGCGGCCTCGGCCAGGAACGTGCCGAAGAAGTCCCAATCGTAAGCCGGGTCCCGGACACCGATCTCGCTCGGGTAATAGACATACCCCGAGGTGGTCTTGACGAGCATGATCAGAGTATTGATGCCGGCCTTGCCGTATTCGTCGAGGGTGGCCTTGATCTTTTCGACGGCCTTAGCCTTGTCCGGCCCGAAAAAGCCGGGATGCATCCAGATGCCGCGGACCGGCATGGTCAGGGACGAACCGGCCGCGCCGGCGGAGCAGGCCGGGGCGAAGGGCAGGGCCAGAGTGAGGACGAACAGAGCGAGGATGGCCAGCGAGCCGATTCTCATGGCGAGGACTCCTTACTTGGTTCTTGTTCGGCGAGGCCGGCCGTGACCGCCGCCGCCGGGCGTCTCGACCCTCAGCACGTCGCCGGCGCCGAGCTTGACGTTGGCCTTTGAGCCGATGACCCGGGTCCGGCCGCGGCTGATGATCGAGTTGCGGCCCTTGGCGCCGGGGCCCCCGCCCTGAGCTCCGAAGGGAGCGAAGCGGCGGCGCTCGGAGATGACGGTCAGATCGACGGGTACACAGAATTCATATTCGCGGACGATCCCGTCGCCGCCGGGCCGGGCCCCCCGGCCGCCTGAGCCCCGTCTCAGCCCGTAGCGGCGGATCTTCAGCGGCAGGTAGTTCTCGAGGGCCTCGACGGGGGTGTTGAGCGAGTTCGTCATGTGGGTATGGACGCCGCTGAGACCCGGTGAGACCGCTCCCCCGCCCATGCCTCCGCCGATCGTCTCGTAATAGGCGAAACGCCGGTTCCGCCCGGGATCGCGGCCGCCGAAGGCGACATTGTTCATCGTGCCCTGGCTCGCGGCCGGGATGCGACCGGGCAGGGCCTTGGCCAGAGCTCCGAGAAGGACGTCGACGATCCGCTGGGAGGTCTCGACGTTGCCTCCGGCGCACGCGGCCGGGAACTCCGCATTGACGATCGAGCCCCGGGGCGCGACGATCTCGAGCGGCCGCATCAGACCGGTGTTGAAGGGGATGTCCTCCTCGACGAGCGAGCGGAAGACGTAAAGAACGGCCGAACAGGTGATGGCGAAGTTGGCGTTCACTCCGCCCGCGGTCTGCGGAGAGGAGCCCGTGAAATCGACGATGGCCCGATCGCCCTTGACCCGGACTTTGACCGCGATCCGGACGGGGCGGTCCGAGATGCCGTCGTCGTCGAGGTGGTCGGCGAAACTGTAGAGGCCGTCCGGGACGGCGCGCAGCGTCTGGCGCAGGAACTTCTCCGAGTAATCCTGGATAAGCCTGGCATAGAGGCGGACCTTGCCGGGGCCGAAGCGGGCCACGGCCTCCTCGATCCGGGCCCGGCCGATCTCGTTCCCCGCGACCTGGGCCAGCAAATCGCCGCGCCGTTCGTCGGGTGTCCGGACGTTGGCCAGAAGGAGGTCGAAGACGGCCCGGTCGAGCCGGCCGCGGGCATAGAGCTTGAGCGGCGGGATGATCAGGCCCTCCTGGAAGAGCTCGGTCGCGAGCGGCATGGAGCCGGGGGTCATGCCGCCGACGTCCGAGTGGTGGGCCCGGTTGGCGACGAAGAACGCCAGGCGGCCGCCCATGAAGACCGGCGAGATGCAGGTGATGTCGGGGAGATGCGTCCCGCCGCGGTAGGGATCGTTGAGGATGACGAGGTCGCCCGGCTCAAAGGCCACGGCCTTGAGCGCGGCCTGCACCGAGAGCGGCATGGCCCCGAGATGGACGGGAATGTGCGACCCCTGGGCCAGGGTCCCGCCGTCGCGGTCGAAAAGGGCGCACGAGAAGTCCTTACGCTCCTTGATGTTGGGGGAGAGGGCGGTCCGGCCGAGGACGGCGGCCATTTCCTCGGAGATGGCGACGAAGACGTTCTTGAAGAGCTCGAGCTCGATCGGATCCACGGTCTTCATCGCGCCGCCTTCTTGATGACGATGTTCAGATAGGCATCGACGGCCGCCGTGAAGCCGGGCGGCAGATAGGTCGTCGATTCGGGATCGATGACGAGCGCCGGCCCCGCGACCCGGTGGCCAGGGCCCAGCTTGGACCGGTCATAGACGGCCCCTTGGCGAAGGGCATTGCCGGTGTGGATGGCCTGCTTCTTGATGATCGCGCGGGACGGCGCGGATCCGGCCCGGGGCTCCCGTTCGAGCGGAATCTTCGGCGTCAGGGCCACAGCCTTGATCCGCAGGTTGACGATCTCGACCGGCCTGTTGTCATGGCGGTAGGAATAGAGGCGCTTGTGGCGGCGGTGGAAGCTCTCGAGGAAGGCCTGGCCGAGGGTCCGGGCCCGCCGGTAGGGGACCTCGATCTCGTAGGATTGACCGAAGTAGCGGCAGTCGAGGGAGCGCTCGAGAACGAGATCCTTCGCCGCGAAGCCGTCCGCGGCCATGTCCCGCCGGCTTTGTGCCTCGAGCTTCCCGAACTCGGACTCGAGAAGCGCGATCGAGATCCAGTCGTCCGTTTTCATCAGGGACTTGGTGAAGTCCTTGACCGGATCGGACATGAGCAGGCCGAAGGCCGAGAGGACGCCGGCATTACGAGGCACGAGGACCGTGGGCATACCGAGGTGCGCGGCCATTTCGACGGCGTGCATGCCGCCGGCCCCGCCGAACGAGAAAAGAGTGAACGCGCGGGGATCGATGCCTCGCTCGACGGAGATGACGCGGATGGCCTTCTCCATGTTGGCGTTGGCGATGGCCACGATGCCGAGGGCGGTTTCCGTCTCCGACTTGCCGAGGGCCCGCCCCAGCCGGGTCACGGCCCCGCGGCTCCGCTCGGGATAGATCGCCATGCGGCCGCCGAGGAAGAAGTCGGGATCGAGGCGCCCAAGGCAAAGGTTGGCGTCGGTCACGGCCGGAAGGTCGCCCTTGCCGTAGCAGGCCGGCCCGGGATCGGCTCCCGCGCTTTGCGGTCCGACCCGGAGCGAGCCGCCGCGGTCCGTGTAGGCGATCGAACCGCCGCCGGCGCCGACCGAATGGATGTCGATGATCGGCAGGCGGATGGGAAAATCGCCGATCCGGCTTTCGTGGGTCCGGCGGATGCCGCCCTCGATGAGCGAGACGTCGGTCGACGTGCCGCCCATGTCGAAGCTGACGACGTTGGGGAAGCCCGCGGCCCGGGCCAGGGCGCGGGCCCCGACGACGCCTCCGGCCGGCCCGGAGAGGGCCGTCTTGATGGGCTCGACGCGGGCCCGGACGGGCGAGATATAGCCCTCGTTCGATTGCATGATGCGCAGGTCGGCCCGGCCGATGCGGCGGTCGAGCTCGCCGAGGTAGCGGTCCATGACGGGCATGAGAAAGGCGTTGATGGCCGCGGTCGAGGTCCGTTCGAACTCGCGATGTTCCGGGAGGAGGCGGCTCGAGACGGTGAAGAGGAGGCCCGAGCGCTCGAGCTCGGCGGCCACGATCTCCTCGTTCGTGGGATTGGCGTAGGAGTGGAGAAGGCAGACGGCGACGGCCTCGCTGCCGGCCCTCTTGATCTTGCCGATGACGCGGCGGACCTCGGTCCGGTCAACGGGCCGCTCGATCTCGCCGGAGGCCAGCGTCCGCTCCCGCAGCCCGAAGCGCCGCGAGGCAG
This sequence comes from uncultured Eubacteriales bacterium, assembly GCA_964541055.1. Lineage (GTDB taxonomy): Bacteria > Acidobacteriota > Aminicenantia > Aminicenantales > Saccharicenantaceae > RBG-16-66-30. The sequence continues at coordinate 16,462 of CAZIQR010000001.1, forward strand.
GGATGAGCTCGAACCGGCTCTCCGGTTCGAGGGCGTAGAGGTTGCGGCGGGTCTGGCGGCCGATGGCCAGGATGTCCTTGAAACCGGCGGTCGTGATCAGGGCGATGCGGCCGCCTTTCTGTTGGAGGAGGGCGTTCGTGGCCACGGTCGTGCCGTGGACGACAAAGACCGTGGGGCCGTCCTGGAGAAGGCCGCCGAGGCCCTCGAAGATGGCCCGGGAGGGATCGCGGGGGGTTGAGAGGACCTTCCGGTTCGAGAGCCGGCCATCCTTCCAGATGACAAAATCGGTAAATGTCCCGCCGGTATCCACCCCAACACGGACCTTGGCGGATTTCGGGCGGCGTTCCATGGGCGGACGCCTATTAAATCGTCAACGGGGTTCCGAAGTCAAGGAGCAGGCGATGCCCGAGGGGGCTCAGTGGCAGGTGCTGCAGGATTTCGAGGAGCAACTGGTGCAACTCGAGGACGAAGAGGCCTTGAGGCGGCTCGAGCCGCCGCCGATGCCGAAGCAGGAGATCACTTTCTGGACGTCCGCCGCGCCGCACTCGGCGCAGACGACGTCTTTCTCTTTGCCGACGGCGACAAGGCTCTCGAACCTCTTGCCGCACTTCTTGCACACAAATTCATAGAGGGGCATAACAGAGTTATTTTACAGGAAGCCGAGGTCCCGGTCCATAAGGAGGATTGATCCCGATATTTCGCAGAAATCCGCCTCCGTGTATGCTCCGGCGGATTTCTGCCCTCCCCTCGCCTCGCTCGCTACGAGAGGATGGCGATGGCCTCGATCTCCACTTTGACGTCGCGGGGCAGGCGGGCCACCTGGACGGCCGCAC
>CAZIQR010000001.1:17394-46684 GCA_964541055.1 uncultured Eubacteriales bacterium
GCCTCGATCTCCACTTTGACGTCGCGGGGCAGGCGGGCCACCTGGACGGCCGCACGGGCCGGGTTGGGGGCCTTGAAGAACTCGGCGTAGACCGCATTCATCTTGCCGAAATCGTTCATGTCTTGGAGGAACACGGTCACTTTGACGGCCTCGTCGAGCGACGAGCCGGCCGCCTCGAGCACGGCGGAGACGTTCTTCAGGACCTGGCGGGTCTGGCCCTCGATCGTCCCCTGGTTGAGCTCGCCCGTGGCCGGATCGATCGGGATCTGGCCCGAGCAGAAAACGAAGCCGTTGGCGATGATGCCCTGGGAATAGGGGCCGATGGCCTTCGGCGCGTTGTCGGTCATGACTTGCTTCTTCATGGTCTTACTCCTTTGAAGGGCCGGCAGAGCATTCGGCCCGATGACGGCCAGAAAGCCCGCGGCGCCCAAGAACTTGCGTCGTTTCATGCCCGTTCCATTTAAAGGCCAAATTGGGACGTTTCGAAACGTCCCTTTGCTCAAACCGAGAGATCGTCGATCGCGGCCGTCAGGAACTTCCAGAACTTCTCGACCGAGCCGGTGTGGACGTGCTCCTCGGGCGAATGCGGGTTCTTCATCGTCGGCCCGAAGGAGATCATGTCCATCCCGGGGAACTTCTCGCCGATGATGCCGCACTCGAGGCCGGCGTGGATGGCCTCCACCTTGGCCTCGGAGCCGAACGACTTGAGGTAGAGCGCTTTCAGCTTCTTGAGCAGCTCCGAATCGAGGTTCGGCATCCAGCCCGGATAGCCGTCATGGCACTCGGCCTTGGCCCCGGCCAGGGCGCAGACCGACTTGATGACGTCGCGGGTCGCCTCGAGGGCCGAAGCCACGGAGCTCCGGGAGCTGCAGAGAACCTCGAAGGCCGCCTTGCCCGTCTTGACGATGGCCAGGTTCGTCGAGGTCTCGACGAGGCCGGAAATCTCGGGGTGCATGGCGATGACGCCGTGCGGGACGGCCAGGAGGAAATCGATCAGCGTGTGCTGGCAATCCGAGGTCATGGCGAAATCACGGCCGTCCAGGGCCTCGAACGCGTAGGACGCGCCGGGCTCGACGGCCTTGTACTCGATCTTGATCTTGTCGAAGGCCTTCTTGAGGGCCGTGGTCAGGGTCCTAACCTGGACCGGCGGGCAGGCGAGGATGCCAACGGCCTCGCGGGGGATCGCATTGTGCTTGCTGCCGCCCTCGACGCTGATCAGTTCGAACTTGGCCGCCCCCTGGGCCGGGGCGAGCATCCGGGCCATCAGCTTGATGGCATTGCCCCGCCCCTGGTTGATGTCGATCCCGGAATGGCCGCCCCGGAAGCCGCGGACGTGGAGCTTAAAGAGGTTCTTCGAAGCGGTCTTCTTGCGCTCGATGGGGAGAACGAGCGTAGAATCCGCCCCGCCGGCGCAGCCGATGGTGAAGACCCCCTCGTCCTCGCTATCGAGGTTGAGGAGCATCTTGCCCGAGAGGAACCCCTTCTGAATCTTGTTGGCCCCGGTCAGGCCCGTTTCCTCGTCAACCGTGAACAGGAACTCGAGCGGGCCATGGATGAGGGTCTTGTCTTCCATCACCGCCAGGCAGGCCGCCAGGCCGATGCCGTTGTCGGCTCCGAGGGTCGTGCCCTGGGCATAGACCCATTCACCGCGGATCTCGGCCTGGATCGGGTCCTTGCAGAAGTCGTGGACCTTATCCGAGTTCTTCTCGCAGACCATGTCGAGATGGCCCTGGAGAATGGCTCCGACGGCGCCCTCGCGCCCGGCGGTCGCCGGCTTGCTGACGAGAACGTTGCCGACGCGGTCGCGCTTGCCCGGCAGGCCGAGCGAAGCGGCCACCGAAAGGACATAGTCCCCGAGGGCCTTTTCACTGCCCGAGCAATGCGGGATGGTCAGGATCTTGGCGAAATGCTTCCAGAGAAGCTCAGGTTTAAGCTGATTGAGGGACGAAGCCATAGCATCTCCTTTGCGCCGGGTTTGTCCGAGAACGGCATCATGACATAAACGGGAGGTGGATTCAAGCCGGTCGCAAGGGTATAATCGGGGCGATGAGAGCCTTAGTTCGCTCCCTTTTTGTCCTTCTTTTGGCCGTTGGGGCGGTCCGCGCCGGGTCTGCTCCCGCTCCCGGGAAGGTCCGGATCATGGCCACGGTCTTTCCGCTGGGCGAATTCGCCACCGAGATCGCGGGAGATATAGCCGAGGTCAACCCTCTCCTGCCGCCGGGCGCCGGGGTCCACACCTGGCAGCCCCGGCCCGGAGACATCTCCCGTCTGGCGGCCTGCGACCTCTTGATCTATATCGGCTCCGGCCTCGAACCCTGGCTCCCGGGGATGCTCAGGGCCTTTCCGGCCGGGCGCCTCCGCACCCTCGAGGCGGCCGCCGGCCTGGCCGTCGCCGGGTCCGCGGAAGAGGAGGAACACGAAGGGGAACGCGAGCACGGCCCGCTCGATCCCCACGTATGGCTCGACTTCGGTCTCGACGAGGCCATCGTCGACCGCATCGCGGCAGCCCTGGCCGCGATCGAGCCCGCCGCCGGACCCGAGTTCGCGGCCAACGCCGGACGTCTCAAGGAGCGGCTCCGGTCGCTCGACGCCGAGTTCCGGGCCGGCCTGGCCGGCTGCCGCGGCCGGACGATCGTCCTCGCGGGGCATGCCGCGTTCGGCTACCTGGCCCGCCGCTACGGGCTTCTGCAGACGTCGCTCTACGGGCTCAGCCCGGACGCCCAGCCCAAGCCCCAAGACCTTATCCGGGCCGTCGATTTCTGCAAGAAAAACGGAATCCGTACGGTCTTCACGGAGAACTCCGTTCCTCCTGACCTCTCCGAGACGCTGGCCCGGGAGATCGGCGGCCGCGTCCTCGCCCTCTATGCCGGCCATAACCTGACCCGCGAGCAGCAGGAGAAGCGAGCGAGCTTCTTCGACCTCATGAAGGAGGACCTGGCCCGCCTGAAGGACGGGCTCGGGTGCCGGTGACGCCATGATCCTCGCGGCCCTTCGCCACGTCTCCTTTGCCTATGATGGGGATCCCGTCCTCCTCGACGTCGACCTCGCCATCGAATCCGGGGATTTCCTGGCCATCATCGGGCCGAACGGATCCGGCAAGACGACCCTCGTCAAGATCATCCTTGGGCTCCTCCGGCCGTCATCCGGGGAGGTCGAGATCTTCGGCCGGCCGCCGTCGGCCTTCACCGACTGGGACAAGATCGGTTATGTGCCCCAGAAGGCCACGCACATCGACGCCTTCTTCCCGGCTTCGGTCGAAGAGGTCGTCGGCATGGCCTTGGCCTCGGCCCGGCGGAAGGGGCGCCCCTCGACCCGCGAGGCCCGCCAGAGAGTGCGCCGGGCCCTCGAGGCCGTCGGCATGGCCGAGTTCGCCAGGACCTCGATCGGCCGGCTCTCGGGCGGACAGCAACAACGGGCCTTCATCGCCCGGTCCCTCGTCACGGCGCCGCAGGTGCTCTTTCTCGACGAGCCCACGACCGGCGTCGACGCCGACACCCAGGCCGCTTTCTACGACATGCTCGACCGCCTGAACAAGAGAGAGGGATTGACCATCGTCCTCGTCACGCACGACGTCGGCATCGTCAACAAGCATGTCAACCGCGTCGCCTGTCTCAACCAGCGGCTGGTCTACCACGGCGACCACGCCGGGTTCTGCCGCTCCGAGGCCTTCCGCGAGATGATCGGGCACGGCGACCATCTCATCTCCCACCAGCACTAAAAGAAATGCACGCCCTTTTCGCCTACGGCTTTCTGCAGCGGGCCTTCCTGGCGGGGATCCTGATCGCCGTGGCCTGCGCCGTCCTCGGCGTGTTCCTCATCCTCCGCAAGGACGCCATGATCGGCCACGGGCTTTCGCACATCGCCTTCGCGGGCGTCGCCCTCGGCCTCTTCCTGAACGTGCTGCCTCTCGCCGCCGCTCTGGTCGTGGCCGTCGCCGGGTCCTTGGCCATCGTCCACGTCAAGGGCCGGGCCGGCCTCCACGGCGACACGGCCATCGGCGTCTTCAGCAGCCTGGGCCTTGCCGTCGGCATCCTCCTGGCCTCCCTGGCCCGGAGCTTCAACGTCGAGCTGATGTCCTACCTCTTCGGCGACATCCTGGCCATCGAGCCGCTCGAGGTCTGGCTCTCGGTCGGCCTGGCGGCGGCCGTTCTCATCGCCGTCCGCCTGAACTACGACAAGCTCCTGTTCATGACCTTCGACCGGGAATCGGCCCGGGCCTCGGGGATCAAGGTCGGCCGGCTTGATACGCTGCTGATGGTGCTGACGGCCGTGACGATCGTCCTGGGGATGAAGGTCGCCGGGATCCTGCTCGTGGCCGCCCTCATCGTCATCCCGGCGGCCGCCGGGCTTCAGGTGGCGACAAGCTTCCACGGCGCGGTGGGCGCTGCGGTGGTAGTCGCGCTCTTCAGCGTCGCCGGGGGCCTGGCCCTGGCGCTTCTCCTGAACGTTCCCGCCTCGGCCGCGATCGTCATCCTGAGCTTCGTCGCTTTCGTCGTGCTCTTCGCGCTGAAGAAGGGCCGCGGCGGGACGCCGCCGTCGGGGGATTGACCGTTCAGACCGGATCATTCACGAATCGAGACGGCCCCAGATGCGAGGCCCGAGGGGTGAAGCTGTACTCTTCGGTACTGCGAATCCCCGAGAACGAAGCAGATGGGGTCGTATCGGTTCGCCCGCAGGGTAGAAACGCCCGATAAGAGAGAGAAGAAGCCGGGCGTTTTTATGAATGACCGGCCAGGGACTTGGCCACGATATCCTTGACGGCTCGCCCTTCCTTGTCGAGGGTCTTGCGGAAGCCGGACGCCTGGCGCCGGACCCGGGCCGCGAACTTGGCGTCCTTGATGCCCCCGAGGTTGATGAGGACGTTGTCGTAGGCGCCTTCGCCCGCGGCCTGGGCGGCAAGCCCGGCGACGCCGGCGTCGCTCAGGGAATTCCGGTTGCCTTTTGAAGCGGCCGCCCTGGCCAGGCCCGCGGCTTCGACGGCCTTCCCGAGGACCTCGAGGGGGACCAGGGTCGCTTCCTTGTTGGCGGCTTCGACGGCCCACTCTTTTTCCTCGGCTTGTTCGGGGGTCGTCTTGGGCAGACGGAAGGCGTCCATGACCTTGTTGAAGGCCTTGGTATCGCGGTCGACGGCCTCGAGCAGGAAGTCCTTGAGAGCCTGGGCCCGGACCGCCGTGCCGATCATATCGTCCCAGACGTCCTCGTAGCCCTTCTTGCCGACGGTCAGGTTGGCGACCATGGCGGACAGGCCCGCCGAAAGGGCGCCGCAGAGCGCGGCCACGCTTCCGCCGCCCGGGGCGGGGGAGTCCATGGACAGCTCGTCGGCGAAGCCGCGGAGCGTCATGCCGACCAAGGCCGGGCCGGGCTCTCGGACCTGGTATTCGATGATCTTCTTGTCGGGCTCGAAGGGAACCACGTCGCCGAGCCCCAGCGACCGGACGGCCATGCGGATGAGCTCGGCCTCGGGGACGCCCGGGCTCTTGCCCTGCTTCTCGAGGTAGTGGCGTCCGGCCATGAGCAGCGCCTCCTTCGGGATCAGACCGACGAGCTCGCTGCCCGTGACCCTCAGGCCGAGCTTGGCGGCCAGTCGCACGGCTTCGTCGAAGACGACATGGACCGGCGTCCTCCTGTAACTCGTGAAGTTGACGGAGATCTGGGCTAGGCCGTAGTCCTCGACGTACCAGCCGACCGACTTGACCTCCTTGAACTTGCCCGGGACCTTGACCGTGTTGCCGCGGGCGTCCTTGACGACGTTGCCGTCCTTGTCACGCTTGGCCCGGCCGCTCTCGCGCAGGCTCAGGGCGATCTCGTGGGCCAGCTTGCGGTCGCGGGTGTTGAGATTGATGTTATAGGCGATCAGGAACTCGCGGGCGCCGATGATAGTCGCTCCCGACTTGGGATTGAACGCGGCCTCGCCGAAATCCGGCGCCCAGCGGGGGTCCTTGAGCTTCTCCGGCAGGCCTTCGAATTCGCCGGCCCGGACCGTGGCCAGGTTCCGGCGCTCGGCCTTGCGCGCGGCGGCCTCGTAGAGATAGACCGGGATGCCGAGCTCTCCGGCGACCCGGCGGCCCAGCTGGGCGGCCAATGCGACGCAGTCCTCCATGGTCACGCCCGACACGGGCACGAACGGGCAGACGTCCGTCGCCCCCATGCGCGGATGGGCGCCCTTATGGGTCCGCATGTCGATGACCTCGGCGGCCTTGGCGATGGCCTTGAACGCGGCCTCGAGAACGGCCTCGGGGGAGCCGATGAAGGTCACGACCGTCCGGTTCGTCGAAGCCCCCGGGTCGACGTCGAGAAGCTTGACGCCCGGCACCGCCTCGATCTCTCCGGTAATCGCCCGGATCTTCTCGAGATCGCGGCCTTCGCTGAAATTGGGCACGCATTCCACAAGCTTCATCGTCCTTCTCCTTTGCGCACGGTGTGCTTGAGCTGGCCGGACCCGTCATAGACCTCGACCGCGTCGAGCTCGCCGAGATGGGGACCGATCCATTCGGGACGGCCGACGATGACGACGACCGGCTTGGGCGCCAGGTATTTCCGGGCGGCCTCCCGGACCCGTTCGGCGTTGACGAGCTTGAGGTCCTCGGCCCCCCGGTCCCACTGGCTCGTGTCGAGTCCGAGCGCGACGTAGCGCGCCATCCAATCGGCGAACCCGGCGGGGGACTCGAAACGGAGCGGCATGTTGCCGACGAGGTAGGACTTGGCCTCCTCGACCTCTGAAGGGACGGCCGGCGCGGCGGCCAGGGCGCCGATCTCACCGACGATCTCCCGGATGGCCGGGGCGAGGACCTCCGGCCGGACCTGAGCCCGGGCCCAATAGACCCCGCACGAGCCGTAGACCTCCATCTCACTGAACGCGTAGGTGGCGTAGTTCTTGGCCTCGCGAAGGTTCATGAACAGGCGGTTCTGCGTCGTCCCCCCCAGGATCTGCTTGAGCACGAGCACGGGGAAGAAATCGGGGCTCGAGGAGCCCATGACGACGTTGCCGGCGAAGACCGTGGCCGCCGTGGCCCCGGGGTCCTCGACAAAGCAGAATCGATCGCGGCCGTTCGGCGGCGGGGGCGAAGGGATCGCGGCGGCGGAACCCGCGCCCGCCCAGGCCGCGAAATGACGGCCGATCTTCTGGGCGACGGCCGCTCCGTCGATGTTCCCCGAGACGAGGACGGCCGCGTTCCCGGGCCGATAGTAGCGATCGTAAAAATCCGAGACGTCGCGGGTCGCGATGAACTTGATGACGTCCTCGTTGTAGGTCGCGACACGGTAGGGATGGGCCTCGAACAGCGATCGCAGCAGCTGCCGCCAGCCCAGGATCTCCGGGTCCTTCTTGCTTTGGTAGAGCTGCCAGTACGTGATGCGGCGGACCCCGGCCAGCTCCCGCTCGCTGAAAGCGGCCTCGGTGGCGATCAGGCGCAGGAACAGGATCGCCCGGTCGAGGGATTCCTCGACGACCTCGGTCGAGATGACGGCGTAGTCCATGAAGACCGACGTTCGGAGCTCGGTGCCCAGGGACTCGACCATATTCTCGAGGTAGTCGGCCGACAGCATCCTCGTCCCGCGGCCGATCATGCGCGCCGTCACCGCGGCCAGTCCGGGCCGGTCGGCAGGCGAGGCGGCTTCGCCCGCCCGGACGACGAGCTGGAGCGTGATCATCCGGGACTCGGGGCGTCGGGCCGTGGCCACGGTCAGACCGTTCGGCAGAACGGAGGTCTCGACCTTCGGCAGCCTGATCTCGAGGCGCTCGGCGTCGGGCAGCGGCGGCGTGCGGCGGAAACGCTCCTGGGCGGACGCGTCCTGCGACGACCAGAGGACCGACGCGACGACGGCCGTCAGGACGGACGCCCAGGCCCTTGGACGCCGGCGCAGGCGGGACGGCCGGATCATCGCGGCTCGATCTCCAGGACGGCCCGATTCTGGGGGACGAAATACTTGGCGGTGAAGGCGGCCAGGACCTGAGGCGTGACCGCCAGGACCGCGTCCAATTCTCTCCCCAGGGAGTCCAGGCCCTTGCCGGTGAAAACGGCTTCGACGAGGAAGCGGGCCTTGCCCAGACCGGTCGATATGCGGTTCAGGTAGTTCGCCCGGTAACGTCGCTGGACCTTCTGGAGCTCTTCGGCCGAAAGCGGATTGGACTTGAGCTTGTCGATCTCCGAGAGGATCGCCTTCTCGGACCGGGCCACGAGAACCGCGTTGGTGGCCAGACAAAAGACCTTGAGGACGGGCAGGCCGGGACGCTCTTCCAGAGTGCCGGTCAGGTATGTCGCCGTCAATTCACGGTGCAGCAGACGGTTCCTCAGCCGCGAGGTCTCGCCGTCGAGCAGGACGCATTCGAGGAGGCGCAGGCAGCTGGCCTCGCCCGGCATCAGCGGGAAGAACCGAAAGCCCATGTGGAATCCGGCCCCGGGCGCGGACACGCGGGCGGTACGCTCGACGGCATCGCTCTCCCGACGGAACTCCGCCTGCCGGGGGAACGGCACGTCGAGGCCGGGCGGGATGGAGTCGAAATAGCGGGCCACGAGCTCCCGGGTCTTGCCCGGGTCGATGTGCCCGACGATGCAGAGGACGGCGTTGTTGGGGACATAATAGATCCGGTAGAACTCCACGATTTCGGCTTCGGTGAGCTTGGCCATGCCGGGGCCGATCAGGGCGTGCCCATAGAGCGGGTCCGGATAGAGGATCTCGTCGAATTCCGCAAAGGTCCCGAGGTAGGGATCGGCGGCCAGCCGCTCCTCGTGTTCGCGCAATAGGTCCTCGCGCGTCCGCCGGATGGCGGCCGAAGTGATGATCAGCGATTTCATCCGGTCCGACTCGAGCCAGAGAGCCAGGGCCAGCTGGTTCGAGGGCAGGGTCTCGTGGAACAGGGCCTCGTCGGCGGTCGTCGTGGCGTTGAGCTCGCCGCCGACCTTTTGGACGTACGTGATGTGCTGGAGGGGTCCGACGTTCTCGGACCCCTGGAACATGAGGTTCTCGAGGAGATAGGCCAGGCCCTCCTGGCCAGGCCGTTCATAGAGGGTCCCGGCGCCGTAGCCGACGGCGACGGTCACGAGCGGCAGGCGATCGTCCTCGGAAAGGACGACCCGGAGGCCGTTCCTGAGACGGTATTCCTGGAAGGAGAAGGGAAGCCCATGCGACGTTTCTGGGGCCTGCGGGGCGGCGGAGAGAAGGGCGGGGACGAAGATGAGGAATAGAGTTGCAAGCGCCCTGGACGCGTTGTTCATGTCTCTCGCAGAAGCCTCGGAGCCGGCGAACGACATCCCACAATAGCACAAAGGCCCTGCCTTGAAAACCCCTCTGGAATGTGCTATTTTGACCCGGAATCGGCGCCGGGGACACCGGCTCCGGGGAGGTCTCTATGGATTGCGACATCAAGGATCTGAGCCTCGCCGCCAAGGGGCGCCTGAGGATGGAATGGGCGGCCCGTTCGATGCCCGTCCTCGAGCGGATCAAGAAGGCCTTCGCCAAGGACCGGCCGCTCGCCGGCGTCCGCATCTCCGCCTGCCTCCACGTGACCTCTGAAACGGCCAACCTGATGGAAGCCCTCAAGCTCGGCGGGGCGCGGGTGCGGCTCTGCGCCTCGAACCCCCTGAGCACCCAGGACGATATCCCGGCGGCCCTGGTCAAAGACCATAAGATCCCCGTTTTCGCCATCAAGGGCGAGGACCACGAGACCTACTACCGCCACATCCAGCAGGCGCTCGACCACGGCCCGTCGATCACCATGGACGACGGGGCCGATCTCGTCAACGTGACCCATGCCAAGAGGCAGGACCTCCTCCCGGGGATCCTGGCCGGCACCGAGGAGACGACGACCGGCGTCATCCGCCTGAAGAGCATGGCCAAGGAAGGGGTCCTCCGTTATCCCATCGTCGCCGTCAACGATGCCCAGACCAAGCACCTCTTCGACAACCGCTACGGCACCGGCCAGAGCACGCTCGACGGCATCCTGCGGGCGACCAACGTCCTCATCGCCGGCCTCAGGTTCGTGGTCGCCGGCTACGGCATGTGCGGCAAGGGCGTGGCCATGCGGGCCCGCGGGTCCGGGGCCCACGTCATCGTCACCGAGGTCAATCCCATCCGGGCCATCGAGGCGGAAATGGACGGCTACGAGGTCATGCCCATGGCCCAGGCCGCGCCGCTCGGTGACATCTTCCTGACCGTCACCGGGAACAAGGCCGTCGTCCGCAAGGAGCATTTCCGCCTCATGAAGGACGGCGCGATCGTGGCCAACGCCGGCCACTTCAACGTCGAGATCGACATCCCGGCCCTCGAGGCCCTCTCCCGCTCGAAGAGGCGGGTCCGCGAGTTCGTGGACGAATACACGCTCCCGGACGGGCGGCGGATCAACCTCCTCGGGGAGGGCCGGCTCATCAACCTGGCCGCGGCCGAGGGGCATCCGGCCATGGTCATGGACATGAGCTTCGCCAACCAGGCCCTGAGCGTGCGCTGGCTGCTCGGCCGGGCCAAGGGCCTGGCCAAATCCGTGTTCCCCGTGCCCCGGGAGATCGACGAGGAGATCGCCTCGTTGAAGCTCGCCTCGATGGGAGCGGCCATCGACACACTGACGCCGGCCCAGAAGAAGTATCTCGCCGACTGGCGCGAAGGGACCTGATTCATGAAAACGCCGTATTTCTGCGGAAGACCATAAGAACCAAGAACGGCGTTTTCACCCTTCGGGCCTACCCGGAGCGACCTAAGGGAGCGGAGGTCAGATGCGCTGCGGAGCGACTCGGAGCTGCGCATCTGGGAAATATCTGCAAAAAGGAAATCGCTTCAGGATCTTTCCTGAATCACACCTCGCATCTACAGCCGCCTCGGCTTGTGAATCCCGGGCGGCCGGGCGTCACCGGTCGCCGATGAGCCGCAAATAGCGGGCGATCGTCTCTTTCGTATCGGCGTCCGTGATCTTGCCCCGGATCTTGAGGAAGATCTCCTTGGACCGGCTGTATTCCCCGTGCTTGAAATAGGCCACGGCCAGGTTGTAGTTGAAGAGCGTGTCCTCGGGTACGATCTTGACGGCGGCCTCGTAGGATGAGACGGCGTCGTCGAGCAGGTTCTGCTTTTCGTAGATCTGGCCCTGGAGATTGTAGGCCATGGCCAGCCGGGGCTTGATCTGGATGGCCTTCTGGACGTTCTCCAAAGCCTCGTCGTTGCGGTTCTGCAGCGCGTAGAGCCGGGCCAGGTTAAAATACGCCAGCTCGCGGCTCTGGTAGGTGAGGTCGGCGAGGGCGGCCCGGAACTCGGCTTCGGCCTTGTCGAGCTGCTTCATCTCCTGATACACGGTCCCGAGGTTGTTGTGGGCCTCGGTGAACTGCGGATTGACCTCAAGGCATTTCTGATAGGCCTTGGCGGCCTCATCGAGACGGCCGCGCATGGAATGGGCCAGCCCGAGGGCGTTGTAAGCGAGATAGAAGCGGGTATCGAGCGAAAGGGCCTTGATGAAGTACTTGGTCGCGTTCTCGACGTCGCTCTGGTTGAGATAGAACAGGCCGAGGTTGTATTGATACTTGGGGTCTTTCTCGCGGGACCTCTGGACTTTGGTCTGCGAGGACGCGCAGAAGGCCAATGTCGCGCAGATCGTCAGGACGGCGAGGGCTTTGGTTCTCATCGGTCTCCTCCTTCGCTCGAGGTCCCCGGCGCTACTCTGCCTTGAGCGTCCGGGTCATCAGCTCTTCAACGGCCTTCTTCGGGGACTTGCCGCGGTAAAGGACCTGATAGATCTCCTCGGAAATGGGCATCTCCACGCCCAGGGCGCGGGAGATGCGGCGGGCGGCCACGGTCGTATGGACGCCTTCCGCCACCATGCGCATCCCGGCCAGGATCTCGCGGAGCGTCCGTCCCCGGCCGAGCTCGTGGCCGACGCGGTGGTTGCGGCTGAGCTCGCCCGTGCAGGTCAGGACAAGGTCGCCGATGCCCGCCAATCCGGCGAAGGTCTCCTCGCGGGCCCCGAGCGCCAGGCCGAGGTTCGTGATCTCGACGAGCCCGCGGGTGATCAGCGCGGCCCGCGTGTTGAGGCCGAATTTCATGGAGTCGGCGATGCCGGCGGCGATGGCGACAACGTTCTTCAGGGCCCCGGCCACCTCCACGCCGGTCACGTCCGTCGACGTGTACGCCCGGATGGTCACGCTGGAGATGAGGTGCTGGACCTCCCGCGCGGCCGACGGCTCGCGCGAGGCCACGACGAGCGCCGTCGGGTGGCCGGCCGCGACCTCCTTGGCGAAGCTCGGGCCGGAGAGAACGGCAAGATGAGGCCGGACGTATGGCCGGAAGACCTCCTCCATGACCTGGCTCATGCGCATCAAGGTCTGCTTGTCGAAACCCTTGGTCAGGCTGACGACGATCTGGTCTTTGCGCAGCAGGGGAGCGATCCGGCCGTAGACGGATCGGCAATACTGGGAGGGCACGGCGATGAAGACGACGTCGCCGAAGGCGGCCGCCCGTTTGACGTCGTCGGTGAACCCGACGGTCTCGGGGAACCTGTATCCGGGGAGGAAGGCCGTGTTCTCGCGCGTCGCGAGGGCCTCGGCCAGGATGTCCTCCTCGCGGATCCACATCAAGACCGGCAGGCCGATCAAGCCGAGGTAACGCGCGAAGGCCGAGCCCCAGCTGCCCCCGCCGATGACGGATGTGTTCATGACGCCCTTTCTCCGAACCTGCGCTCCGCGCCCCGGACGAGCCGCCCGATATTGGCCCTGTGCCGGACGACGACCAGGACGCCGACGGCGAACGAGACGGCCGCCACGGCCGCATGGCCGCGGCCGATGAGAAAGACGGCCGGAAAGGCGAGAACCGCCAGGATGGACCCGAGGGAAACGAACCTCGTCAGGGCGATGATCACGATGAAGAGGCCCAAGCAGGCCAGGGCGGGGGCCCAGGCGATCGCGGCGAACGCCCCGAACGAGGTGGCCATGCCCTTGCCGCCGCGGAACCCGATGGCGAACGGGAAGCAGTGCCCGACGACCGCGAGCAGCCCGCACAAGGCGGCGAAGGCCGGATCGCCGAACCATCGCGACGCCAAGAAGACGGGCAGGAAGCCCTTGAGGACATCGAAGAGCGCGACGGGCAGAGCCGTCTTCCAACCTTTGACCCGCAGGACATTGGTCGCCCCGGTATTGCCGCTGCCCATGTCGCGGACGTCGCCCTTGAAGAACAGCCGGACGAGAAGATATCCGGTCGGCACCGATCCGAGGAGATACGAAGCGACGGCCAATAGGATCTTCATGAGAGGGGCGCCTCGAAAACGGCCCGGTATTCCGCCCCTTCGGGATGAAGGAGGCTCTCGAAGAGAACGAGCCTTTTCATCGTCATGGACCCGAACGACCGGTCGCGGTGCTTGAGAAGCTCGGCCATCGCCGGGGCGATGCGCTCGGTGCCTTTGACCCGCCCTAGCGTCAAATGGGGCGTAAAATCTCTCGCTTCCCGCTCAAATCCTTCTGTTTCCAAGGACTTGTCGAGGTCGCCCTGCAGGGCGAGGAGCTCGGGCGCGGCGGAGAATCCGACCCACAGGACCCGAGGGCTCCGTTCGCCCGGGAAGGCGCCGGTCCCCTCCACCTTGATCGGGAAGGGATGGTGGCGGGAGGCGACCTGGGTCAGGACGTCCTTGGCCCGGAGCGCCTGCCCGTCGTCGATCGCGCCGAGGAACTTCAGCGTGAGGTGCATGCCGGCGGGCGCCACCCAACGGACGGCGGCCTGCGTTGCGCGGAGGCCGCGAACAAGTGCCAGCAACGACTCCTTGATCTCGGGATCGAGCTCGACGGCGATGAAGGCTCTCATATCGCTCTTCTCAGCCTCGTATTATAGGCTTTTCACGTCTTGGGCGTAAGCGCTTTCCTCACCAGATCTAGGGCCTTCTGCGAGGATTGGAACTTGACCTGTGACCGGCCTCCCGAAAAAAGGCTGCGGACGACGGCGGTGCCGCGCCGCCTGGCGAGGGCCACGTAGACGAGGCCGACGGGCTTGCGCGGCGTGCCGCCGCCCGGCCCGGCGACGCCCGTGACGGCGAGGCCGAGGTCGGCCCCCGACGTGCGGCGGATACCCTCGGCCATGGCCCGGGCCACGGGGGCGCTGACGGCGCCGTGCTTTGCGATGAGGGCGGGCGGGACGCCGAGCCGGCGGACCTTGGCCCGGTTGCTATAGACGACGGCGGATTCGAGGAAATAGCCGGAGCTTCCAGCGATCTCGGTCAGCCGGTGGCCGATGAGACCGCCGGTGCAGGATTCGGCGCAGGCGATGGTCAAGCCGCGCGTCCGGAGCAGATCGCCGACAGCCGCCTCGAGGCTTTCCCCGGAGCGGGAATAGATCCAGGGCCCGAGAGCCCGGACGAGGGCCCGCTCGAGGACATCGAGCCGTTTGTCCGCGGTCTCCTTCGGGCCCGGGCCCGAATACGACAGACGGATCGAGAGGTCGCCGAAGGCGGCGAGGGTGGTGACGGTCACGTCCTTCGGAACCATCTTATAAAAGCCCTTGAGCTTGGCTTCCATGGACGATTCGCCGAGGCCAGTGAGGCGGAGGACCCGGCGAACCGTCAGGCCCCGTCCGGAGCGGGCCAGGCGCGGCAGGACGTCCTTCTCGAACATGGGCAGGATCTCATGGGGCGGGCCGGGCAGAAGGGCGATCATGCGGCCGCCCGCCTCGAGCCACTGGCCGGGGGCCGTCCCATTCGGGTTCTCCAGGACCTCGGCGCCGTCAATGACGTAGCACTGCTTGAGGTTCGAAGCCGCCATCGGCCAGCCGCGCCGTCGGAACCTCTCCCGGATGCGGTCCCGGACGGCCGCGTTGAAAACGAGCTTCCGGCCGAGCAGCCTGGCCAGCGTTTCCCGGGTCCGGTCGTCCTCGGTCGGACCCAGGCCCCCCATGCACAGGACGAGCCGGGAGCGACGCAGCGCGGTCCCGAGGACGAGGGTGAGGTCGCGCTCGTCGTCGCCGACAAGGGTCTTGAACGAGACGCCGAGGCCGATAGCGTTCAGCCCGGCCGTCAGCTGAAGCGAATTCGTGTCCTGGAAATCCGGCGTCAGCAGCTCCGAGCCGACGGCGATGATCTCAACCTTCATGGTCCTCCGGGCCTCAGACGACGAGCAGGATCAGCCGCGCGAGAAGGGCCGCGGCCAAGCCGGCGGCAGCGTCGTCGGCCATGATGCCCCAGCCGCCCGGCCAGCGTTCCAGGCGGCGGATGGGCCAGGGCTTGATGATATCAAAAAAGCGGAAGAGGGCCAAAGAAACGAGGACCGGGAGCCACCCCGAGGGCAGGAAGGCCAGGGCGATGAGCTGTCCGCAGACCTCGTCGATGACGATGAGGCCGGGATCGGGCCGCCCCAGCTCGGCGGCCGTTCTCCCGGAGACAGCGATGCCGCCGAAAAAGAGAAGGAGGACAAGGGCGGCGTAGAGCGGCCAGGACAAGCGATGCAGCGCCAGAGAATAGGCCAGGGCCGCCGCAGCGCTCGCGGCCGTGCCGGGCGCGAGGGGCACGTGGCCGAGCCCGAAGGCCGTGGCCAGGACCCGGTGGACGGACGTCACGGGACGAGCCTCCCGAAGAGATCATAGGGGCCGGACGATTGGATCTCGACCTTGACGAGGGCCGCCGGAGGCTCGGCCAGGCCCGGCGGGAGCAAGAACTTGACGACGCCGTCGACCTCGGGCGCCTGGAACCGCCCGCGTCCCATCCACCGGCCGGCCGCCCCCGGGTCGGGCCCTTCGACGAGGGCCTCGATCGTTTGGCCCACCCGGGCTTCGTTGTGGTCCCGGGAGATCCCGGCCTGGATGGCCATGATCTCGCGGCGGCGGTCCTCTTTCTCTTCGGGTGAGACGCTCTCTGTCCGCGCCCAGGCCGGAGTGCCCTTTTCGGGCGAATAGGCAAAGACGCCGAGATGGTCGAAGCGGGCCTCCTCGACAAAGCGTCTCAAGGCGGCGAACTCCCGGCGGCCCTCGCCGGGAAAGCCGACGATGAGCGAGGTCCGGATCGCCGCGCCGGGCAGGCGCGTCCGCAGCCGTTCGATGAGCGCGAGGGCGCGCCTCCCGTCCAGGCCGCGGCCCATGGCCTTGAGGATGCGGGGATGCGCGTGCTGGAAGGGGATGTCGAAATAGCGGCAGATCTTCGGGCCGGCCATGGCCTCCATGAGCCCCGGGCCGATCTCCTCGGGATAGCCGTAGAGGAAGCGGATCCAGGCCAGGCCGCGGACACCCGCCAGCCGCTCGATGAGACCGGCCAATCCGTTGCGGAGGCCGCGGTCGCGGCCGAACCAGGTCGTGTCGTGAGAGATGAGATCGATCTCCTTGACGCCCTGGGCGGCCAAGGCCCGGGCCTCGCGGACGATCGAATCGGGGCTCCGCGAGACATAGGGGCCTTTGATGAGAGGGATGGCGCAGAAGCCGCAGCGATGGGAGCAGCCCTCGGAGATCTTGATATAGGCCCAGGTCCCGGGCGTCGTGACGACGCGGGGCGAAGCATCCGTGTAAAGATAGGTCGTCTCCCGGCGGCGGATCGCCCGGCCCTCGACGATGGCGGCGATCTCGTCGAAGCTCCGGACGCCGGTCCACGCATCGACGGCCGGGAAACGGGCCTCGAGGCCGGCCCGGTCCCTCTCCACATAGCAGCCGGCGGCAACGACGGTCTTCCCGGGATCGGACTTCTTGAGCTCGAGGACCGAGAGCAGCGTCTCTTCGGCCTCGGCGCGGGCCGGGCCGATGAAGCCGCACGTGTTGACAATGACAACGTCCGCGTCCTCGGGCGCCGAGACAAACCTGTAACCGGCCGATTTCAGGGCGCCGAGCATGACCTCGCTATCGACCTGGTTCTTGGCGCAGCCCAGGCTGATGAGGGCGGCGGTCCGCCCGGCCCGCGTCGGGGCACGGGAGGGACGGCGCGGCGGCCGGGTCAAGGATAGATCCTGTAGAGAAGACGCGGGAAGGGGATCGTCTCGCGGATGTGCTTGATGCCGCAGATCCAGGAGACCATCCGCTCGATGCCCATGCCGAACCCGGAGTGCGGCACGCTGCCGTACTTGCGCAGGTCGAGATACCACTCGTAGGCCTCGCGCGGCAGCTGGTGCTCCTCGAGGCGCTTCTCGAGCAGGGCCAGGTCGTGGATGCGCTGGCCGCCGCCGATGACCTCGCCGTAGCCCTCCGAGGCCAGGAAGTCGACGCCGAGCACGACGTCCGGGTTCTCGGGCGCCGGCTGCATGTAGAAGGCCTTGATGGCCGTCGGGAAGTGCGTCACGCAGACCGGGGACGTGTAGAGCTCGGAAATGATCGTTTCCTCGGGCGCGCCGAAATCGCCGCCCCACTCGATCGTCGAGCCCTTCTCGCGCAGGATGGGAACAGCCTCGTCATAGGTCAGCCGCGGGAACGGCTTGGCGATGGCCTCGAGCGGCTTGGGGTCGCGCTCGAGGGTTTCGAGCTCGAGCCGCCGCTTGGTCAGGACCCGCTCCATGATGAACAGGATGAGGTCCTCGCCGAGGGCGATGACGTCCTGGAGGGTGGCGAAGGCGACCTCCGGCTCGACCATCCAGAACTCGATAAGGTGGCGGCGCGTCTTCGACTTCTCGGCCCGGAAGGTCGGGCCGAAGCAATAGACCTTGCCGAAGGCCATGGCCGTGGCCTCGTTGTAGAGCTGGCCGCTCTGGCTGAGGTAGGCCTTCTGGTCGAAATATTCGGTCTCGAAGAGGGTCGTCGTGCCCTCGCAGGCGCTGGGCGTCAGGATGGGCGTGTCCATGAGCCGGAAACCGCGGCCGTCGAAGAAATCGCGGATGGCCTTGATGACCTCGGCCCGGACGCGCAGGACGGCGTGCTGCTTCGTCGATCGCAGCCAGAGGTGGCGGTGCTCCATCAGGAACGGGGTGCTGTGCTCCTTGAGCGTGATCGGGTACTCGGCCGCGACCTGGACGATCTCGAGCTTGCTCATCTGGAGCTCGAATCCGCCCGGGGCGCGCTTGTCGGCCCGGACCTTGCCGCGGACGACAAGCGAGGACTCCTGGCTCAGGCGGTCGAACTGCTGGAAGAGGAGCGAGTCCTTGTCGGCGCTGAAGGCCGTGGCCTGGATGATGCCGGTGCCGTCCCGGACGAGCAGGAAGCGGACCTTGCCCGACGAGCGCTTGTTGTAGACCCAGCCGCGGATCTCGACGTCCTGGCCATCGTAGCCCGCGATGTCCTCGATGTAGACCCACTGCATAATGCGCTTATTATAAGGGCAATCACGCCTTTGTGCAATGGCGACACGGAGAGTCGTATCGCCCACATGGGAAAATTGGGAAGACGCCGCAGCGGACATTGGGAGGGCACCAAGGGGGCTGGATGACTATCCGGACGAACCGATGTATACTGAATCCAGGGCGATGGCTCAGCCGAAGGAATTCAGCCCGGTCAAGATGATTTGCGGGGTCATCTATGGAGAGGACGGGCTCTATGAAGAGGCCCGCAAGCGGCTCGAGGCCGAATGGGGGAACGTCGACTCGGAAAGCCCGGCCTTTCCCTTCGACCTGACCGGCTACTACGAGGATGAGATGGGCGGGGGACTCGTCCGCCGCTTTGTCAGCTTCGAGAGCCTCGTCCCGCCTGAATCGCTGCCGGAGGCGAAGCTCTGGACGATCGAGCTCGAATCCATGATCCGGCAGGAGCGGGGCGTCACAGGGCGGCCGGTGAACATCGACCCCGGCTACTTGACGGCCTCAGCCGTGGTCATGGCCACGGCGAAGGACTTCGCCCATAGGATCCCGCTCGCCAAGGGCATCTACGCCCATCTGGAGCTCCTTTTTACCCGGCCGGGCGTCCGGACGCTCGATTGGACCTATCCCGATCTCCGGCGGGATCCGCCCCAGGCCTATTTCCGCGGGGTAAGAGAGATCTACCTGCGGCAGATACGGGAACACGCCGCTTAGAGGGCTCAGACCTCGGGATGGAACGAGGTGATCGACCGCAGCTTGGCGATGATCTCCGGCAGCTCCTTCAGCACGGTGTCGATATCGGCTTCGCTGTTGGCGCGGCCGAGCGACATCCGGATGCAGGATCGGGCGATCTCCGGCCTCAATCCGATCGCCCGGAGGACGTGCGAAACCTCTTCGGATTCTTCGCTGCAGGCCGACCCGGTCGAGACGTAGATCTCCTTGGTCGCCAGGGCGAGCAGAATGGCTTCGGCCTCGAGGCCGGGGAAGGCGAAGTTGAGCGTGCTCTTGACCCGGTTCTCGGGGTGCCCGTTGAACTTGGCGCCGGGGATCCTCTCCTCGATGCCGCGCTTGAGCCGCCCGGCCAGGTTCTCGATCCGGGCCCGCTCCTTCCGGCCCTTCTCCTCCATGACGCGCACGGCTTCGCCGAAGCCAACGATGCCGGCCGTGTTCTCGGTCCCGGCGCGCAGGCCGCGCTCCTGGTGGCCGCCGTGGACGAAGGGGCAGATCGTCGAGCCGCGGCGGACATAGAGCGCGCCGATCCCTTTCGGGCCGTAGATCTTGTGGGCCGAAACGGTCAGGAAATCGACGCCCAGCTTGCGGGCGTCGACCTCGATCTTGCCAAAGCTCTGGACGGCGTCCGTGTGGACCGGGATGCCCTTCTCGCGGGCGATGCGGACGATCTCGGCAATGGGCTCGATCGTGCCGATCTCGTTGTTGGCGTGCATGACCGAGACCAGGCCTGTCTTCGGCGTCAGCGCCGAGCGCAGATGGTCGAGGTCGATGACGCCGGTGGGATCCACCGGCACGAAGGTGACCTTGACGCCGCGCTTCTCCAAGGCCTTGGCCGCCTCGATCACGGCCGGGTGCTCGATCCCCGAGGTCACGAGCTCGTTCCGTTCGGGGTGGGCGTCGAAGGTCCCGAAGATGGCGAAATTGTCGGATTCCGTCCCCGAGCCGGTGAAGAAGATCTCGCCGCGGTCGACGCCTAGGGCCTTGGCGACACGCTCCCGGGCCCCGTTCATCAGCTCCTTGACCTCCCGGCCGATGGGGTAAAGGGACGACGGATTGCCGAAATGCTCCCGCAAGAGCCGGGCCATCTTGTCGGCGACGGCCGGATCGACCGGCGTCGTCGCGTTGTGATCGAGGTAGATCACTGGTTACGCCAACTTCTCTTTGAGGATGCGGACGGCCTCGAGTCCCGCCCTTTGCTGTCCCTCCGCCGCCGCCGCCCCCAGGTGGGGGATGGGGATAACGTTGGGATGGTCGATGAGGCTGAAGTCCGCGGGCGGCTCCTTGTCGAAGACGTCGACGGCCGCCGCCCTGACCTTGCCGGCGTTGAGCCCGGCGAGCAGGGCCTTCTCGCCGACGACGCCGCCGCGGGCGACGTTGATGATGATGACGCCGTCCTTCATCTTGGCGAACTCGGCCTCGCCCAGGATCGGCTTGGCCTGCTTCGGGACGTGGAGCGTGATGAGGTCCGCGGCCGCCAGCAGCGAGTCGAGAGGGACCTGCTTGACGGCGAGGTCGGTCTTGATGGGGATGACGTCGTAGGCGACGACGGTCATGCCGAAGGCCAGGGCCCTCTTCGCGACCTCGGTGCCGATCCGGCCGAAGCCGATGATGCCGAGCGTCTTGCCGTAGAGCTCCGTCCCCTCAAGGGCCTTTTTCTCCCACTTGTGGGCCTTCATCGTCAGGATGGCCTTCCAGTGGTTGCGGACGGCCCCCAGCATCAGGCCGAAGGTGTGCTCGGCGACCGTGATCGACGTGGCCGCGGGCGTGTTGGCCACGAAAATGCCCTTTTCCTTGGCCGCGTCCCGGTCGATGTTGTCGAGGCCGATGCCGGCGCGGACGAGGACCTTGAGGTCCTTGCCGGCCTCGATCACCGGGCGCGTGATCTTGGACGCGCTGCGGACGACGATGCCGCTGTAGCCGGGGACGATGGCGATGAGGTCGGCCTCGCTCATGCCCTTGTTGACGGTCACCTCGAATCCGGGGACGGCCTTCAGCTGTTCGAGGGCCGCTTTGTCCATGCCGTCGGCGATGAGGATCTTGGTCATTGCCAGTTCTCCTTGAGCACGGCCTGGGCCGCCTTGATGCCGGCCCCGGCCTCGAATTTGTAGCCGAGGTCCATGAGCGTCATCTCCAGGGCGGAGAGGGCCGTGATGATGTCGAAGCCGCCCATGTAGCCGAGGTGGGCGATGCGGAAGATCTTGCCTTTGTAGGGGCCCTGCCCGCCGGCGATGTAGGCCATATATTTGCCCTGCATGGTCTTGACGAGCTTGCCGCCTTCGATCCCCGCGGGGACCTTGACGCAGGTCAGAACGTTGCCCGGCCGCTCCGCGAGCAGTTCCAGCCCGAGGGCCTTGATCCCGGCCCGGGTGGCGTCGGCGAGAATGCGGTGGTGGGCAAAGAAGGCCTCCATGCCCATCTTGTGGATGATCTCGAGGGCGTGCTTCTGCTGTACGATGAGGGAGATCGCGGGCGTCCAGGGCGTCGTCTTGTCGGCCAGGTTCTTCTTGGCCTTCTTGAGGTCGAAGTAGAACTTGGGCAGCTTGGAGCTCGCCGCCAGGGCCCAGGCCTTCTGACTGAAAGCGATGAAGGCCAGCCCCGGCGGGATCATGAACGACTTCTGCGAGCCGGACAGGAAGACGTCGACCTTCCAGTCGTCCATCGGGCAGGGCGTGACGCCCGCGCCGGAGATGCCGTCGACGACGAGCAGGGCCGGGGTCTTGGCCACGACCTCGCCGAACCCCCGGATGTCGAACATGGCCCCGGACGAGGTCTCGGACAGGGTGGCGAAGACGGCCTTGCAGTCGGGCATGGCCTTGAGCTCGGCCTCGAGGGCCTCCTTGGGATAGTCCTTGCCCCACGGATCGAGGATGATTTCTTTGTGGGCGACGCCATAGGCCTTGCAGATGTTCCCCCAGCGCTCGCCGAATTTGCCGCCGTTGATCGTCAGGGCCTTGTCGCCGGGGCTGAGAAGATTGACGACGGCGGCCTCCATGGCCCCCGTCCCGGAAGACGTCAGGATATAGGCCTCTTCCTTGGTGCCGAAGACCTGCTTGATGCCTTCGGTGACCTCCATGAAGAGGGCCGAGAACTCGGGGGTCCGGTGATGGAAGATTGGCTCGGCCGCCGCCGACAGGGCCCGTTCGGGCACCGGCGTTGGGCCGGGCGAGAGAAGATAGTATTTCTTGATCATGCTGCGCTCCTTTATGAGATTAAAAGAAGTCCCTTTCGATCATAGCGTTTTGAGGAGTTCCGTCAACAGCGCCGTGCGCTCGACGAGCGAGGGGATGAGGAGATGCTCGTCATCGGCGTGCAGGCCGTCCCCGTCGGGGCCGAGGCCGTCGAGCGTGGGGACGCCCAAAGCGGCCGCGATCGACGCGTCCGAGCCGCCGCCGGTGCGGCCGCCCTTGAGGGCCAGGCCCAGGCCCTGGGCGATCTCCTGGGCCCGGAGAAAGAGCTTGTCCGAGGCCTTCGTCCTCTCCAGGGGAGGGGTCGAGCTCTCGACCGAGACCTTGATCCGCGAGCCGCGCAGGGCCGGGGCCGATTCCCGCAGGATCTGCAGGACCCGATCGCGGTCCGCGGCCTTCCAGAAGCGGATGTCGAGCACGGCCCAGGCGGATTCGGCCACGACGTTGGCCTTCTCGCCGCCGCCGATGAGACCGACGTTGACCGTGGTCTCTCGGGCCCGCAGCCTTTTGAACCGGCCGATCTGGGCCACCAGCTCCTCGATGGCGCTGACGCCCTTCTCAGGCGTGCCGCCGTGGGCCGCCCGGCCGTGGACGTCCAGGCGGACGACGAGCCGCCCTTTGCGCTCGAGCTTAAGGGCGCCGCCGGGGATCGCCGGCTCGAGACAGAGAACGAGAGAGGCCCGCCGGGCCAGCTTGCGGATCATCTCGGTCGAATACGGGCTGCCGGTCTCTTCGGCCGAATTGACGAAGACGGTGACCCTCTTCTGCGGCTTGATGTTCAGGCCGTGGAGAGCCCGCAGGGCGGCCAGGAGCATGACCAGCCCGCCCTTCATGTCCAGCACACCCGGCCCGTAGAGCCGGCTGCCCTGGACGTAGAACGGCATCTTGGCGATCTTGCCGACGGGCCAGACCGTGTCGATGTGGGTCAGGACCAGGATCTCGTCGTCCGCGTCCTTGGTCCGGCCGGGGGCGAACTCGGCGACCAGCAGGTCCCCGGTCTCCATCTGCGGATGGGACATGACCTTGCAGCCGACCTTGCGGAGCTCCCGCGCGGCGAAATCCATGCAGGCGTCGACGGCCTTCTTGTCGTCGGTCGGGGATTCGAGGGCGGCGAACTGCTTCAACAGGTGGACGATCTCGCCCTGGCGGGAACGGAAATACAGCCGGAAATCCATGGGGTCCCTCCACCCTGATCGGGAAGCGATACTCTATCACACCGGGCTCGGAAAAGCACTCCCTTTCATCTTGATTTGCTTGATTTTTTCACCTAGAGTAGTCTCCTGGGTTATTCGTGAAAACGCCGTGCTATCCCATCAAGCCAGAAGAACCAAGAACGGCGTTTTCACCCTTCGGGCAAGCCGATCCTCGACTCGTGAATAACCCAGGTACGAAGGAACGCTGCGAAAATGTGCCCGGCATGATCAAGAGAACGCTCCTCATCATCGCCCTCGCCGCGGCCGTGGCGGGCCCTCTTTCGCCGGAGGTCTTCTATCCCTGGAAGGACACCTATATCGGAGCCCTGGACGCGTCGGGCTGGCCGGGGCTGGTCCTGGCTCCGGCCGAGGGGCCGGCGTTTGCGTTCGTTCTGAGGGTCGAACGCGAGGGCGAGGCCGCCGAAGGCGGCGACTTCTATTACCTCGTCTCCGAAGTCGGGCCTCATTCGCCGGACGGCCTCTATGCCCGCGTCCGCTTCGACCTCGGGCTGCCGTTCAAGATGGGCCGGGCGACGCCGATTCTGATGAAGCCGGCGCCCCGGCGGGGAACGCTGACGGTGGAGTGGTCGCGCCGGGACGAAACGACGGTGATCGGCCGCATCCTCTATCCGGAGGACGTGCGGGTCACGCTCGTCCACTACATGCCCTGGGGCGGCAAGGGCGAATTCCGGATCTTGGCCGACGGCGCCGTCCAGGGGCGTCCCGCCGGACCGGGGCTGGTCTATCTCGTTTGGGCCAGCCGCCCGGCCGAAGACGCGGCCGCGCCGGCCGGAGCCCTGGCCCGCGCCTACGCCCCGGGCGGGGACCGGACGATCGCGTTTGCCGCCGGCCTCGGGGACACCGCGGGCCGCGTCGCCGATCACCTCTACCGCTACCGCAACGCGGAGACCATCGGCACGCTCATCGACGAGGAGGCGCAGGCCTACGAAAACAAGCGGGTCAAGGCCCGGGGGCTCTACGCCGGCGTTCCCGAAGCGATCACGAACAGCCTGCATTGGAGCATGCTCTACCAGCCGGGGCGCCACCGCCTCTATGCGCCGGCGGGGCGGAGCTGGATCTTCCCCAGGCCCGACGGTCGGCCGGACGATTGGACCGTGACATCGGCCGGCGGCTTCCTGACCGTGCTCGAGCTGGCCCTCGAGAGCCAGAAGATGGCGGTCGACGCGCTGCGGGCCCTGCTCGAGACGCAATACCCCAACGGCAACATCCCAAGCTGGCGCAGCGGCGCGAGCGGCTCCGGCGACCGCTCCCAGCCTCCCCTCGGCTCATTCGTCGTCCTCAAGCTCTTCGAGCGTCTCGGCGACGTGGAGATCCTGAAACAGGCCTATCCTTATCTTCAGCGCTGGCACGATTTCTGGACGGCGCCCCGCGCGGGCGGCGGGCCGCGGCGCGACGGCAACGGCGACGGGCTCCTCGAATGGGGCTCCGACGCCGGCCTCATCGGCAAGAGCGTGCCATCGTGGGAGAAGAACGCCACGGGCCGGATGAGGGCGGGCTGGGAATCGGCCCAGGACGATCTGCCGGATTGGGACGACGTCCCGTTCAACGAGGAAACAGGGACGCTGGCTTTGAACTGCGTCGACCTGAGCTCCCTCTATGCCCTGGACGCCTTTTGCCTGGCCGAGATCGCCTCGGTCCTCGCCCGGCCCGTCGACATCGAGCGTTATCGCGGCCAATACGAAAGGATGAAGGCGCTCGTCAACGCCAGGCTTTGGAACGAGAAAGAGGGCCTCTATTACGACCGCTATTGGGACGGCCGCTTCTCGCCCCACAAGCCGGCCTCGGCCTTCCTGCCGCTCGTCGCCCGCATCCCGGACGCGGCGCGGGCGCAGCGGATGCTCAAGCGACTCCTCGACCCCAAGCAGTTCTGGGGCGATTTCGTCATGCCCTCGATCTCCCGCGACGACCCGTCCTTCCGCCCGGAGAGCCAGCAATCATGGCGCGGCGCGGTCCGGCCGGCCACGAGCTATCTCGTCTACCAGGGGCTCAAGGCCTACGGGTTTGACGCCGTGGCCTCCGAGTTCGCCCGCAAGAACGCCGAGATGTTCCTGACGAGCTGGCTGAGCTTCGGCTTGGCGCCCGAAAGCTACGATTCCCTGACGGGCGAAGCCGGCGGGGACCGCTTCCAGAGCGCGGGCCCGCTGGCGGGGCTCATCGCCATCGAGGAATATCTTGACTTCACGCCTCACGAGGGCCTCCGCTTCGGCATGCTCAAGCCCGACGGCAAGGGCCGGCTCTCGCGGGTCCTCATCCAGGGGCGCCACTATGAGGTCGAGGTCTCGAACTCCTCGACCGTCCTGCGGGAGGAGGGGGAGACCCTCCTCGCGGTCGACGGAGGGTCCGTTGTCCGCCGCTTCCTCTACAGCGAGGCCGAGGTCTCGTTCGCGATCAAGCTCCTCAAGCGGCACGAGGTCCGGCTCCATTTCCTGAAGAAAGGCAAATATCAGCTGCTCGTCGACGGCCGCGAGGTCGACGTCTTCACCGCCGGCAGCACGGCCTTCGAGGTCCCCGAAGGCGAGCATACGGTCCTCGTTCAGCTGCTCGAGGACCTGGGCCGAGTTCCCTCCAAGCCCCCATCCCCGTGATCAAGGAGAAACGACCATGAAACCCACCTCGAGACGGAACTTCATCAAGACGAGCGCCGGGGCCGGAGCCGCCGCTCTGTTTGCCGCCGCTCCGCCGCTCCGCGCCGCCGACCGCGTCGCCGCGCTGGCTGGCCCGGCCGGCCCGCGTGTCGTCTCGAGCGGCAACGGCATCCGGGCCACGGCCAAGGCCATGGAGATCCTCCAGGCCGGCGGAGACCCGCTCGACGCCGTCATCGCCGGCGTCAACATCGTCGAGGAAGATCCGAACGACATGTCGGTCGGCTACGGCGGCCTGCCCAACGAGGACGGCGTCGTCGAGCTCGATTCGTCGGTCATGTACGGCCCGACCCACTCCGCCGGGGCCGTGGCCGCGCTCCGGAACATCAAGAACCCCTCCAAGGTCGCCCGGCTGGTCATGGAGCGCACCGACCACGTCCTGATCGTCGGCGAAGGGGCCCTCCGCTTCGCCAAGGCCCACGGCTTCAAGGAGGAGGACCTCCTGACCGAAAAGTCGCGCGAGGCCTGGCTGCGCTGGAAAGAGACGATGTCGGACCGCGACAACTGGTTCCCGCCGCGGTCCGAGAAGCTGCCCGAGTCCCTGCGCCAGGTCATGAGCACCCACGGCACGATCAACTGCATCGCCATCGACGCCGCCGGCCGGCTGGCCGGGGTGACGACGACGAGCGGCTTGTCGTGGAAGATCGCCGGGCGCGTCGGCGACTCGCCGATCATCGGGGCCGGCCTTTACGTCGACAATGAGATCGGCGCCGCCGGCTCGACCGGCCGCGGCGAGGCCAACCTCCAGACCTGCGCGAGCTATCGCGTCGTCGAGGCCATGGGCCGGGGGATGAGCCCCGAGCAGGCCTGCCTCGAAGCCTGCAAGGCCGTCGCCGCCAAGACCAGGCTCGTGCCGCGCCTCTGCGACGCCCAGGGGCGGCCCAATTTCGGCCTGGATTTCTACGCGCTCAACAAGAAGGGTGAGTTCGGATCGGCCGGGCTCTACCAAGGCAGCCGCTACGCGGTCCACGACGGCGTCGAGAACAAGTTCCGCGATGCCGCCTACCTGTTCAAGCGGAGCTAGAGGCGATTCACTCGCGGATGATGATGACGGGAAGGCCTTCGGCGGCGAGACGCTCGGCCAGGGACCGGACCTCGGCTTCGCTCGTCCGGATCCGCACGCGATAATAGCGCCCTTGATCCGTCACCAGGGTCGAAACCGCGACACCTGCATAGGTCCGCTCCAGTCGCCGCTTGACCGCGTAGGCCTTTTCCTGAACGGAAAAGGCGCCGATCTGGACCCAAACGGCGGCGGCCGGTCTCGCCTCGGCAGGCGCGCGCACGCCGCGGTCCCGAGGATAAAAGAGGCGGCGAGTCCGACCGCCAAGCGTCGCCGCCGCCGGCCCGGCGTGTCCGTCGCGTCCCGATCAGACAAGGAACCCCGAAAGCTCTTTTTTGAGATGGCTGAAAGCCTGGCGGGGCGTCGACACGATGCGGAAAAGATCGAGGTCCTCGGCGCAGATCGCGCCCTTCCGGACCATCGAATCGAAATCGATCAGGTCGCGCCAATAGTCGCCCCCGTAGAGGACGAGGGCCAGCTCCTTCTTCGAGATCTTGCTCGTCTGGAGCAGGGTGACGATCTCGAAGAACTCGTCGAGGGTGCCGAAGCCGCCGGGGAAGGCGATGACGGCCTTGGCCTTGTATGTCAGCCAGAACTTGCGCATGAAGAAATAGTGGAAGGAGAAGGAGAGGTCCGGCGTGATGTAGGGATTCGGCCGCTGCGGCTGCGGCAGCAGGATGTTCATCCCGACCGTCTTGCCGCCGGCCCGTGCCGCGCCGCGGTTGGCCGCCTCCATGATGCCGGGGCCGGCGCCCGTGCAGACGACGAAGTCCTTGCCCCGCGGCTTCTTGAGGCCGATGGCCCATTTGGCCAGAAGATAGGCCAGTTCCTCGGCCTCCCAATAATAGCGGTGGAGACCGGACTTGGCGTTGGTCGGGTCGGCCTTGGCCGAGCCGAGGAACAGGACGGTGCTGTTGATCTTGGCCTTCTCGAGACGGGCCATCGGGCTGAGGTACTCGCTGAGGATGCGCAGGGTACGCCCTTCGAGCGATTCCAGGAACTCGGGGTCGAGATAGGATTCTCCGGGATGGTCGATCGGCGTCATGTCTGTTCGGCTCCTTTGATGGGATGCGAGAGGATTCTAGCCCAACTGATCCCCGAAAACGCCGTTTTTTTCCGCGCCGCATATTTTTGCAGATATTTCCCAGATGCGCAGCTCCGAGTCGCTCCGCTGCGCATCTGACCTCCGCTCCCTTCGGTCACTCCGGGTAGTCGGGAAAGCTTTGACTTGGCCGGGGGCGTATGCTATCAATAGGCGCGAAAGGAACGGCTGATGGAGATCCTGCAGACCGCGCTCCGCTCGCTCGAATACCCCGGACGGCTCATCGTCATCGGCGCTTCGCCCGACGGCCTCCAGGACGTCGTCATCTACGCCATCACGGGGCGCTCGCCATCGAGCCAAGCCCGAAAGCTCGTTCTTCGCGACCGCGGCATCTGGGTTCAGCCCACCGACGAGGCTACGCTGAAGCAGGGTAACGTCGATCTTCTCGTTTACCCGGCCGTGCTCTTCGGCCGGGCCGGCACGGCCGTCTCCAACGGCAAGCAGACGACGGACATCCGGGACCGTCTCAAGCCCGGCGTCGATCCGGTCGCGGTGCTGTCGGAAGCTCTGGCCAACTGGGAGTTCGAGCCCGACGCGCCGATCTTCACGCCCCGCATCAGCGGCTGCCTCGGCGAGGCCGGGGCCGCCTTAAGCGTCCTCCGGCGCGGCCCGGCGGGGGAGACGCTCCGCAACTTCTACGAGGCCCGACCGCGCCCGGGGGAGGGCCGTCTCGTCTCCACCTACGAAGGGCCGAACCTCGACCCGCTGCCCGTCTTTGCCGGAGAGCCGCGCTTCGTCGCCATTCCCGGCGCGAACGCCGTCGAAACGGCCGGGGCGGTTTTCCGGGACCTCGGGCCGGCCCCGTCGGCCAAGGACTTCCGCGTCGCCGTCGCCTGCGTCTTCGCCCCTCCGGGAGAGCCGGACAGGGACGTCGTTCACATCATCAACCGTCACGAAAGGACATGACCGTATGAGCAAGCCCGAGCGCACCGCCCGCAGCCAGTACTCGACCAAGGTCCGGGAGGACTTCCCGGACACGCTCCCGGTCGGCGACGACACGTTCCTCAAGAAGTTCCCGATGCGGTACGGCGAGAACCCTGGTTACCCGGCCGCGTTCTATCAGGAGGCGGGCGCCTCGGGGCCGAACATGGGGCATCTCCAGATCCTCCAGGAAGGGACCAAGGGCCTGAGCTACATCAACGTCGGCGACATGGACCTCGGCCAGCGCCTGGCCCGCAAGCTCGTCCAGGTCTTTCCCGGCCGCCA
>CAZIQR010000002.1:0-45980 GCA_964541055.1 uncultured Eubacteriales bacterium
GCCCGGCCTGCCGGATCCGGCCCAGGTCTTCCTTCAGGCGGTCCGGCGCCATCACGCGGTCCACGCCCGCTCGGGCGGCCCGGTCCTTGAGCGAGGGCAGGGGTCCCGTCCAGACAAAATCCTCGACCGTTGGCTCGAGGCCGTAGAGGGTTTCCGTGCCTTCGTCCAGATCGATCGTCGCGGATAGGCCGGCGTTATCGAGGCCGAAATAGTAAAGGAATGAGCTGTCCTGCCGGAAACGGAACGGATTGTCCGCGTAATTCATGGGGCTTTCGTCGTTCCCCAGGAACAACGCGACCCCCGAGCCGATCCCCCGGCGCAAGGCCTCCCTGCGGGCGCGATAGACGGTCCGGTCGAACATCAGGGCTCTCCTTTCTCCCGCCGCGGGACGGCGGCCTTATTTCTTGATCTGCTCGATCGCGGCGATGGCCGCCTTGACGCCGGCCGCCTCGGGATTCTGCGGATCGAGCTCGAGGAATTTCTTCAGGTTCTCCGAGGCCTTCGGGAAGTCGCCCTTGTTGAGGTAGACCAGCCCCAGCCGGTGATAGGCCTTCGGCCAGTCGCTCTTGATCTTGATCGCGAGCTCAAAATAGGCGATGGCATCGTCGGTCTTCTGGTTGGAGAAAAAGATCTCGCCGACGTTGTAGGCCGCGCCGGGATCCTCGGGCGAGATCTCGAGGGCCCGCCGGAAAAAGCCCTGGGCGGCCCCGAGGTCACCGCGCTTCAGGGCCACTTCGCCCAGGCCCGAAAGGGCCTTGAGTGACGTGTCCTTCTGCTTTCTCTGGTCCTCTAGGGCCGGGCCGCTCTTCTCGAGGACGGCCTGGAACTCCGCCTCGGCCTTGTCCAGGCCCCCCTTCTCCTTGTAGACGCTGCCGATATTCAGGTGAACGGCGTAAACATCCGGGAACTTCGCGGCGAACTCCTCGAAGGCGGCAAGGGCCTCGTCGTACCGGCCTTCCTTGAGCAGCGCGTTCCCGCTGTCGAGAAGGCTCCCCCCGGCCTCAACAGAGGGCGACGCGCCGCCGGAGGACGCTGGCTTGAGCGTCAGAACGACCGGCGGGTTGGCGGCCAGCTGACTGACCTGGACCTCGGTGGTGACGCTGAGATAGGCCTCTTTAGAAGCGGTCACCCGCCAGGCCCCCGTGCCCAGCCCGCCAACGGCGAAGTGGCCTTTCTTGTCGGTCCGGGACTCGAAGCGGGCGTGGCTCCTTGGGCTCTCGACGACCACCAGGGCGCCCGGGACCTTGGCCCCGCTCTCGTCGATGACGTCCCCGCTGATCCTGCCTCGTCCGAGGTCGTCCTGGGCCGGCATGGCCAAGGCCAGGCCCAGGACGGCCAGGCACACCATGGCAGAGTAGTATTTCATGGCGATCTCCGTTGGTTCAGGTCTTATTTGCGTTTCTTGAGCTCATCGACCCTGGCCCGGATCGACGGCTGGTCGGGGCTGAGCGCGAGAGATTTCTCGAAAGCCGCCAGCGCGTCCGGGATCCGGTCGAGCTCGACGTAGCACTCTCCCATCATGTTCATGAGGAGGGCATTGATCCCAAACCGTTCGACGGCCCTCGCGAGGGTCGTGACCGCCTCCTCGGAGCGGTGGGCCTGACGCAGGGCTTGGGCGCTCAGAACAAAGGTTTCATACTTGGCCGTCCGGGCCGGATCGATGAAGGGCCCGAGGATCTGGACGGCCTCGGAGGCCGCTCCGCGGGCCAGGTGGACGCGGGCCAGGGCCGCCGCGGCGTCCTCAGAACCCGGGAGCCTGGCGAACGCGCTCTCGAAGCGCGCCTGAGCCTCGGCGAGACGGCCAAGGTTGAAGAGCTGGAGTCCGATGATCCCCGCGTAGGCGGGATCGCCGGCGTCAGGCAGGATCCTCGAGAAATACCATGGACGGGGAAGTCGTTCGGCGAAGCTGACCTCGAATTCCTCGACAGCCGAAACGATCTCGACGCCGTCCGCGCCAACGCCCACTCGGAGGGTATAATGAGCGGGAGCGAAATCCGACAAGGGGTTCTCCTCGATGATATCGGGCAGGTCCGGGCACTCCGACGGCTTCTTGACGATCGTCCGGAAAGACCGGCCATCCTTGAGGAACTCGAACTTGATCTCGGCCGTCGTGGCCAGGGCGCCGGTCAGATTGTGGAGCTGTAAGGCGACCGCCAGGGTTTCCTGGCGCGAGAACGTCCGGTCCGGCTGGCAGAAGATCTGATAGGGCCCGACCCGGAACGCTTTCATCCGCTGTGCCGCGGCGTCGAGCCGAACGGCGCGGTAGCCCAGCAACGGCTGGGTCATCTGGACCGCCTTCTCCGCGTCAGGGATCCGCAGGGCCTGCTCGACCGAGGTGAATTCCTTTGAGACCTCGTTCTTGATGAGCAGCGACAGCG
The DNA here is from genome assembly GCA_964541055.1 of uncultured Eubacteriales bacterium. GTDB lineage: Bacteria > Acidobacteriota > Aminicenantia > Aminicenantales > Saccharicenantaceae > RBG-16-66-30. The sequence goes on from CAZIQR010000002.1 coordinate 2,379, forward strand.
TGTAGTCGCCGCCGACGAGCGGAAAGAGGTCCTGATAATTGAACGGGACCCGGCTCGCCTCATCCATCTGGGCGTCATTCAGGTTCAGTACGACCGACTTGTCGAACTGATAGATGAGCCGGCCGCCGGGCGCGGAGACGCGGCCATTCACTTTGAGGGTCGTGTAATAGGAGTCCCCTCGCTGATTGACGGACAGCCGTTGCGGCTGGACGTCGTAGTGGACGAAGAAAAGACCGGAGGGGTCCTTGATGATCCGGATGAGGCTGGCGTTGTCGATGTAATTGGCCGAGTATTCGACCTCGACGAGGTCCTTGTAGGCTAGGAATTTTTGGGCGTATTGGGATGCGATGCTGCGGGCCGGGGCCGTGGCGATCCGTTGGAGGAGCAGATCGGCGCCCATCGACGGCCTCCCATAGATCGTTCCCGCCTCGGCGGGCTCGAGGGAGAGGGAGACCTCAGCCAGGTTGGGTTCGATGTCGCGGAGCTTTTCGTACGCGGCCGTCGGATCCATATCCCCCAAATAGCCCGACATCAAGGCCTGGGGGCCGTCCGCCGTCGGACTGTAGAGCCGGAACTCGCCGGATCCGCCCGGCTTGAAGAAGACCACGTGGAAGGCCGGGGGGAGGCCGAGATCGGTCTTGCCTTGGTAGAACCAGACCTCGGTATCGTAGGTCGAAGACTTGCCTTCGTACCGCTCGACGTCCTGGGGTTCGCCGAGGATGATGTAAATCCGGCCCCGGTCCGTCTTCCAACCAGGGCGTGAGGTGTCCCGGCCATAGGTGAGGTTGGCGTAAGCGATCCGGCGGTAATGCTCCGTCTTGAACTCGTTCTCGGGAGTCCCGGGCGTGGGGTCCCGTTGCTTCCAGAAGGCCTCGATGAAGAGCTCCCGTTCGCGGTCGACCTGGAGCTTCAGGAACACGGACCGTTCCGTTGGGCTGATGATATAGACGGCCTCCTCCTCGAGCCAAGCCTTGTGGGCGGCCGAAAGCTGCGGCTTCGCGACCGCTTGACCCGCGTGAAGCGCGCCCGCCAAGAGAAGCGTCACCGGCAAGAGGCGCAGGGGTAAGCGAAACATAATTTCATTATATAACAAAGAAAGTTCCTTTTGAACAGGCGCCGGTCTGTGGCCTGGATTGGCAGGCGGCATTATCAAATACGGCCTTGTCTGTTAGAATAAACGGGGAGATGCCCATGAGCCCGACGACGTCCGTCCGCTACGTCACGACCGAGGAAGCCCGGGCCGCCCTGGCCATGCCGGCGGCGGTCAAGGCCGTGGGGATGGCCCTTGTCGAGCTCTCGGCGGGCCGGGCCGTCGTCCCGGCCCGGACGAGCCTCGAGGTCCCCGCCTTCCGCACCACGGCGCTGGTCATGCCGGCCTATCTGCCGGGCCCGAAGCGCATCGGGCTGAAGCTCATCTCTCTCTGCGAGAACAACCCCGCGCAGGGATTGCCCTTTGCACAGGCCCTGACGATCGTCATGGACGCCGAGCGGGGCGCGCCTCTCGCCGTCCTCGAGGCAGGATATCTCACCGCCGTCCGGACCGGCGCGGCGTCGGGAGCGGCGACGGACGCCCTCGCCCGGAGGGACGCCCGAGTCGCGGCCGTCTTCGGCGCCGGGGTCCAGGGCCGGACGCAGCTCGAGGCCGTGGCCGCCGTCCGTCCGCTCCGCAAGGCCTTTATCTTCGATGTCGACCCCCGGGCCGCGGCCGCCTTCGCCGGCGAGATGAGCGCGAAGCTGGGCCTTCAGGTCGAGCCCGCCGCCGGGCCGACGGCCCTGCGGGAAGCGGACATCATCTGCACGGTCACGACGTCGTCGACGCCGGTCTTCGACGACCGGGACCTCAAGCCGGGCGTCCACATCAACGCCGTCGGCTCCTACAAGCCTCACATCCGGGAGATCCCGGGCGAGACGGTCCGCAGAGCCAACTTGTTCGTGGACGAGGCGCGGTCGTGTCTCGAAGAGGCCGGCGACATCCTCATCCCGCTCGGCGAGGGCCTCATCGGCAAAGACCACATCAGGGCTGAGATCGGCGAGGTCCTGGCGGGGCTCAAGCCGGGCCGCGGCTCGGAGGACGAGATCACGCTCTTCAAGTCCGTCGGCAACGCCGTCGAGGACCTGGCCGTGGCCTCCCTCATCCTGGGCTGAAAGGCGATCATGGAATTCATCAGCATCCTCAACGACGTCCTCGGGCCGGTCATGCGCGGGCCCTCGAGCTCGCACACGGCCGGGTCCTATCACATCGGGCGGCTGCTTCGGTCGATGCTCGACGGGGAGCCGGCGCGGGCGACCTTCACCTTCGACCCGAAAGGCTCATACGCCGCGACCTACCGGCAGCAGGGCGTCGACTTGGCGTTGACCGCGGGCCTGCTCGGCTGGCCGATCACCGACCACCGCTTCGCCCGGGCCCTCGATCACGCCGCTCGAAGGGGTTTCCGGCCGCTGTTCCGCGTCGCGCCGCTCGAGCGCGCGGACCATCCGAACACTGTGACGGCGGAGATCGTCTCGAAAAGCGGCCGGCGGCTTAGGGCCACGGCCAAATCGATCGGCGGCGGCATGGTCCTCGTGACCGAGGTCGACGGCCGGCCGGTACGGCTCGACGGCAAGAGCCAAGCGGCCGTTGCCCTCGGAGGAGGCGACGGCGGAGAGAGAGGCGAAACGGTCGTCGTCCCGCCGCTCTTCCATGTCCAAGAGGGCAAGCCGCTCTTCACGTCGTCGGAGGAGATGGTCGCCCTGGCTCGGCGGCGCCGCGTGTCATTAGGCCGGGTCGCGCTCGCCTACGAGTCGCGATTGCTCGGGCTCCCCGAGGCCGATGTTCTTGACGAGATCGGCCGCCGGCTCGAGATCATGAAGGACTCCGTGCGCCGTGGCCTGAGGGGACCGGGGCTGCGCTTGAAACTCCTGAAACCCACGGCGGGGAGAATCCTCGGGGCCGAAGCGGCCGGCGGGCTGCCGGGCGGCGGCATGCCGGCCCGGGCCGCGGCCAGGTCCATGGCCGCCCTCCACGTCGCCGGAAGCGGCGGCGTCGTCTGCGCCGCTCCGACCGGCGGGTCGGCCGGGGTCCTGCCGGGGGTCATGGTCACGTTGGCGGAAGAGAAAGGGCTCGACAAGGAAAAGGCCGCCCTGGCGCTCCTCGCCGCAGGCGCCGTCGGGCTCATCGTGGCCCGCCGGGCGACCTTCGCCGCCGAGGTCGCGGGCTGCCAGGTCGAGATCGGCGTTGCCGGGGCCATGGCCGCGGCCGCGGTCGTCGAAGCGGCGGGCGGGACGGCGGCCCAGGCGGCCGACGCCGCGGCGATCTCCCTTCAAAACACCATGGGCTCGGTCTGCGACCTCGTCCAGGGGATGTGTGAGATCCCCTGCCACACCCGGAACGCCGTCGCGGCCTCGAGCGCATTCGTTTGCGCCGATCTCGTCGTCGGCGGTTATGAGAACCCGGTCCCCCTCGACGAGACGATCGACGCCTCGTTCGACTCCGGCCGGATGCTGCCGCCCGAGCTTCGCTGCACGGCCATGGGCGGCCTGGCCGTCGCGCCCTCGGCTTTATCGCTCAAGAAAAGGCGCTAAAGAGGAGAATCGCCCAAGATTCCTTCGGGAAGAGCTCTCTTCTGATATTTCGCAGAAATCCAGCTATGTGTATCTCCGCTGGATTTCTGCCCTCCGCTCACTTTCGTTCGCTGCGGTCGGAGGGCGGGGCCATGAGCCGGGTCGTGTATTCCGTCTCGACGTTCTCGAAGAAGGCCCCTTCAAATCGTCCGGGCTCGAGGGTCGGCAGGCTGACCTCGATATCGATGGGGCTGTCGGGCCGGATGCGGCTGACGTCGGCGTAGTGGCCGATGAAGGTCCGCTCCGGCGAGTGCCCGTAGATGCTGTTGTAACCCTTGAGGATCTCGACCGGCTGGCCGTTGATCCTCAGGCTCACGGGCATCGCGTCCGTCCCATCGATGATGGGGATGTGGAGGAGCAACCGCCAGGGAGCGAGCCACGGGGACCGTAAATCCTCATCGCTGTAGGCCACGGGCCAGGACTTCTTGCGCTCGACGAGCTGGTCGAGGACGCGCTTCGGCACGGTGATGCGGGCCTTGTAGATCCCGCCCGTGAACCCGGCCGGGACCGGACCGGCGCATTGGGACTTGGCGAAGACCCGGCCGGCGAAGCGCACCGTGGCCGTAACCACGTTCTTGTCGGCCTTGAAGGGGTAGGCGACGCCGTTGACCGAGAGGGCCCGGACGCGGGACTTCTCCGGCACGACGACGACGAGCGTCCGCGAGGTCCCGGCCTCGGCCGTGACCTCGGTCAGCGCCAGGCGCGTGGACTGGAGCGCGGCCGCGCCGGCGGCGTTGAAGAGGATGGGCTCCTTGATCGCCGCCGGGGCGGGAAAGACCTCGTAGACCGCCGCTTCGCGGCCCGGCAGGGTCAGGGCGACCTCGCTGCCGTAGGTCCACGGGCCCTCGGGAGAGCCGACGAGGCGGCCGGCCTCGGGATAGACCTCTTTGATCATGATCCGGTCGCCCTTGACGAGGCCGATCGTCGGGTCGAGCTTGAAGCGGGCCGTCTTGGGGCCCGGATTGGGATTGAAGAGGAAAAGGAGGCCGCGGTCCTCGACGATGGCCGCCGTGCCGTCGATGCGGCCGGCCATGGGCGGGCCGAGGATCGGGCGCAGGGCGTGGAGGTAGCTCGCGTTCTCGTCCGTCCAGTCGAGCCAGCCCTTGAAAAAGGCCTTGTCCTCGTCCGAGAGGGCCTTGAACTCCTCGGGGTCGCGGGCCGGGATGAAGTCAATGACGTGGTTGAAGGGCGCCGTACCGATCGAGGACAGGAGCGAATAGGTCCAGCCGAGGACGTCCCAGTCCTTGGCGTGGAAGCGGTCGCGGCGCATGACGCCGGCCCCGTCGTTGCGCTCGGACTGGTGGGTGATGAAGCCGGGCATGATCTCGGGCGGCGTAAATCGCTCGACACGGTAGGTCCAGGCGGCGAAGCGCTGCCGGTCGGCCGAGACGCGGTCGGTGTGGAGGTCGGGGAAGGCCTTGAAGCTTTCCGGCTGCTCGTCGGTCAGGGTCGGATGCGGGTAGGAGCCGCCGAGCCAGGTCCAGGGGCCGAAGTTCTGATATTGCTGGCGGCCGTCGACGACGGCGTCGAAGGCGGCCCGGCGCAGGCTCTCGAGGATGCGGCGGCCGCCGTACCACTGCGCGTATTTGCTAGAGGCCTTGTCGAGGGCGATCCACCAGTGATCGAAGGAGTAGCCGGCGGCACCGGTCGCCCTCATGAACGAGAGGAGCTTGTCCAGCCACCAATCCTGGAACGAGCGCAGGCCGGTGTCGGCGCCGGCTTTCGAGGCGCCGTCGCCGGCGTAGGCCGTCCACTCGGGGTTCTGGAGGAAGGGCAGCGAGGGGTAGGCGTAGGCCATGAGCTTGAGCTTCTTCGAGGCGGCGTAATCGAGCATGGCCTTGAGGCCGGCCGGCACGTCGTCACGGCGCGGGTCCCAATCCCCTTTCCGGATCTTCTGGCCGAGCCCGAACCAGAGGACGTTCTCCCAGCCCCACGAGTCGGCGTTCTCGTCGAGGCTCGAGAGGGCGCTGTTGGCCGGGGTGTAGAGGAGGTGGGTCGCGCCGAGCTCGGCGGCCCTGTCCATGATCCGCTTGTATTCCTCGACGCCTTCGGGCGTGCCGACGTCGATCTGGTAGTCGTTCTCGCACCACGGGATATGGACGCGGACGCCGCGGGTGGGCAGGTCGAGCAGGAACGAGCGTACGCATTCGACGAGGGCGTTCGACTCGGCGATGTCGATCGTCGGCGAGTCCTTGAGGAGCTTGTCGTAGTCGGGGACGAAGACCCATTCGGGCACGGCCTTGGCCGGGATGCGCAGGCCGGCGAGGTCGGTGATGCCGAGGCAGAGGCGGTCCGAGGCGAAGGGGCCGAGGTCGCGGCTCCAATCCATGTCGGGGGCGTAAGAGACGGAGACCGCGGCGCCTTCGCGGGTCCAGGTCATGAACGGGTTCTGGAGAAGGAAGAAGACGCTCCACGCAGTCCCGGCGGAGGCGTCGGCCCCGAGGAAGCGGCAGACGGCGCCGAACGAGCCGCCCTTGAGGGGCAGCTCCTCGACGACCGAACGGTCGAGCCGGGTCTGGAACGGCATGACCGCGTTGATGTGAAAAGCGCGGCTCCGGGCCGAAGAGACGACGATCTGCTTGGTCAGGAACTCCCAGGCCGGCTTGAGCTCGTAGATGACGTCGAAGGTGTAAGGATCGCGGGTGTAGCGGTAGGCGACCTTGGCCGGGGTCATCTCGATCTCGGCCGGGCCGAGGCTGCCGATGAGAACGGCGGCGCCGTCGATGGTGATCGTGGACGGGTCGGCCGAGAAGGCGAGGGCGCGGCCGGACTTGGGCAGGCTGATGGAGGCGATCCCCTGGTCGTTGAAGGCGGCGCGGATGCGGCCGTTGTCGAGAGCCATGTCCTCGGCGTGGGCCTGGACGGCGGAGGCGAGAAGGACAGAGAGGGCGGCCAGGGCCAGAAGAGCGCGGGTCGGGCCGGGGGACGTCGGGCGCATCGCGGTCATCCTCGTTCTCCTTGGGGGGCTCTTTTGATTATAACCGAAGGAGCGGGCAATTGGCGAAAGAAAGGACGCTGGGGGCCTCTGGGGCCTGACCCTAATCGACGGTCATGTCGGTCTCTTTGGGGGGCTTGACGGCGGCGGCGGTGCGGGGCAGCCAGACGAGCATCGGGCCGGCGCCGCGGTTGGCCCAAGCGTAATACGGGACGGCCTGGAAGCGGCGCGGCGTCTCGAGGGTCTGTCCGGCGGCGCTCTTCGAGACCGTCAGGGCCGGGCCCGTGATGACAGCGATCCCGTTAAGGAGATCCGTTCTGAAATCCGCCGACAGAACTGCGGCGTCCGGGACAACGAGGTCGAACACGCGGCCGTCGTTGTCCACGCCTTCGACGGCGTACACGATCGGTCCGCGCTGGAGGGCGATTCGTCCGGCGTCCTCGGTCACGCCGGCATTGGCCAGGACCCGGCGCACGGGCATCGGCAGAGCGAGCTCGACGGTGTCGCCGGACTTCCAGTCGCGGCGGATGCGGGCGTAGCCGTCGCGAAGATCGATGGCCTTTTCACGGCCGTTCACTTTCATGATCGGCTTTTCGTTCACGGTATCAAGGAAGGCATAGAGGCCGGTGGGCATGGCCTCGCCCCGGGCCCAGCCGGGGATGCGCACGGCCATCTCGAACGAGCCCGGGGTTTCGGGAGTGACGGTCAGCTTGACCGCCCCGTCCCAAGGATAGCGCGTCTCTTGGGTCAGGACGACGGGATGGCCGCCCGGGGCCGCCTTCCCCGTCCCGGCGATGAAGAGGTTGACGAAGAGGACGTCGTCCTTCGTCGCATAGACATAGCCGGGAAGCGAGGGCAGGAAGCGGGTCATGTTCGGCGGGCAGCAGGCCACCTCGAACCACGGGCTGCGGCCGTAGCCGCCGGCGGATTCGAGGGGATTCTGATAGAAGAAGCGGTCGCCGCTGAGGGCCACGCCGGAGAGCAGGCCGTTGTAGAGTACGCGCTCGAAAACGTCCATGTACTTCGACTCGCCGTGGAGAAGGAAGAGGCGGTAGTTCCAGAGGGCGTTGCCGATCGCGGCGCAGGTCTCGGTGTAGGCTTCGGCGTTCGGCAGCTCGTAGGCCGCTCCGAAGGCCTCGGAGCCGCCGCGGGCGCCGACGCCGCCCGTGAGGTACTGCTTCTTGCCGGCCACGTTCAGCCAGAGACGGTCGATGGCCGCGACATATTCCGGATAGCCGCCGAGGGCGGCGACATCGGCCATGCCCGAATACATGTACATCGCCCGGACGGCGTGGCCGACGGCCTCGTCCTGCTCGACGACGGGCTTGTGGTTCTGCAAGTACTCGTCGGAGTCGTAGACGGCGAAAGGATCGTTCGCGGCGTGCCGCTCGCCGCCGAAATAATGGCCGCGCTCGTCGAGGAAGAACTTGGCCAGGTCGAGATAGGCGCGATTGCCGGTGGCGCGATAGAGCTTGGAGAGGCCGATCTCGATCTCCTGGTGGCCGGGGAAGCCGCGCCGCCGGCCTGGGCCCGTGCCGAAGGTGCGAAGGAGGAGGGCGGCGTTCTTCTCGGCGATGGCCAGGAAGGCGCGTTTGCCGGTGGCCTGGAAATGGGCCACGGCCGCCTCGTACATGTGGCCGACGTTGTAGAGCTCATGGCTGACGCGCAGGTTCGACCAACGCTCAGGGCCGGCGCCCGGCGCGGGATGCGCCGGGTCGACGGTGCGGGTCGTATAGAGGTACCCGTCGGGCTCCTGGGCTTTGGCGATGAGGGCGATGAGGTCGTCGAGGGTCTTGTCGAGGACCGGGTCGGGGTGGAGGCGGAGGGTGTAGGCGGCCGCCTCCATGGACTTGTAGACGTCGGAGTCGTTGAAGCGGCGGCCCTTGTAAGGCCCGCTCATGAGGCGGGCGGCCTTGCGGAAGTTGTCGATCCGGCCGGTCTCCTCGTTCATGCGCAGGGCGTAGGGGACGGAGACGGTGCGGTTGGTCTCGAGCCGGAGGGCCCAGAAGGAATCCGCAAGCGTGACTTCGGTGAAGGGGACGGGGCGGACGGGATAATCGAGGGCGGACGATGAAGAAGCGGAGGCGGAAGAGGAGGGCGGCGGCGAGGGAGGCGGCGTGTTTTGCCGGCCACGGCAGGCGGGCCAGACGAGTTGAGCGACAAGGGCCGCCGCTGTGATGGCCAAGGCGGCAGGGCGGCGGGAAGAGGGACGGGTTTCTTGCGCGATCGGTCGCTCGCTCGTATTGATCATGACGCCTCCATGGCCCCGCGAAGGCCCCGGGACCCAATAGACTATCTTATCGCCTCGCCGTCCCGGAGGCAATTGCGGGCCTCCGGGGATTGACATATAATCGCGCCTTATGAGCGGGCCCTGGTTGATCCTGGTCGGCGTCGCGGCCGGCGTTTTCGCCGGGCTGTTCGGCATCGGCGGCGGCATCATCATCGTGCCGTCGCTCATCCTGCTCGCGGCATTCCCGCTCGTCAAGGCCACGGGGACGTCGCTCGCCGCCATCCTCTTGCCGGTCGGGATCCTGGGGGTCATCGCCTACTACAAGGCCAAGGTCATCGACCTCCGGGCGTCGGCGTTCCTGGCGGCGGGGCTCCTGACGTCGGTCGTGGTCGGCGCCTGGCTGGCGAACACGCTGCCGGTCGACCTGATGCGCAAGTTCTTCGCCCTCTTCTGCCTCTATGTCAGTTGGAGCTTCATCGACCCGGTGCGGCGGTTCAGGAAGTGGCGGGGGCTCGAGGTCAAGCCCAAACCCGAGCCCGAGGAGAACCCGCATCCGTCGCCGTGGCCGCTCATCGGCATCGGGCTCCTGGCGGGGGTCATGGCCGGGATGTTCGGCATCGGCGGCGGCAACATCATCGTGCCGCTGCTGACCCTGGCCCTGCACTATCCGCCCAAGCGGGCCATCGCCACGTCGCTCGGGGCGATCATGTTCCCCTTCGGCATCCCCGGCGTGATCTATTATCACCGGGCCGGCCATCTCGACCTGGCCGCGGCGGCCTGGATCGCCGGCGGGCTGTTCATCGGGACGGTCTTCGGGGCCTTGATCACCATCAGCCTGCCCGGCCGCACGGTCAAGTTCCTCTACGGCCTCTTCTTCCTCTTCGTCGCTTTCCGGTTCTTCTTTTAGCGGGGTCAGGCCCCAGAAAATGCCTTAATTATCAATCGCTTAAGATCGATTTTCAGGCCATAAACCGCCTTAGGTTCGCGGTTGTTGGACCAAAACGAACGGGTTGGGGGGCGAGAGCGGGGATATGATCAGATTTTGAACAACTTCCCAGTCGCCCGGGCGATCTCCCGGCCTTCGCCGTCATAAAGAAAGCTCTCCGCCAGGACGATGCGGCCCTTGTCCTCGACGAACCGCCCCTTGAGCGAGTAAGCGACCCCGGTCGAGGCGGGCTTGACGTAGCGCACCGTGACCTCGCCTGTTACGCACTTGAAGCCGCGCGCGCCGGCCGCGTAGATCAGCGCCTCGTCGAGCACGGTCGCGAGCAGCCCGCCGTGGACGACATCCGCCCAGCCTTGGAAGTAGGCCGGGAACGTCACCTCGGAGGCCGACTCGCCGCGCTCCTGGTCCGTTCTCAGCTTGAGCTTCAGGCCGACGGGGTTGTTCTCCCCGCAGACGAAACACATCCGGTCGTCGCGAAATCCTTCGGTCATGGCCAGGGCTCCTTGCGCATCTCGTCCCTCTCCGTGTAGCACAGCCGGCCCCGCTTCGGCAAGTCCTGCCTCTTGCCCGCCGGGCCGCAATCGTTTATAAGGGTAGGGTCCGTTCGCCCGAAGGGAGATCGATATGACGCGCGGCCCGTTCCGGTTCCTGTGGATCGTCCTTCTGCTCGTCATCGGCGTCGGCGCAGCCATGGCCGCCGGCTCTTCGCAGCAGCCGCCGGCCGGCGCGCCCGCCGACGTTTGGGCCCCCTTCCGCTTCTTCGTCGGAACCTGGAAGGGCGCCGGCGCGGGGAGCCCGGGCGCCGGGGCGGGCGAACAGAACTGGGCCTTCATCCTCCGCGGGACATTCCTCGAGGTGCAGAACAAAGCCGTCTTCGACCCGCAGGAAAAGAACCCGAAAGGCGAAGTCCACGAGGACATGGGCGTCTTCAGCTACGACAAGGCTCGCCAAAAATACATCCTCCGCCAGTTCCACGTCGAGGGATTCGTCAATCAATACATCCTCGAGAGCCTGCCGGCCGACGGCAAGACCTTCGTCTTCGTGTCCGAGTCGATCGAGAACATCCCCGCCGGCTTCAAGGCCCGCCTGACCTACCGGCTCCTCGATCCCGACTCGTTCGAGCAGACCTTCGACCTCGCCCCGCCCGGGCAGGCCTTCACCTGCTACAGCAAGGGCGTGATGAAACGCGTGAAGGGATAAGGAAACACCATGACCGAACCCGCCGCCGACGCGACCGTCCTCACCCTATTCAAGGAGAGCGACGCCCTCCTCCACGGGCACTTCAAGCTGACCTCGGGCAAGCACTCGGAATGGTACTTCGAGAAGATCCGGCTCATCGAGAAGCCGGCGGCCCTCGACAGGATCGTCGACCTCCTCGTGGCCAAGATCCGCCGCGAGGTCTTGGATTTCGACTACGTCGTCTCCCCCGCCTACGGCGCGATCGCCATCGGCTTCCTGGCCGCGCTCAAGCTCGGCAAGCGGTTCGCCTTCACCCAGCGCGGCGCCGACGAGAAGATGACCATCCGTTCGGGCTTCTCGGGACTCGACGGCGCGCGGGCCGTCGTCGTCGAGGACATCCTCACGACCGGCGGCTCGATCCAGGAGGTCCTGGCCTGCCTGCGCGAGCACCGGGTTGCCGTCGCCGGGATCTACGTCCTCGTCGACCGCACGGCCGGGTCGGTGACGATCGAGGGCCAGCCGGTCGGGAGCCTGCTCGCCCTCAAGGTCGAGGCCTTCGAGCCGGACGTCTGCCCCTTCTGTGCGAAAGGGGTCCCGCTCGCGAAGCCGGGCGCGTCGGACAAAAAGGTCTAAACGACAACGCCCCGGGAGGCCGGGTCGTCATCTTCGATTTCTCGTTTTCGGGCCTAATAACACCGTTTTAAGGCCCTATCTGGCCCCCAAAACTGGGCTATCTCACTGATAAATCAGGCCATTCCTGGGGTCAGACCCCGTTAGGCCCGCGCCTTTTCGCCGTTCGGGACCTGGACGGCCTTCTTCTTTCCCAGCTTGTCGGACACGACGTAGAACGCCGGGACGACGATCAGGCTCAGGGCCGTCGACAGCACCAGGCCGCCGATGACGGCGATAGCCATGGGCATGCGGATCTCGGACCCCGAGCCGATCCCCAATGCCGGCGGGATGGCGGCCATCATCGTCGCCGTGGCCGTCATCAGGATCGGCCGCAGCCGGATCGGCCCCGCCTTCTCCATGGATTCCTTGGCGTTGAAACCCTGGTTGCGGAAAGCGTTGGCGTAGTCGACGAGGATGATGGAGTTCTTCTTGACGATGCCCATCAGGAGCAGCAGCCCGATCATGCTGAAGATATTGAGCGACTGACCGGCGATGAGCAGGGCGAAGGCCGCGCCGGCGACCGACAGCGGCAGAATGGTGATGATCGTGACCGGGTCCTTGAACGAGTTGAACTGCGAGCCGAGGATCATGTAAGCGATAAGGATGCCGAGGACCATGGCGAAGAGCAGACTGCTCATCGATTCGCGGAAGGCCATGCTCGACCCGCCGAGGACGATCCGGTAGCCGACCGGCAGCGTCTTGCCCAGCCCCTCGACGACGCGCAGCGCCTCCGCCTGGGCATGGCCCGGGGCGATGTTGGCGTAGATCGAGATGGCCCGCTCGCGGTCGCGCCGGGTAATGGCCTGCAGGGCCGCCTCCTCGTCAAACTGGACGAGCGTCGAGAGCGGCACGAGCTCGCCGTTCCGGGCCCGGACGCGCAGCCGCGAGATGTCCTCGGGACGGGAGCGCTGGCCGGCCATCAGCTTGACGCGGACGTCGAGCCGGCGGCCGCCGGTGCTGTACTTGCCGACGCGGATGCCCCCGACCAGGGCGTTGATGGTCGTGGCCACCTCGTCGACCGAGACGCCGACGTCGGCGCACACGGCCCGGTCCGGGGTCACCCGCAGCTCGGGCATGCCGACGCGGTAGTCCGAATCGAGGTCGGTGACGACGCCGCTCGCGTTGAGGTCGCCCATGACCCTCTGGCTCAACGGCACGAGCTGGTTCCAGTCGGAGCCGCGCACGGAGAACTCGACCGGGAAGCCGCGCTGGGCCGTGAAGCCCTGCTGCGAGGTGTCCTGGATGACGGCCCGGATGCCCGGGATGGCGTTGAGCTCGCGCCGCAGGACGGCCCCGAGCTCCGCCTGGCTGAGCTTGCGCTCCTTGGGCGGGACCAGGGTCATGAAGATCATGCCGGAGTTTACGCCGCCGCCGCCCATGCCGCCGACGAAGCTGAAGACCTGCTCGGCCTCGGGGTGCGACTTGATGATGGCCTCGGCCTTGACGAGCAGGGCGTCCGTCTCGGTAAGGTCCGAGCCGACGGCCGTCTGGAGGCGGATCGAGATCTGGCTCTGGTCCTGGGACGGGACGAACTCGCTCGGCAGGATCAGGAAGACGGCCAGGGCGGCCGCGAAGAGTACCCCCGCCAGGACGAGCACGAGACCGGGCTTGCGCAGCCCGCCGCGCAGGATCCGGCCGTAGGCTTTCTCGAGCCGGCCGAACTCGCGGTCGACGGCCTGGCCGATCCTGTTCCGGCCTTCGCGCGAGGTCTTGAGGAACTGCGAGCAACGGGCCGGGGCCAGGGTGACGGCCTCGATGTAAGAGAGGAGCACGCACAGGCACAGGGTGATGCCGAACTGCAGGAAGTAGCGGCCGATGATGCCCTTCATGAAGATGACCGGGATGAAGATGGCCACGACGGCCAGGGTCGCCGCCAGGGCGGCGAAGGCGATCTCCTTCGTCCCTTCGAGGGCCGCCGGCACGAGGTCCTTGCCGCCTTCGCGGTGGCGGAAGATGTTCTCCATGACCATGATGGCGTCGTCGACGACGATGCCGACGGCCAGGGCCAGGGCCAGCAGGGTGAACGTGTTGAACGTGAACCCCAGGAAATAGATGATGGCCACCGTGCCGAGGAGCGACATGGGGATGGCCAGGATGACGTTGAGGGTGCTCGACAGCGACCCCAGGAACAGCCAGCAGACGAAGGCCGTGAGAAGGACGGAGAGCAGGAGCTCGAACTGGATCTCCCGGACCGAGTCGCTGATGAACCGGGTGCTGTCGTTGGTGATGCCGAGGGTCATGTCTGCGGGCAGGGTCTTCGCGTATGCGTCGATGGCCGCCCGGACGCGCTTGGCCAGGGCCACGGCGTTGGCGCCGCGCTGCTTCTTGATGCCCAGGCCCTGGGCCGGGCCGCCGTCCACCCGCGCGATGCGCCGGACGTCCTCGAAGCCGTCCTCGACGAGGCTGACGTCGCTGAGATAGATCGGGCTCCCGCCGGACTCGCGGATGACGATCTTGCGGAAGGTGTCGAGGTCAACGGCCTCGCCGAGGACGCGGACGTTGATCTCCCGGCCGGGCGTCTCGAGCCGGCCGGCCGGCAGCTCGACGTGCTCGCGCTGGAGGGCGCCGGTCACGTCGCTCACCGTCAGGCCCTTCTCGTCGAGCTTGGCGGCGTCGAGCCAGATGCGGACGTTCCGCGACAGGGTGCCCATCAGCGTGATCTCGCCGATGCCGGGGATCGTCTGGAGCTTTTCCTTGAGCCCATACTGGACGAAATCGCTGAGGACGCGCTGGGGATAAGGCCCGCCGAGGCGGACCATCATGATCGGGTTGTCCTCGGGGTTGGACTTGGAGACCGTCGGAGGATCCATGTCGCGCGGCAGCCGCCGGACGGCCTGCGAGACCTTGTTCTGGACGTCCTGGAGGGCGATATCGACGTCGCGGGAGAGCTCGACCTCGACGGTGATGTTGCAGGACCCCTGGCGCGAGCTCGAGGTCAGCGAGCGGATGCCCTCGATCTGGACGAGCGTCTCCTCGAGCGGCTCGACGACCTCGTTCTCCATGACCTCCGGCGCCGCGCCTTCCCAGCCGGCGGAGACGTTGATCGTCGGGAAGTCGACGTCCGGGAACTGGCTGATGCCGATCCGGCCGCCGGCGACGACGCCGAAGACGATCGTCCCGGCCATGAGCATCCAGGCCAGGACCGGTTTCTTGACGCAGGCTTCGGTCAGGTTCATGGGGCGATCCTTATTTCTTTTCGGCCGGGGCCGGGGCGGCGCCCGGCAGGGCCGACTCCGGCGCGCCGATCCGCACGCTGACGCCGCTCGACAAAGCTTCGTTGCCGCGGATGACGAGCGTCTCGCCTCCCTTGAGCCCGGACAGGACCTCGACCTGCCCGTCGGCCGAACGCATGCCGAGGGTCAAGATGCGCTCGACGGCCTTGTCGGACTCGACGACGTAGGCGATGAAGCCGCGCTCGCTCGGCCGGACGGCGCCGACCGGGATGACGGCCGCCTGGCCGGGCGAGGCCACGGGCACGGAGATCTCGGCGAACGAGCCCGGCCGGAGGCTCTTGTCGCTTGGATCGTCGATGTTGGCGGTGATGTCGACCAGGCGCGAGGTGTCGTCGGCGGACTCGGCCACATGGACGACCTTGGCCGAGAACTCACGGCTGTCCTCGCGGACGCGGAAGAGGGCCTTCTGGCCGGGCTTGATCCGGGCCGCGTCACGCTCGGGCACGCGGAAGCGGAGCAGGAGCGGGTCGCGCCGGACGAGAGTGGCCAGGACGGTGCCGGTCTGGATGTACTGTCCCGTCTGGACGGTCCGCGTCTGGATGATGCCGGAGATCGGCGCCTTGACGAAGGCGTCGCTGAGGTTGAGCTTGGCTTGGTTGAGGGCGGATAACGTCTGGGCGACCTCGGAGGCGGCGGTCAGGACCTTCGTCCGCCAGGTCTCGACCTCTTCTCCCGGGATGAGGCCGGGGTTCTGGGCGACAACCGTCTCGCGCCGCTTGAGGCCGGCCTCGGCGTCGGCCTTGGAGGCCTGGGCCTTCTCGTAGGCGGCCTGGGCCGATTCGACGGCCAGCCGGTAGCGCTCGGTCTCGATCTCGACGAGGACCTGGCTGGCGTTCGCGTACTCGCCCTCGGCGAAGCGGACGCGGTCGACCGCGCCCGAGACGCGGGCCGTGACCTGGACCTTCTCGAAGGCCTCGACCGAGCCGACGGCGGTCACGGTATAGACGAGGGAGCGGACCGGGACCTGGACGACATCGACGGGGAAGACGACCTGGCCCCGGCGCCCGCCCTTGGCGGCGGGCGACCCGGCATCCTTCTTGCAGGCTGCGGCGATGACGACGAGCGCCGCGGCGGCGGCGAGAGCGGCGATCTTCTGGCTTGTCTTGCTGATCACTGACGTGGCTCCTTCCCGAAGGGGTCGAGTCCGAGGGCGGCTTCCAAGTTGAGGAAGGCGACACCCAGACCGTAGCGTTCCTGGACGAGGGCGACCTCGGCCTCGAAGAGGCTGACGTTGGCGTCGGCGACTTGGAGGGCCGTGGCCAGGCCTTGGCGGTAGAGTTCCGTTGTTTCGGCGGCGTTCTTCTTGGCGACCTCGTAGGCGGTCGTGGCCTGTTTCAGCGAGGCCCGCTGGTTGGTCATGGAGACGAGGGCTTCCCGGACCTCGAGATCGACGCGCCGGACCGCGGCCTGAAGGTCGAGGTCGGCCAGCTTCGCCAGGGCCCGGCGCTCCCGGGCCTGCCCGAAGCGGGCCAGTCCGTCGAAGAGGCTCCAGCTCAAAGTGGCCCCGGCCGTCCAAGTCGAGGTCTTGCCGCTGAACCCGGCTTCGTTCGTGATGGTGTAGCGGCCGCTGGCGCTGAGGGAGGGGAGGAAGCCGAGCAGGGGCACCTTCGACAGCGAGCGCTGCGACGAGGCGATCCAGCGGAGCGAGCCGACGTCGAGCCGGCGGGCCAGGGCCTCCTCGACCAGGGCTTCGGTGTTCGCGGCCTCGGCCGAAGCGGCCTCGATCAGGAACTCCGGAACGACCAGCGAGCCGCGGACCGCCTCGGGGGCGTCGAGGAGATTGCCCAGCTGAAGGGTCGTCGTCTCGACCTGCCCCTGGAGCTGGGTCAAGCCGACCTCGGCCGTGGCGTATTCGAGCTCGGCCCGGGTGACATCGTTCACCGAGGCCAGGCCGGCATTGAAGCGGGCCTTGGCCGCGTCGAGGTTCTGCCCGGCGAAGGCGTAGCGGCGGGCCGAGGCCTCGCGGACCTGGTTCGTGCCGAGCGTTCCCAGGAAGGCCTGGCTGACCTCGAAGGCCAGCTGCCGGCGGCTCTCGGTCGCCGCGGCGACGTCCGCGTTCCGCTGGGCCCGGACCGCGGCCAGGCCGGTCATGCTCCGGGCGTCGAACAGGGTCCAGTTGAGCGACAAGGCCTCCGACAGGCCGTTCAGCCGCTGGATGACGACTGTGGTGTCGCCGACCGTGATCGTTCGTTCGAAGGGGCGCCGTGAATAGGTGCTCGTGCTGGTCAAGGAGGGGAGGAAGAACGACCGCGCTTGGGCGACCCGGGCGTTGGCCGCGGCGATATCCTGTTCGGCCGCCTGGGCACGCTCGTTCCGGTCCAAGGCCAGCTTAACCGCCTCGTCGAGGGTCAACGGCCGCTCCTGGGCGGTGAGCAGGGGGGCCAGGACGAAGATCAGGCCCAGGGTGATCAAGGCGAAGAAGCGTCTCGCCCCGCCTGGTCTCGAATTCTCTGCCATCGTCGCGTCTCCTGATTCCCCCGGGCCTGGAGGAAGGCCTCGAGGGGGGCTTTAAATAGACAACTATACCATAAGGTCTTTGGACGCCGAAGCGACCCCGATCTTCCCCTGAAAAGAGCGAAATTCGGATATAATGGAAAAAACGCCGTTTTCGCTCGCCGGAGGAGACATGAGAGCGCCTTTTCTGGAGATGGCCGGGCTTGTCGGGCTCGTTTTCTTCGCCTCCGCCGCGTCGGCCCAAAAGATCCCGGCCGCGGCGCCGGACCTCGACCGGAAGGTCGTCCCGTCCCTGCCGGGTCCCTTCGATTTCGTCTTCTGCGACGCCGACAAGGACTGGTACAAGAACTATCTTGTCGCCGTCCTACCCAAGCTCACGGTCGGCGGCGCGTTCGCGGCCCACAACGTCTCGCCGCGCATGAGGGGCGGCCGCTGGGGCGCGGCCGGCTTCGTGGATCACGTCCTGTCCCTGCCGTTCCTGGAGACGTCGTTCGCCGAAGAAAGCGGAGCGGGGCTGTCGATCAGCATCAAGCGCGCCGAAAAATAGGGCCCCGCCTCCCCGGCGAAGGCCGGCGCTATTCGAGCTTGACGGTCTTCGTGAGCTTGCCGCCGTGGCGCGACGCATAGCGGATCGTTAGCTCGCCTTTCCCTTCGACCAGGAATTGGTATTCGACCTTGTCGAAGCCGGGCACGACCAGGAACTGGAGGTCGGGCCGGTCCTTTTTGTAGATCGCCTCGTCGCGGTAGGGGTCGACGAGAAGGCCGCCGGCGACCACTTTCGCCCCGCTCACGGTGAGCGTGTCCTTGGGATAGAGATTGACCTTCTGGGCGAGGTAGCTCATGGTCGGCATGGCCTTGGGGTTGGAGAGGCGCGTCCGGACGCGATAGAGGTCACCGCCGAGCGGCTTGACCTCGAGGACCTCGAGCGAGACCTCCGGCAGGTGCTTGGCCGTGAACAGGGCGGCCATGGCGTTGCGGTGGACGAGGTCCTTGATCATGAAGGGCGCGCCGAGGCGCGAGCTCATCTTGACCCAGCCCCCGATCTCGACGTCGCCGTATTGCGGGTGCTTGAAGGGCTTCCAGGGCTTGTAGAGCGTGCCCGAGGCCACGTTGTCGCTGAACTTGAGGCGGTCGCGCTCGGAGACGCCTTCGTCCATGAAGCTGCGGGCCGCTTCCTCGCGCGGCGAGCGCGGCTCCGCCTTCTCCGAAGCCCCTTGGAAGGCCTCGGACTCGGTCTGGAAGACCTCGGCGCAGTAGAAATAGGCGCCCAGCGTCTGGGTGGCCCATTCGCCGGAATCGCCGTAGGTCGTATAGAGGTCCTTCCAGGAGATCAGGTAGCGGTAGCCGGGGATGATGCGCTCGCCCTGCTTTCCGAGGAAGTCGTAGACGGCGACGTCCTGCGCGGGATACTCGCCGAGCCCCTTGCGGCTCGGACCGCGGAGGAGCATGCCGCCGTTATTGTGATAAGACCAGACGAAGGCGATGTTGGTCTTGGTCATCATCCATTCGGCCAGGCCCCTGAGCCCGACGGCCTGGAACGGAAAATCGCCCGAGCCGCCCTGGACGTAAGGCGGGGCCCAGTCAAAGCCCCAGTTCCGGTTGGGGTCGACATAGCCTTCGCCGTCCTCGTTGATCTGGCCGTCGCCGTCGTTGTCGATCCCCTCTTCCCCGAGGCGGGTCCATTCGCCCTTCTCGCCGGGCTTGATCCGGACCATCAGGCGCGGGTCCTCGGGGTCCGTCTTGTATGGACCGAAGGGGTCCTTCTTGCGCATCTCGCAGATGTTGCCGTCGCCGTCGAGGTCTTCGCTCGGATCTTCATCGATGAGCCCGTCGCGGTCGTCATCGATCGCGATGCGCAGGGTACGGTTGCTGTCGGGGCTGTTCGCGTCAGCGAAGAAGTGATAGCGCCCGTCGACATTGGCGACGGGCACGACATAGAAGCAATTCTTGTCGACGAGGGCCGTGATCTCGGGATTCTTGCCGTAGTTCCCGAGCAGATAGTCGAGGAAGTAGAGCGAGATATCGCCGCCCTGGATCTCGTTGCCGTGCATATTGCCGTCGAGATAAAGCCCCGGCTTGTCGAGGGCGGCGCCGGTCTTGGGATTGTTGACGGTCATGGCCATGATCGGGCGGCCTTCCTCGCTCTTGCCGACGGTTTCGAGCGTCGTCAGCTGAGCGTAGGCCTTGTGGAGGGCCTCGAGGGCCTGGTAGACCTGGTCGAGCGGGTAATACTGGTCGAACCGCAGCGGGACCGTGATCTCGGCCTTCTGGGCCGGCAGGGTCGAGGCCAGGAACAGGGCCGCGAGCAGGGCATAGGCGAGCTTTTTCACTTGGCACCTCCCAGGTCGACCGTCCGGGCATCGCGCCAGGCGGTCTGGGTCTCCGCTTTGATCTCGATCTTGACCGGCGCGGCGGCCCGGACGAGCCACGTCACAGAATGGGAGCCCTGGGCCGGGATGGACTGGACCAGGCTGCGCTTCTTCCCCTGAACGATGTCGAATCCCTGGCCGCCGAGGCTGACGACGACCGGCAGGATGCGCTGGTCCCGGGCGCCCATGGCCGTCGGGTAGGGCAGGCCGCCCTTGTTCTCGATCCAGGCCTTGACCTCGTAGACGCCGCCGCCGAGGGCCTTGACCTTGGCGTCGGCGATGGCGACGCGGGCCATCTTCTTGGCCACTTCGAAGACCCAGGGGGCCTGGCCCGAGACGAGGCCGTCGATCATCTTGGCCGGTGGCGTGTTGTCGGCATAGGGCACGGCGCCGCCGATCTCGACGTCGCCGAGCGTGGGGTGCTTGAACGGCTTCCAGGCGACGAAGCCCTGGCCGCCAAGCTCCTTGTCGCTCCAGGCGAGAAGGGCTTTTTCTTTGGGGTCGGCCCCGCCCTCGTCCGGCTTCTTCGGCATCTGCTTCAGCATCTCGGCCATCTTTTTGGTGTCCATCATGCCGCCCTTGATGGCTTCGATGACGTCCTTGGCTTTGAACTGATCGGGCGCGCCGGAGGACTTGAGGAAGGCGTTGATCTTGTCCTCGCCGAGGGCGATGAACTCGTCGTTCGTCATCTTCTCGAGCTTGTCGGGCGTGATCTCCTCGGCCGGCTTCTCCTCCTTGACCTCGGGCAGGGTCCAGAAGTCCAGGGCGAAGGAGGGCAGGCCGAGATGGTAATAGGCGTAGAGCTCGAGCGAGCCGTCTTTGTCGGGAGCGGGATCGAGGCGCTTCGCGTCAAGCTTGGCCGCCTTGAGGAATTCCTTGTATTTCTCGGAGAGCTCCTTGTAGAACTTGAGGTCCTCGTCGAGCGGGTTGACGGCCGCCCCGAGATCGAGGAAGCCGGCGATCAGCCCTTCGTTGACCTCCATGCCCGGCGGGACGAGCGGCTTGACGAGCTCGATGAGCTCGGCCATGGTGTAGGTGCGGTTTGGGTCGGCGTTGACGAAGCTCGCGACACGCTCGGGCACCTTGATCTGGGTGAAGTCGGCGTCGCCCTTGCGGCCGGCGCGGGGCGGATTGAGGCAGAAGTTCGATTCGCCGAAGACGAAGAAGAGCCCGATCTCGCGGTGCTCATTGAAGAACTTGAGCAGGGCGAAGGTCTCCGGCTCGCTCCCGGGCCACGGGCCGGCGTCGGGGGTATGGTATTTGAAAAGGTGGGGGAAGGACGTGCCGAGGCTGACCCCGCCGGGGCCGTCCTCGTTGATCTGGCCGTCGCGGTCGTTGTCGATCCCTTCGGGATAGGTCTTCCAGATCCCCTTCTCCCCCTTCGTGCCGTCGGCCTTCTTCATCAGCCGCGGCTCGCCGGCGACGGTCATCAGGGTCCCTTCGGGGTCCTTGACGCGCATCTGGGTGATGAGGCCGTTGCCGTCGAGGTCGTCGGGGCCGTCCTCGTCGACAGCGTCGTCCTGGTCGTCGTTCATCGGCCGGCCGTTGCGGCTGTCGAGGCGCAGGGGCTTGGCGAAGTAGAGCGAAGCGGCGTCGGGATTGCCGCAGGCCAGGATGTACCAGGTCCGGTCGGCGCGAAGGTCGGCCTTGGCGCAGAGGGCCTTGGCCAGCCAGAGACCGGCCTCGGCCGAAAGCGGCACGGTGCCGTCCATGTCGGCGGCGACGAAGACGGCCGGCAGGGTTTTCGCGGCCTTGGCCGTCTCGGGACCGATCTCGAGCAGGACGAGGTCGCGGCCGCCGGGGCTTTTGGCCAGGACCGCGGCCTTGGCGAAGCCGGGATTGGCCCGGGCCAGGTCCTGCAGGGCGGCGGCGATCTCCTCGGGCCGGTGGTAGCGGTCGAAGGTCAGATCCGCGGCCGCCAGGGGGCCGAGGGCCAGACAGACGAGGGAAACGGCGATGAGGACGGGGATGCGGCGAAGGGTCACGTGAGGTACCTCCCGTAGAGAGGATAGTCGAGACATTCTCGCAAAACGCGGGCCCGAAATCAACTCGGACTCAGACACCGTTCTTTTATACGCGGGGCTGAGCCGAAATGTTCCGGCTCGCTATCTTGGCTCGGAGGATAATCTCGCGCTCATGGGAAAATTTTTTAACGCCGGGACGTGCTCCGGACTCGGCGTCAAAACAACTCGCTCGGCGTGCGCTACGCCTCGCTCAAACACGTTTTGCCGGTTTCCAGGGAAACTGCCCTCGTTCGGAACGCGCCCCGGCTAAAATTTTCCAAATCGCGCTCAACTCTCCTCCTCGCCATCATATCCGCTCGCCGGTATTGACCGGGCCAGACCGGCGGTGGTAGAACCAACGATAGCCAGAGTCGAAGGAGGGACCCATGTTCAAGAAATCCGTCTTAGCCCTCGTTGTCGCCGGTTTCCTGATCGCCGCTCTGCCCGCCCCCGCCCAGCACGGCGGGACGCCGTCCGTCCTGTCCATCCGCGACCGGGCGGCACTCGTCTATCGGATCACCGCCAAGCGGCTCGACACGCTCGTGCCCCGGATGATGCGCGAGACCGGCTTCGACATGTGGATCGTCTCGTGCAACGAGGACAACCTCGACCCGGTCTTCGAGACCATGGCCCCCTACGAGAACTGGAACCCCATCACCCAGATCCTGGTCTTCTTCGACCAGGGGCCGGCCAAGGGCGTCGAGCGGCTGAACGTCTCGCGGACGGACACCCAGGGCCTGTTCATGAACGCCTGGGATTCGTCCGCCTTCGACGCCAAGAAAGGCGAGAGCCAGTGGGAGGCCCTGGGCCGGATCGTCCGCGAGCGCGACCCAGAGAAGATCGGCCTCAACGAGGGCGAGGTCCAGTGGGTGGCCGGAGGCCTCTCCTCGGTCCTGAAGAAGCGGATCGTCGAGGCCGTCGGGTCGAAATACGCCTCCCGCCTGGCGTCGGCCGAGCCCCTCGTCACCCTCTGGGCCGAAACGCTCCTCGACGAGGAGGTCGAGATGATGGAGCGGGCGGCGGCCCTCTCCCGGTCGATCATCGCCGACATGTTCTCGCCCAAGGTCATCACCGTCGGCCAGACGACGGCCGACGACCTGCGCTGGTATTACTGGCAGCGCGTCGCCGACCTCGGCCTCAAGGTCTCTTTCAGCCCCTTCGTCTCGATCCGCGGCCGCTCGCCGAAGGACGTCGAGAAATGGGGCAAGGACGACAAGATCATCCGTCCCGGCGACGTCCTCCATTGCGACGTCGGGATCAAGTACGCCCGCTGGAACAGCGACCACCAGGAGCTGGCCTATGTCCTGCGCCCCGGTGAAACGGACGCACCGGATGGGCTCAAGAAGCTCATGGCCGAGACCAACCGGCTTCAGGATATTTATTGCGGCGAATTCAAGGCGGGCCTCACCGGGAACGGGATGCTCGGGAATATGCTCAGGAAGGCCAAGGAGCTCGGTATTCCCGGCCCGCGCATCTATTCGCACTCGATGGGGCTTTTCCTCCATGAGCCCGGGCCGCTCATCGGCCTGCCCTGGGAGCAGGTGAACAACGCCGGCCGCGGCGACGTCAGGCTCGTGCCCATGAGCACCTTCACGGCCGAGATGAGCGTCACCGGGCCGGTGCCCGAATGGGGGATCGACTTCCGCGTGCCGCTCGAACAGGACATTCTCTTCGACGGCGAGCGGACGGTTTTCCTCTCCGGCCGCCAGACGACGTTCCACCTGGTCCGATAGGGCCGGATTCCGGCGGCCGATGGTCTCTCGCGACTAAATTCTCTCAGGCCGGGCCCGGGCCCGTCCGGGAAGGAGTTCGCCCATGAGACCCAAGCACGTCGCGTTCACCCTGATCATCGCCGCGGCCGTCGCCGGCTGCGCCGCCCATTACATCCTCGTCCCCCCGGCCGTCGATCTGAGCTCCGCCGGGACGATCGGCCTGGTGCTGTTCACGGCCAAGGACGCCAAAGGCGACCTCGACGCCGTCGCCACCCAGGATTTCCTCGAGGAGGTCACGGCCGCCCAGCGCGTGCCGGTCGTCGAGCTCGGCCCAGCCGGCAAGGTCCTGGGCGATATCGGCAGGACCGAGTTCGACCGGGACGCCTTCCCGGCCATCGGCGGCAAGGAGGGGGTCGACGCGGTCTTCCTCGGCGAGATCGCCGTGACCAAGGTCAAGCCCCAGCTCGACCTGGCGGCCCCGCTCTCCCGGACCCTGTTCGCCCGCGCCGCGATGGACATGGCGGTCAAGGTCCGCCTGGTCTCCACCAAGAGCGGCGCGACGCTGTGGACGAACTCGGCCATGCGTCAGGGCACGGTCGGATCGGTCGGGATGGACAACGGCATCCCCGTCTTCGCCGTCCGCGACAAGAACGCCGCCCTCAACGAGCTTCTCCGGCAGATCATGTTCCAGCTGACCTGGGATTTCCGCCCGACCCGTCAGCGGGTCCGCTAGGCCGGGTCATAGCGACCGGGGATTCGCCTTCCGCTCGATCTTGATGTTCAGGCGCGACTGCAGATAGTCGGCCGCCGCGACGAGCGACCTCTCCAAAACCTGCCGCTCCTTGTCGAGAGACGATTCCGCCCGGCCGAGGACCCCCGGGATCCCCACCGGAGCGGACGTCAGGCTTTTGAGGGCCTCCTTCATGGCCACGAGATCCTGAGGGTTCGCCGGCGACGGCCGGCGCGTCGTCTGGAAGACGATGACCCCGGCCGTGACGGCGAGGGCCAAAGCCGCCGCCGCGACGGGGAGGGGGCGAAGCCCAAAGACGAGGCGCCGGGGCGCCCGTGATATCCGTTCTGCCGTCCGAGGCGCCGTTTCGAACACAGCCTGACCGGCCCCGAGATCCAGGTCGAAGTCCGGGACCTTGTCCAGGAACGCGGCCCGCTCCGACTTGAGCCGTGACGCGACCGTCATCGAGGCGCGGGCGAAGGCGCCGCAAACCCGG
The DNA here is from genome assembly GCA_964541055.1 of uncultured Eubacteriales bacterium. Classification (GTDB taxonomy): domain Bacteria; phylum Acidobacteriota; class Aminicenantia; order Aminicenantales; family Saccharicenantaceae; genus RBG-16-66-30. Next base: position 26,938 of record CAZIQR010000002.1, read on the forward strand.
CAGCGGCCGACGTGCCGCTCGATCGCCCGGGGCAGTCTCCTCCCCGTATCCTGCGACCTCGAGATCATCCAGCGGCTGATCCTGCACAACATCGGAGGTCTCCTTTTCCTCAATTCCCCGCGGCCTGACGCGCCGCCCCGGTCTGCGGACCGACGGCACAGGCCGTCCCTGCGCCGACCCTCGCGGCCAGGCTCGTCCGGGCCCGATGGAGCAGCACCCGGACGGCGAGCTTGGTCCGCCCCAGAACGGCCGCGATCTCCTCGACGGCCATGTCCTCGCCGTAGCGCAGCCAGAGCACGCGGAACCTGTCCTCGCTCAGGGTCCGGGCCGCGTCCCAGAGCCCCGACTCGCCGGGGCGGGACTCGGGTCCCGGCGCCGGGTCGGGGACGTCAAAACGATCGTCGAGGCCGGTCCGTTCCCGTACGGCGATGCCCTTGCGATAGGCATCGATAGCCAGACGGCCCGCCGACGTATACAGCCACGTCGAGAAACGGTAGGCGGGATCGTAGCCGTCGATGTTCCGGAAGAGCTTCAGAAACGTGTCCTGGACCATGTCCTCGGCGTCCTCGTCGCTCGCGAGCCGCGGCCGCAGATAGACGAAGAGCCGGCGCCGGTAGCGCGACGCCAGCTCCTCGAAAGACCGGCGCGAGCCGGCCCGCGCCTCGCGGGCCAGCTCCTCGTCGGTCCTCTCTGCGGTCCGTCCGGTCTCGGTCATCCTAATCCAGCAATCCTTTAACGCTCTTGTTGTGCGTGAGCAGGTCGGCGATCTCCTTGGACGGCCGTTCGAAGTCGAGCTTGATGACCTTGCCGTCCTGGCCGACCCGGAGGCCGTCGAGGACCTGCATCATCTCGGACATCTTGTCCTGGCCACCGCTCATGCGGCCGAGGGCCATCAGGCCTTGGATGATGTCCGTGATGTTCTTGGCCTTCTCGGCGTTGTCGGCCGTCAACTGAAGGTGCAAGAGGATATGATCGCTCTTTTCCTGGACCAGGAAGAACAGCCCAGTCGCCTGCTCGAGCATCTTGGACTCGCCGATCTCCTTGCCCAGCCCGGAGAGGTTGGGCACGAAGCCGCTTAGAAAAGCGCCCGAAGGGACTTCCTTGAGGGCATCGCTCAGGGGCGACCCGGAGAAGTTCCGGCCCTTCGAGTCGGCCGTGTCGAGGGACTTTTGGATGGCGGCCTGGCTGTCGCCAAGGACGATCAGGCGGTCGTTGGCGAAGGCGCCGAACTCGTCGTCGCCCGTCGAATAGATCTTGCGCTCCCCGTAGGGGATCTCCTTGTGCCCCTCCTGCAGACTGATCTGGCCCAGGATCGCGGACCGGTCGAACTTCCCGGCGAGGACCACGATGACCTCGTCCTTCTTATCATCCCCCAGGCCGAAGAGGGTCAATCCGGTGATGTCCTTTTTGATATCGATCTTCAGCCAGCCGTTGATCTTGTCGGCCTTGACCTGGAAGGCGCCGCTCCTGTCGAGATAGCCGTAGAGGCTGGTGGCGACGAACTTCTCCATATCGAAGTGGGCGAGCCATCGGGCATCGTTGGGGACGACGGACGAAGGGATGGTCCCCGGGAAGGCCGGGACGGCCCAAAACATGGCGGCCGCGATCAGGACCGCGGCGATAAGCATTGATCTCCTCATGTCGAACTCCTCATGGTCGATTTGGACGCCCTGTAATACGCGCCCCCAGGGGCCGTTGTTTCATTACCGCCGCCCTAGAATTCCAGGCTGAGCGACTCCCCGGGCCTGAGGGTCCGGACCTCTTTGAAGGCCTTGGCCGGGTCGTTCCCCAGGCGGAAGGACCTCAAGGCGATCGCGCCTTGAAGAAGCTTGAGCTCGGCCGTCTTGCCGCCGGGGCCCACCGTGCAGGTGCCCCAGGCCTCGCCGTTCGACCAGAACCAGGTCCCTTCGCCGGCGCCAAAGGCCATGGCCTGAACGCGGCCGTCCCACAAGAACCCTGAGAGGGCCGGCACGGCCGCCCAGCTGGCCATGGCTCTGGCATAGTGATGGCCGCATTCGGCCTCATCGAACGGGCTCCGCTTCTTCCCGTCGTAGCGGGCCCGGATGTCGCCGATCGCCTTGAGCCCGCTCGCAAGCTCGCCTTCGTAGAGAAGCCCTGCGGCCGCCGTGTACTCGAAACCAGTCATGACCTCGGTGAAATACGGGAACGGGTTCCGCGGCCGGCCTTTGGGATAGCTGGCCATGAGCAGGGCCGTCTCGTCGCCGAGGACGAACGACCGCAGGCAATTGAAGTGGTCGTTGAATCCCGTCTGGGTGTTGTATTTGAGGATGCTTTGGAGGGTCGTCTTGACGTGGGCCGGGTCGACGAGATAGCCCAGGCCGCAGATGTGGGCCATATATTGCCCGACGAGCTGGTCGACGAGGCAGCCCTGCGCCAGCTGGTAGTCGGGCTCCGTGACGCTTTTCGCGCCCATGTCGAGGCGGAGCGCCGGGGCGACATCCTCGACGGTCTTGGGCGGCTGGACATGGTGCTCGTAGTACTCGCCGTTCCAGAGGTTGGCGTCCGTCCAGGCCCGGCCCTTATTAAAGAGGTCGCGGCAGAGGGCGGCAAAGGCCTTGTCGCCGGCGCCCTTGGCCATCTCCTCCCCGGCCCGCAGCGCGCCGAGATACCAGAGCTCCATCTGCGGGTTCGGTCCGTAGTACTCGACGTCCATGGTATTGTGCTGGCAGCCTTCCATGACCCCGTCGCGGTCGGCGTCCCAGCCGCCCTTGATCCAGGCAAAAGAGAGGGCCCGCTTGATCGACGGCCAGAGCTTGGCCAGCCAGGCGTTGTCGCCCGACATCTTCCATTCGCGGAAGACGCGCATGATCGTGCCCATCTGGCCGTCGGCCGCGGCCTTGCCGAACTCGCGGGCCCGCTCGATCGGCAGGCGGACGCGGAAGCTCATCAGGCCCTGGTCGTCGGTCGCGGCCAGGAACTCGGTCTCGCGCATGGTCCGGGCCAGGTCGCCGAAGAGGAAGGCCGTGGCCTGCTCGTAGTTCCAGACGTGGGTGCACGAGCCCCAGCAGCAGCCCGAGTTGTTGCTGCACCCCTCGAAGCCGAAGAACTTGCCGTCGGGGGTCCGGAAGCAGGTCTGGGTCCGAAGCGTGCTGAGGTTGAAGAGGGCCGCCTCCTTGACCTCGGCCGGAAGAGCGCTTGAAACGAAGGCCCGGACGAACTCGACCGTCCGCGATTCGAGCCCGCCGGCGCACGAGACGAAGGCCTCGGCCGCGTCCCACGCCGAGGCCCAGCGTGTCGTATAGTAGTTGCCGATGACGTCGTCCGGGGTGCCCCTGGGCGACCAGGTGACGCGGTTCGGGAAGTGCCAAGCGAGGATGAAGGCGGCCGTCGCGCTCCCGCCGGCCGGGACGTCGACCTCGACCGTGAGCGAGCCGAAAGGCATGTCCTCGTTCGTGGCCGGCCGCGCGTCGAGCTTGCCGTCGGCCGCGAAATCGTCCCAGAAATCGAGGAGAGGCGTGCCCCAGCCGGCAACGAGCCAGGCCGCCCGGCTCGTACCGCGGGTCCCGGCGGGTGCGGCCAGGGCGATCGTGCCCCAGGCTTCGTGTTTGTCGCTGACCCCGTCCGAATGCATGAAGAGGCCGCGGAGCTTGTCGGTGGCCCGGAATTCGTTCTTGTTCTTGACCGGGCCCGCCGTGATCGGGTCGCCCTTCCAGTCCTTGGTCGTGCCCGAGCCGTCGGCGCCGATGAAATTGGGCAGAGTGCCGCAGACCGCGGCCTTGAGCGGCCGGCCGGTCCTGTTGATGATCACGTAGCGCAAAGCCGCTACCGGGAAGCCGCTGTCGTCGGCGTCGCCGGGGATGAGCGGGTTCCAGGCTTCGAGGCGGATGTCCACGGGCGAATCCGGATCGGAGAAGAAGACCTGGCCGAGCGGATAGGCCGCGGCGAAGGAGACGTTGCGGAAGCGGGGCAGGCCGTGGTTGATGGCCGTCGAGCCGTGCGAGGCCTCGTAGGCGGAAAGCGGCAGCGGCCCTTCGATGGCCCGGGTGAACGGGGCCTCGCCGCCCTCGACGTGGATAGCGAAGAAGGGCCCGGTCTGCTGGCCGCTGTAAGGGGTATAGCCCTTGGCCGGCCGGTTCATGATCTCCCAGTCGATGAGGTTGCCGCGGCCGCCGAGCGAGACGGTGCCGGTGCCGATGCCGCCGAGCGGCATGGCGATCTTCTCGACGTGGTCGCGGTCGTAGGTTTTGACCACCGGCCAATCCGCGCGCCACGTATCGGCGGCGCCCAGGGGCGATGCCCCCGCGACGATGATCGCCGCGAGCATAACGAAAACGATCGGCAATCGAACGAGACTTCTCATCGGCGGGCCCTCCTCTGTGAATGGGCTTCTTAAAAAGCTAGATCGCTCGGGCTTTACGAACGGCCGCCTGCCAACCCGCGTAGAGCTTGTCGGCCTGGCCGCGCGGCATGGCTGGGATGAACTTGCGCTCGTCGACGGCCAGCCGCTCGATGGCCGCGGTCGACTCGAAAATGCCGGCGCCGAGGCCGGCGAGATAGGCCGCGCCGAGCGAGGTCGTCTCGACCGTCTTCGGGCGAACAACGGGCAGGCCGAGGATGTCGGCCTGGAAGCGGCACAGGAAGTCGTTGGCCGAGGCGCCGCCGTCGACGCGCAGCTCCCTCACCCGCAGCCCCGAGTCGAGCCGCATCGTCTCGAGAACGTCACGCGTGGAATAGGCCATGGCCTCGACGGCGGCCCGGACGAGGTGGTTCCGGCCGGCGCCGCGCGTCAGGCCGACGATTGTGCCCCGGGCCTCGGCATCCCAATAGGGGGCGCCCAGGCCGACAAAGGCCGGTACGAAATAGACCCCGGCGTTATCGGCCACCGAGGCGGCCATGGCTTCCGATTCGCCGGCCGCTCCGAGCAGTCCGAGTTGGTCGCGCAGCCACTGGATGGCCGCGCCGGCGATGAAGACCGAACCCTCGAGGGCGTAAGCGGCCTTGCCGCCGGGCCCGCAGGCCACGGTGGTGATGATGCCGTGACGGGACTCGACCGGCTCCTTTCCCGTGTTGAGCAGGATGAAGAGGCCCGTGCCGTAGGTGTTCTTGATGGCCCCCGGCCGGAAGCCGGCCTGGCCGAAAAGCGCCGCCTGCTGGTCGCCGGCGATGCCCATGATCGGGATGCCCGCCGGAAGCCGTCCCAGCCGGACCGTGCGACCGAACTCGCCCGCCGAGGGCAACACCCGGGGCAGGATGGCGGCCGGCACGCCGAAGAGGTCGAGGAGTTCGGCGTCCCAGTCGAGGCCGCGGATGTTGAAGAGCATCGTCCGCGAGGCGTTGGTCGGGTCCGTGGCGTGGCTCGCGCCCCCCGCGAGCTTCCACAGGACCCAGGTGTCGGTCGTGCCGAAGAGAAGGCGCCCGCGCCGGGCCCGCTCGCGCAACCCGTCGCGCTTGAGAATCCACTCGGCCTTGGTGGCCGAGAAATAAGCGTCGATCGGCAGGCCGGTCTTCTCGCGGATGCGGGCGCTCATTCCGGGCCGGGCGGCGAGGTCGCGGCAGCGGCCGGCCGTCCGCCGGCACTGCCAGACGATGGCGTTGGCCACGGGCCGCCCGGTGCGCCGGTCCCAGATGACGGTCGTCTCGCGCTGGTTGGTGATGCCGACGGCGGCGATCGTCCGGCCGGGAACGCTCGTCAGCGCCTTCTGGATCGTCCGATAGACGCTCCGCCAGATCTCCTCCGGGTCGTGCTCGACCCAGCCGGGCCGCGGAAAATACTGGGGGAACTCCTCGTAGGCCGAGGCGACGGCCCGGCCGCCCCGGTCGAAGACGATGGCCCGGCTCCCGGTCGTGCCCTGGTCGATGGCCAGGATGTGGCTCATGTCAAATCCGTTCCGCCGTCCAATTCAGGACGTCGCCGAAGACCTTCTCCCGGTCGAGGTCGATATTGAGGGCGTGGTACATTTCCGGATACTCGATGATCGTCTTGTCGGCCACGGCGATCTTCCCGAAGATCTTCCGGCCGCCTCGCTCGTCGACGAGGTGGTCGATGCCGGGGATGAGGAAGAGCACGGGGCTCGCGAAGTCCTTGGCCAGGCGGCCGGCCCGCGCCTGGACCGGGAGGAACCCGGCCATGAGCTTGACGCTCGCCACGCGGATTTCATCGGGGTTGGCATTCATGACCGCGGCGTAATCGGGGTCGCGGGTGGCCATCTCGGAGGTGAAGGGCAGGTCGATCATGGTCTTCGGACGGAACGGCACCAGGCCGATTTTGGCGTAAGCGGACACTGGGAATTTCATGCCGTTCTTGAAGGCCGGGGCCAACAGGACCGTTCCGTTGAACCGCCCGGGGTGACGGGCGACGAGGTCATAGACGACGAGTCCCCCCATGCTCTCGCCGGCGATAAAGACCTTGCGCCCCGGATGGTCCGCAGCGATGCGGTCCCTCAGGGCCAGGATATCGCCGTCCCAGAAGCGCCACGCATCGACATGGCCGAGAGGCCTGTCGGGCGACCGCCCGAAGCCGCGGAGCTCGATGGCGTAGGACGCGAAGCCCCGCTCGGCGAAGAAAGCCCCCCAGAAGTCCCAGCGGGCCGAGTGGGCGCCGAGCCCGTGAACAAGCAGGAAGACGGCTTTGGGCGCGGCCGGATCCGGCGCGGCGTCCCAGCGGCGGAAGAGGAATGCGGTGCCTTGGAGGTCGCTCATGGCCGGATTATATCAGGCTTGAACCCCCCGGTGAATCTCTGTATGATACAAGCGAAAATCCGGAACAAGGAGGTCTGGTGCCTAGAGGAAACCGAGCGTTCAGAAGCGAAAAAAGGACCAAAGAGCTGAAGCGTCTGAAGAAACAGGAAGAGAAGCGGTTGCGGCGCATAGGCAAGGTGACGGGCACGGAGTCCGAGCCCGAAGTCTTCTCCCCCGACGAGGCGCCGGCGGCCCCGCCTGCTCCGGACGATCCCGGAGAGGGAACGACCTGAGGCCGTCCGCACACGACATTTGCCATCCCCACTCCGGTCCGGGTCCCCTGCCGGGGACGCCTCAGCGGGCCGGATGAACCCGAGAAGGGTTCCATGAACCCCCCCGCCAAGCTCAGGGGAGCGGTCTGGCTGACCGTCCTGAGCTTATTCGGCGCGGGCGTCCTGCTCTCCCGGCCGGGGCTCGAAAGGACCCTCTTCAGGGACCTGCCCTCGAACGACCCGGTCCAGGAGGTGGTCGAGACCATTCTCGGATCGAAGTACGCACCGGTCAAAAGCCTTTTCACCCCTGATGAATGGACGAACGGCGGATACGGCGCCGCTTGGGACCGGGCCCGGAGCTATTTCCCCGGCCGGGTCTATTTCGTCCGTCCCGGCACCTATTTCATGACCCATGGCTTCGACGCCGACGGCCGTCGCTTCATGGAGATCCACGACTCGCCTTACCTCTCCCTCTGCGTGGCGAACCGCATCACCTTCACACCCGGCGCGATCGTCGGAGACTACGGCCGGATGCGGGCCGCCGAGAACGGCCGAGAGGCCTCGGCCTTCAGGGAGAAGCTCGGACGCCTCGAGGAAGGGTTTCGCGACGAGAAGGCCCATCGCGATCTCCGGGAAACGCTCGGCGGGCCGCTCTACGGGCGCCTGATCCAAGCCCTCCGCGATGAGGACTATCACATGCTCGCCGGTGGTCTCATCCACGAGGGCATGCACGCCGCCCTCGGCGACGCGCGGGCGGCAAGGCTCCAGGCCGAGTTCAAGGCCGGGACGCAGCCGGTCCAATGGGATGAGCTGGGGGCCTTCATGGCGGAGGCCGGCTACCACGCCCGCTTCGGCGGCTGGGCCGCCGCCGACATCCGCGCATCTTGGGGCCGGATCGAGCCGCTGCTCAAGGGGCTCGAAAAGTTCCGGAGAATGTCCCGGCTCCCGGCCGGCGGCAGCCGGACCGGATTCGACCGGATCAGGGCGCAGACTTGGGCCGAGGCGGCCCTCGTCCGCCTCAGGGCCCGCGAGATCTGGCAGTCGGCCCGGCGCATGGAGGAGCTTGTTGCGGGCTTCCGCCAGGACTATTGCCGCGGCGATGCTCCTCAGGACCTCGCGTCCCTGCTGGAGAAGCTCGAGAACGGCAGCGCTTCGTTCGTGGCCGCCGCCGGAGAGGCCATCCAGTCGAACGAGCTCGCCCTGCGCGCGCTCGAAGAGGTTCTGGACGCCTGGAGCGCCTGGGCCGGCGGACGCCGTCCCTTCCCTCCGCCGATCACGGATTCGCAGGCAGCCCTTAAGCAGGCCACGGGCATCCGATGGCCCGCCGCGGACACGGCGGCGGCCGGCGCCCTCATGCGGAGGGCGGGCGAGGAACTCCTCAGAGACTAGCTCGGCCTCGTGAGCAGGCCGTCCAATCCCCACTTCTTCTCGGCCGCGAGGGTGCGGAGCGGTTTCTTCGGCGGTACGAAGGACATGGCCCGCTCGGCGAAAGCCGTGATGGACAGGGCCGGGTTGACGCCCAGGTTCTCGGGGATCTGGGAGCCGTCGCAGATGAACATCCCGGCGTAGCCCTTGACCCGGTTCCGCTCGTCGATGACGCCTTCCTCGGGCGTCGGGCCGAACGAGCAGCCGCCGAGGATATGGGCGGTGATGGGCGCCCCGACCGTGACTTCGCTGATGACGTTGGCCGCGCCGCCGCCGATCCGCCGGGCCAAGCGCTTGCCGAAATCGTTGCCGGCCGGGAACCAGGTGGGGTGCCGGGAATCGCCGCCGGGCTTCGAGGCAAGGACCGTCGCGAAGGGGAAGAACCACGGCCGGCGCCGCTTCAGGTGGAAATAGTTGTCGACGGTCTGCATGACGAGCAGGATGATCGTTTCCTTGGCCCAATTATGCGGGCTACGGATGCGGAAGTTGCGGACGGGATGGCGAAGCTCGTTCCCGAGCCAGCGGAGCATGCGCGGCAGTCTCTTCCCGCCGTCGGTCAAGGCGGCGACCAGGGCGCACATGGCGTCATGCCCCTTACCGAAGCGGACCGGCTCGAGATGGGTCTCGTCGTCGGGATGGACGCTCGAGGTGATGGCCACGCCCCGGGTGAAGTCGTCTTTCTTGAAAGACCGGACGCCGAGCATGGTCTCGCTGTTCGTCCGGGCAAAGCGCCCGAGATGTTCGGAGAGGTTGGGAAGACGCTTTTTGCGTTTCAGGTCAAGAAGCAGGGTGTTGGTCCCGAGCGCCCCGGCGGCCAGGACGAGGCCTTTCGCCCGCAGCGTGAGGCCGCGTCGCCGGCGGAACAGGCCGGTCGTCTTGCGCGTCCGTAAGATGTATCCCTCGCTCCCGTCCGCGCCGAGCGCCTCGATGTCGACGACCTTGTTCTCGGCGAAGATCCGGGCCCCGAACTTCTCGGCGAAGTAGAGATAGTTCTTGTCGAGGCTGTTCTTGGCGTCCTTGCGGCAGCCGGTCATGCACTCGCCGCAGAGCTCGCAGCCGACGCGGTCCGGCCCCTCGCCCTCGAAATAGGGATCGGCGGCCGGCTCGCCTTCCTGGCCGAAATAGACGGCAACGTTGGTCAGGCGATAGGTGGACTCGCGCCCGATCTCGGCCGCCGTCTCGCGCATGGCCACGTCCTGGACCGTCTCGACGGGGTTGGGCGTGAGGCCGAGCATGCGGCCCGCGAGCTCATAATAAGGAAGGAGCTCGGCCTTGCCGCCGAGGCGCCGGACGCTCGGCCGCTCGAAAAAGACGTCGGGCGGGACGTAGAGGGTATTGGCATAGTTGAGGCTGCCGCCGCCGACGCCGGACCCGGCCAGGATGAAGGCGCCGTTGAGAAGCCTAAGGCGCCACGTGCCGTAGAGGCCGAGGCCGGGCATCCAGATGAACTTGCGCAGGTTCCAGTTGCGGCGCGGGAACTGATCGGCGTGCCAGCGGCGGCCGGCCTCGACGACCCCGACCGAATAGCCCTTCTGGGCCAGGCGCATGGCCGAGACGCTGCCGCCGAAGCCCGAGCCGACAACGACGAAATCGAAAACGAGCTCGTCTGAGGTCTTCATGTCCGCGGGTGGGCCTCACTCTACAAAAGACTGGCGACGGGGTCAAGGGCCAAGAGCGCGCCCGCCCGGACGGGGCGGCCGGGCGAGCCGGATCGTCCCCGTGATATTCCGGCTCTAAATGTCATTTCATGAACAAGATAGTCCTCGGGGGAAGACAATTTTTTGGGTCGAATCCAATTTTTCAGGCGCGTCTTTTGACACAATTAATGCTATCATCCGGGGTGAGTCATTATGCTTGAGATACGCCCGTCTGCCAGTCTGCGTCTTCTTATCTTCACGGGCTTGGCTTTCTTGGCTATGACAGGTGCATCGCCGGCTCCCGCCCGTGGACAGAACCAGACGCTGACGAAGCCTCTTCAATACGAAGTCAACGTCGTCCTCAAGCTCATCCATGTCTACGTGACGGACAAGAAGGGCAACCCCGTGCCGGACCTGGTCGCGGGGGATTTCGTTGTAACGGACAACGGCCAGACGGTGGCGATCACGGCCCTCGAAAAGCACACCATCAAGGCCCAGCCCGCGTCTCCCGAGGAAGCCGCGCGCGTCGAGCCGCGTGAAGAGGCGCCCGTCGCGAAGCCTCAACCCGGCCCGGAGTCGAGCCGCAAGTTCTTCCTCTATTTCGATTTCGCCTATAACAACATGCGCGGCATCCTGAAGGCCCGCACGGCGGCCCTCCACTTCCTCGACGATGTTGTCCGTCCTGACGACCAGGTGGCGGTGCTGACCTATTCCGCGGTCGGCGGCCTCTCCTTCCATGAATACCTGACGAGCGATCACGCCAAAGTGCGCAAGGTCCTTGAGGAGATCGGCCACCAGGACATCCGAGGTCGGGCGACCGAGATCGAAGACGCCTACTGGCGGCTGATGCAGGATTCCCCCGGCACCGGGGCCGGAGCGGCCATGGGCACGAACTTCCGGGCGGAGGCCGACGCCAACCGCCAGGAATCGAGGAGCATGGCCCAGAGGTTCATCCTGGAGATGACGGGCCTGGCCCGCGCCCTGCGGCTCGTCGACGGGGAGAAACACTTCATCCTCTTCTCGACCGGCGTCCCCAACGCCTTGATCTATGGCTACACTCCAGGCAACCCCTTCTATCGGTCCGGCTTCGGCAGCGGCGAAACGGTCGGCGACAACGTCCTGCGCGGCCAGAACGAACAGATGTACAAGGAATTCAGCGCCGCGGGCTGCACGTATTACACGTTCGACACGCGGGAAACGGCCAAAGAGGTCTCGCTCTTCACCTATGACGACGTCACCCTGGCGACCGGGGCCCGTTCCATGAGCACCGGGGTCACGGGCGCGACGGACGTTTTCAAGGACGACAAGCAGGGCGGGCTGAACTCGCTCAAGCGGCTCTCCGACCTCACTGGCGGGAAATACTATTCGAACATCAATAGGTACGATAAGAACCTGGCCCAGATCCAGGCCATGACAGGGACCTATTACGTCCTCGGTTACGCCATCAACGAGCGCTGGGACGGCCAGTTCCACGACGTCAAGGTCGCCGTCAACCGCAAGGGCTGCGAGGTCCGGGCCCAGGCGGGATACTTCAATCCCAAACCGTTCAGCGAATACACCGATCTCGAAAAGCAGATCCATCTCTTCGACCTGGCGCTCAACGAGAAGGCCTTCTCGCGACTGCCTATCAACGTGCCGATGATCGCCTTGGCAACCGGAGCGGAAGGCCTCTCGCGGCTGGCCGTTCTGGCCAAGGTCCCGGCCGAGGTCACGGCCAAGCTCAAGGGCCAAAAGGTCGAATTCGTGGCCATCTTCTTTGATGCCAAGGGCGAGATCAGCGAGATCGTCCGGGAAGAGGCCGATCCGTCCGCGCTGAGGGACCGGGACTTCGCCTTTGCGGCGGGCGCGACGCTCAGCCCGGGGGATTACTCGTGCCGCCTGGTCATCCGGGACATAGGGACGGGCACGAGCGCCGTGGCCGCGGCCAAGGCGACGATCGTCAAGCCCCAGATCACGGGGCTCCAGCTCGGCACGCCCCTGATGCTCGAGGCCCGGACGGGATGCCGGCTTCTCGTCCCGACGGCAAAAAAGGCCAAAGCCGCTTTTCCCTGGGGCGAGATCTATCCTTATGACAGTGCGCTCTACGCGCCGGTCATGAACGAGTGTACGTCGGCGGCAGTGAACCTCGAGGCCGTCATCCCCTGCGCGAACGCGGCCGTCCAGTCGGACCTGGCCGTGACCGCGGCTCTGGTCAACGCCGCGACCGGGGCGCGCTCGCCCGTCGCCATCTCGGCGATGAACCGGACCCCCAAAGGCCCGCTCGAGATCCTGTCCCTGGAGATCCCGACGGCAGGCATTGCCCCGGGGACGTATTATCTGCATTTCTATGCCCAGGACAGGGCCTCGGGCGCGCTCGGGCACTCGTTCACGACCCTGGTCGTCGCCCCGCGATAACCTTATCAGGCCCCGCCCCCGGGGAGATGGGACAGGATTGTTTTACCCTACATTTTCTTGACATTCGTCCTTTTGTAGGGTAATTTGTCCGCATGGAAGATCTTAGGAACGTCCTCAACGAAAATGCCGCGTTCTATAAGGACCAGGAACGGAAGATCTCCGCGCGGCTCGCCCTGCTCCCGAAAGGCACGGTCCGGATCAAGGTGATCGGCGAGGAGCATTATCATTATCTCCAATACAGAAAAGGCCGGTCCGTCAAAACGGATTATATCGGGAAGGTCGTTCCTCAAGAACTCAAGGACAACCTGGCGGAGAGGGACCGATTGGAGAAGGAACTGCTAAGGGTCCGGGAGGCCCAACGCCTCCTCAGATCGGGGCGAGGGGAGGAGCTCGATCTCACGGGCCCCGTCATGGACATCTTGCGGGCGATGACGGCGCACAAGCTCTGGGATGAGGGATTCGAGATCATCGGCAGCTGGTGTTTTCTTCTCTATCAAAAGCATCTGCCGATGGAGAAGTATCCTCTCCGGACGGAAGACCTCGATATTCTCGTGCCTCGACCGTTCAAGGGGCGTCCCTTTGACTTCGGAGAGCTCATGGAGCGCCTGGGTTTCCGCCAGCATTTCAATGCGGACGGGTCCGTCTACTTTACCGGCAACCGGATGAAAGTGGAATTCGTCACCAAAGAAAGGAGGGACGGAACCCTCCCCCCCCGCTTTATGAAGGAGATCTCCTTGACGCCCCAGGAACTGAGGCACCTGGAGATCCTCGCCGCCGAGCCTGTCACCCTCAAACTCGGACGGGGGACGCTGGCCCGCGTTCCCAGCCCCGCGGCATTCCTCTTGCACAAGCTTTTTCTGGCCGCCCGCCCTGAGCGATCGGCGAAGAGGGAAAAGGACATCAAACAGGCCGTATACGTCGGCCGGTATATTCTCACGGAAGCTTGTGAAAGAGCCCGATTACTCGGTCTTTGGGCCGGTCTCTCAAAGCGGTGGAAGTCTCTGGTCCGGCAGTCCTTGACAGGCGCCAAGGACTTGATGCCCCTGGAAACGCCTGCGATCGAGAGACTGCTGGAAATTCTAGGCTGATTTACCCTACAAAACGCGGGATCCCCCGCCTCGGTAGGGCAAGCCAGCCCGGACTCGTCAAAAGTCGGCCGCTTCTTGGGCCGAAGAAAACCGCTTGACAGCGTTACCTCTGTCTACTATATTCCTATGCGTGCATGTTAATATTGATTTAATATTAATTTGAACGCATAGGTATACTATGAACAAAGACGTCCTGACCCTCCAAGACCTCGCCGCCAAGTCCGGCGTCCCGGCTGAGCGCATCGCCGAATGGGCCAAGGTCAAGCTCGTCAGGCCCGAGGGCTACGGCGAAAAGAAGGCGCCGCTCTTCTCCGCCGCCTCCCTCGAGCGCGTGGCCCTCGTCCAGCGCCTGGCCGACCTCGGCTACGGCACGGACGAGATCCTCAAGATCGCCAAGAAGGTCGGGCTGCCGAAAGACGCCCGCGGCAAGAAGAAGGCCGCCGGCAAGGACCGCTTCCTGACCGTCGGCAACCTGGCCGAGCGCTCCGGCGTCAGCCCCCGCACGATCAAACACTGGGAAGACAAGGGCATCATCGAGCCCGACATGCGGACCGAGGGCGGCTTCCGGCTTTACTCCGAGTACTACGTTTTCCTCTGCCAGCTCATCCGCGATCTCCAGCTCTTCGGCTATTCGCTCGAGGAGGTCAAGGCCATCTCGAACGACGTTCGGACACTCCTCGCGATCGAGGACGACCTCGAGGCCACGCCGCCGGCCGAGGTCGAGAAGCGCCTCGCCGCCATGCTCGAGGCCATCCGCGGCCTTTATGACCGCATGAAGCTCATCGAGGAGGGCATCGAGCGCTGGCGCGACCAGCTCAAGAAGAAGAAAAGGGACATCCTCGCCCTCCAGTCCCGGAACGCCAAGCGGGCCAAGCCCGCGAAGTAGGCCGCCATGCCCAAGATCGTCTTCATCGAACCGAAAGCCCCCAATCTCCACATCTTCTCCCGGTTCCCGCTGCCGCGCCTGGGAACGCTCATCCTCGGGACGATGATGAAGCGGCGCGGCTGGGAGGTCGAGCTCTTCGTCGAGGATTTCCGCACGGTCGATTTCGACGTCATCGCCAAAGCCGATCTCGTCGGCATCTCGACGATCACCTCGACCGCGCCCCGGGCCTACGCCATCGCCGACAAGGTTCGGGCCATGGACATCCCCGTCCTGATGGGAGGCCCCCACGTCACCTACTTGACCGACGAGGCCCTCGAGCACGCCGATTTCGTCGTCCGGGGCGAGGGCGAGGCGGCGCTTGCGGCCTTCATCGACGCCCGGGAGCAAGGGACCGGCTACGCCGACGTGCCCAACCTCTCTTACAGGGACGGGACCGGCGCTGTGGCCCATAATCCCCTCGCGCCGCGGGCCACGAATCTCGACGCCATCCCCTTCCCCGACTTCTCGCTCCTGCGCCCCGACGCGAAGAGCCTCAAGCACATGTCCTCGATCCCCGTGCTGACTTCGCGCGGCTGCCCCTTCGACTGCTCCTTCTGCTCCGTGACGGGCATGTTCGGCCGCAAGTACCGCTTCCGCTCGACGGCGAACATCATCGAGGAGCTGCGGCTCTATTCGGGCCGCAAGACCATGATCTTCTTCTACGACGACAATTTCGCCGCCGATCCCAAACGGACCCGAGAGCTCTGCGAGGCCATGATCCGGGAGAGGATCAAGGTCCGCTGGACGACCCAGGTCCGGGCCGACGTCACCCGCGACCCCGATCTCATCCGGCTGATGAAGGAATCGGGCTGCCACACCGTCTACATCGGCTTCGAATCGGCCAATCCGGACGCCCTCGAGGAGATGAAGAAGAAGCAGACGGTCGAGGAGATCGGCCGGGCCGTCAAGGTCTTCCGCCAGAACCGCATCCACATCCACGGCATGTTCGTCCTCGGCTTCGACCAGGACGACTGGCGGACGGTCCGCAAGACGGTGCGCTGGGCCAAGCGGGCCCGCTTGACCTCGACGCAGTTCCTCATCCTGACGCCGCTCCCGGGATCGGCCTTCTACGACCGGGTCGCCGCGGAGGACCGCATCCGCTTCCACGACTGGGCCCTCTACGACGCCCACCACGCCGTCTTCCAGCCGGCCCGCTTCTCGCTCCCCGACCTCCAGAGGGCCCAGAGCTTCGCCCACCGCAAGTTCTACTCGCTCAAGGGTTCGGTCCGGAAGGTCCTGGCCGGCCAGTGGCTGGCCCTGGCCATCGCCCATTATGCCCGACGCCTCGACAAGACCTGGAAGAAGAAGAACCGGACCTTCCTCAAGGTCGCGGCCCTGCTCAAGCCCCGTCCGGGCTCCAGGGCCAAGATCTCGGTCGATTACATAGAGGACGTGGGCTTGGAATAACGCCCCTGTCGGCGTCCCCGCCGAGAACGATTTACAGCCCCTTCCGTATGGTCTAGAATAGACCCTCTCAATTTCGGACTTCTTTAAGGGAGTCACGTATGCCAAATGTTTTGACAGTCAGAGGATTGAAGAAATCCTACGGCACCCAGGTCGCCGTCGCCGGCGTCGATTTCGACGTCCGCGCCGGCGAGGTCTTCGCCCTGATCGGCCCGAACGGCGCCGGCAAGACGACGACCCTGCGGATCATCGCCACGCTCCTCACGGCGACGTCCGGCGACATCAAGTTCCTCGACCAGGACCTCTGCAAGGACCCCGATTTCGTCCGGGAGAAGATCAGCTATCTTCCGGAGGAAGCGGGCGCCTACAAGGACATGAAGGGGCTCGATTACCTCCGCTTCATGGCCAACTTCTATGCCCGGACGGCCGAAGAAGAAAAGACCTTCGTCGACCGGGCCGTGGCCATCACCGAGCTCGGCGACCGGCTCGCGACCAAGGTCGGCACCTACAGCAAGGGCATGACCCGCAAGCTCCTGCTGGCCCGGTCCCTCATGACCAAGCCGACCCTGGCCATCCTCGACGAGCCGACCTCGGGCCTCGACGTCCTCAACGCCCTCGAGGTCCGCGAGATCGTCCGCCGCTACGTTAAGGAAGGCACCTCGGTCCTGCTCTCCTCCCATAACATGCTCGAGATCGAGTTCCTCTCCGACCGGGTGGCCCTCATCAACAAGGGCCTCATCCTCGACAGCGGGACGCCCGCCGAGCTCAAGGACAAGCACGGCGCCAAGAACCTCGAAGAGGTCTTCAGGAGTTCCCTCCGATGAAAAAATTCGCCAACCTGCTCAAAAAAGAGATCAAGGAGCTGGTGAACAAGCAGCTCGTCTTCACCCTCCTCTTCATGGTCGTCTTCTACAATTTCATCGGCCAGGTCAGCAAGAAAGAGATCCAGAAGATCGTCGGCGTTCAGACCATCTCGGCCCTCGACGAGGACGGCTCCGGGGGCTCGCAGGCCCTGCTCAAGGGGCTCGAATCGGCCCGGTTCAAGATCCTCGACCAGTCGGGCAAGACCAAGGAGCAGGCCATCGAGGCCGCCAAGGCGAACGATTCGAAGCTCCTCCTCGTCATCCCGAAAGGATTCGGCGAGTCCCTGACCGCGTTCAAGCCGAGCGAGATCGAGACCTACTCGTTCATGCGGACCTTCTCCATCATCGGCACCCGGGGCCAGATCGTCGTCGATGGCGTTGTTTCGGCCCTGAACAACGCCCTGTCCAACAACTTCCTCAAAGAGAAGCTGCCGGGCTTCGATCCTCAGGCCGTGAAGAACCCGATCAAGAGCAAGGACTTCGTCGTCGTCCGGGACCATGTCGCCCAGGGATCGGCGACGCAGGTGGCCGGCCTGATGTCCCAGCAGTCGATGCTCATCCCCATCGTCCTGATGATGATCATCATCTACTCGTCCCAGATGGTCATCTCGGCCGTGGCCATGGAGAAGCAGAACAAGACCCTGGAGACGCTCCTGACCGTGCCCATCAAGCGGACCTCGATCATCACCGCCAAGATGCTCGCGGCGGGCCTCGTCGGCCTGATCTCGGCCGGCGTCTACATGTTCGCCTTCAAGGGCTTCGTCGGCGGCATGACCGGCGAGGTCGCCAAGGCCGGGGCGCAGGCCGGGGGCGGGGCGCTGATGCGCCAGCTCGGCCTGACCTTCAACACGACCGGCTACATCGTTCTAGGCCTGGCCCTGTTCCTGGCCATCCTGGTCGCCTTGGCCCTGGCCATGATCCTCGGCGTTCTGGCCGAGGACTTCCGCAGCGCCCAGACGATGATCATGCCCCTCATCTTCCTGGTCATGATCCCCTACTTCATCTCCCTCTTCGCCGACATGAACACGCTGTCGCTGCCGGCCAAGATCCTGATCCTGGTCATCCCCTTCTCGCACCCGTTCCTGGTCTCGCAGAACCTTTACCTCGGCAACTGGGGCATGATCGCCTTCGGGCTGGGCTACATGGCCGTGATCTTCGTCGTCCTGACCGTTATCGCCGCCCGGATCTTCTCCACGGACAAGATCCTGACCATGAAGCTGCGCCTGGGCAAGAAGAAACCGGCCACGGTTTGACCGCCGGATCAGAGCCGGTTTGACAGGTCCGGCGCTTCGCGGCACAATAGGGGCCGAAGGGAGGTCTTATGCACATTCTCTGGACGATCATTGTGGGGTTCATTGTCGGTGTCATCGCCAAGTTCATCTATCCCGGCCGCCAAAATATGGGCTGGATCTGGACGATCATCCTGGGCGTCGCCGGCGCGTTCGTAGCCACCTATCTCGGAAAGCTGCTCGGCATCTATCAGCCGGGCCAGGCGGCCGGCTTCATCGGCGCCGTCATCGGGGCGCTCGTCCTGCTCTTTATCTATAATCTGATCAAGAAAAAAGCCTAGGCCTTTCGCCGCGGCCGGAGCCAATGGCAGACCTGTCCCTTGAGGGGGAGGGGTCTGCGCTCGAGGCGCCTCTTAGGTCCGGGCTCTCCTGCGCTCGTACCAACGGATGACGAGCCAGACGGCAAGCAGGAGAAGAAGCCCCAACAGGACCGGCGCCACGATCGCGAGGATCGTGGTCAGGCCCGACACGGCGTCCTCGGCCACGCTGACCACGGGATTCCCCAGGCCGGCCGTGCCCGCCGTCACCGCCGGGCGGGCCACGGCCTTGGCCGTATGGACGCCGCCGGCGATGAGCAGGCCGCAGACCATAGCCAGGATCGGGCTGACGTTGCTGATGACGTTCCCGCTCGCCGCGAACAGGACGGCCCCGGCCGCCGGCCGGAAGACCGTCTGGATGACGTCGTTGACGGTGTCGACGGCCGGGATCTTGTCGACCGTGAACTCGATCACCAGCAGCACCCCGATGACGATGAGGACGACGGGGTGCGTCAGGGCGCTCCAGGGCGCCTTGAGCGTGATCAGGGTCGTGTAGCGGGCCAGGAGTCCGACGATGAGGAGCGGCAGATAGGCGTTCAGGCCCGTGGCCGCGGCCAGGCCGAACCCGCCGAGGACGCCGAGCATCAGACCTTGGGGATCGTGAGCTTTTGGCCGACCTTGATCAGGTCGGGGTTGGTCAAGATGTCCTTGTTGGCCTCGAAGATCTTCATGTACAGGCTGGCCTTGCCGTAGAACTTCTGGGCGATGCCGCTGAGCGTGTCGCCGGGCTTGACCTCGTAGACCTGGGCCTCGCCGGCGGCCGGCCCGCCCGGGCCCGGCAGCGTCGAGG
>CAZIQR010000003.1:0-36574 GCA_964541055.1 uncultured Eubacteriales bacterium
GGGCCCCAGGGCTTCAACACCGGCATGAACCTGGGCCCAAGCGCCGGCGCCGGCGTCGCCGGGCACTACCACCTCCACGTCGTTCCCCGCTGGACGGGGGACGCGAACTTCATGCCCCTTTTCGCCGGAACCCGGGTCTTCATCGAGGACCTTGAAACGACCTATCAGAAGCTGCGTCCCCTGTTCGACCGCGAGCACCGGCGCCGCTCTTCGAGGTAAGCCATGCTGAAAACCATGCGACGCAACGTCAAATCGCTCAAGCCCATCCTCTGGCTCATCGTGGCCACGTTCGTGGTCGCGATCTTCGCCATCTGGGGTGGCGCCGGACGGCTGGGCGAGGGCGGCCGGTCCGACGCGCTGGCCACGGTCGGCGGGACCAAGATCAGCTCCGACGCCTACTTCCAGGCCCTGCGCCAGAGGCTCGACGCGATCGGCAAGCAGTTCCAGGGCGAGCTCAACGCCCAACTCATCCAGCAGCTCGGCCTGCCCCAGCAGGTCCTGGAGCAGCTCGTCCAGCAGCGGCTGCTGCTCGCCATCGCCTCGGACATGGGCCTGCGGGCCACGGACGCCGAGGTCCGGGACAAGATCGTGAGCTACCCGGCCCTGCAGCAGGACGGCCAGTTCGTCGGCTTCGAGGCCTACCGGCGGATCCTCGAATACAACCACATCCCCCTGGCCGAGTTCGAGGCCAGCCTCCGGCAGGACGTCCTCATGACCGAGGTCGTCGACGTCCTGACGGCCGGCGTCTTCGTCACCGACGACGAGGTCTGGGAGTCCTACCGCAAGCAGAACGACTCGGCCAAGATCGAGTACCTCGTCGCCGAGACGGCCAAGATGGAGGTCACGGGGACCCCGTCCGAGGCCGAGCTCCGGGCCCATTTCGACAAGACCAAGGCGGGCTACCGCATCCCCGAGAAGCGAACCGCCGAATACGCCGTCCTGAGAACGGCCGACCTCAAGAAAGGGGTCGCCGTGACGGACGCCGAGATCGAAAAGTACTACGCCGGCAACACGGCCCAGTTCCAGGAGCCCGAGAAGACCCGGGTCAGCCGGATCTGGCTCCCCTCCACGGCGGCCGACAAGGCCAAAGTGCTGGCCGAGGCCCAGGGCCTCCGCAAGCGCGCGGCCGGGGGCGAGGACTTCGCCGCCCTGGCCCGGGCCCATTCGAAGGACGACAAAGCCTCCGCCGGCGGCGACTGGGGCCTCTATGACTGGCGCTCGCTCAGCGCGGCCGAGACCGAGGCCGCGGCCAAGCTCGATAAGGGCGGCGTCTCCGACGTCGTCGAGACCGAGACCGGCGCGGCCATCCTGAAGGTCGACGACAAGGCCCCGGCCGTCACCAAGCCGTTGGCCGAGGTCAAGGCCACGATCAAGGGCCTTCTCGAGGACGAGAAGGCCCGGGCCCTCGTCGCCGAGCGGATCCAGCGGCTCGAGCAGCTGGCCCGCAAGGAGAAGAGCCTGGACGTCGCGGCCCAGAAGGAAGGCCTCAAGCCGGCCTCGACCGGGGCCCTCAAGAAAGGCGACCCGCTGGGCGATTTTGACACGTCCGGGGCGGTCAGCGAGGCGATCTTCGGCCTCAAGGAGAAGGAGATCTCCGGGCCGATCTTCACCTACGCCGGCGAGGCCCTGGCCGAGCTCAAGGCGATCGAGCCCGAGCGCCCGGCGACGTTCGAAGAGGTCCGGGACCAGGTCGCGAAGGACATCCTCGACGATCTCCGGAAAACCAAGGCCCTGGCCGAGCTCCGCGCCGTCCGGGCCTCGCTCAAGGACGACTGGAGCGGCGAAGCGACCAAGCTCAAGCTCCAGTACAAGTTCGTCGAGGCCCACAAGCCGGAGCAATACCTGAGCCTCGTCGGCGACCGGCCGGAGATCGACCGGCTCGTCTTCAGCCTGCCCGTCAAGCAGACGAGCGAGCCGATGCCCGTCGACGAAGGCTACGCGCTCTTCCGGGTCCTCGAGCGGAAAGATGTGACCCGGGCGGACTTCGACAAAGTCAAGGCGACCGAACGGGGAACGCTCCTCGAGCAGAAGAAGAACGAGTTCCTCCAGTCCTACCTGACCAAGGCCCGCGAGGAGAAGAAGGTCCGGATCAACGCCGCGACGTTCCAACGCCTCACGGAAGACGTCCTCTCGAGGTACTCCAAGACATCCTGAGTCTCTTCGCCTGAGTTTCGTCGATATACGAACACGCTCGGAATGGAGGCCGCATGGAGACGTCCCGCAAGTCCCTCCCGCCTGAGGCCTATCAAGAGCTCGCCCCCGGTCAAACCTACACGCCCTTCGAGCCGGCCGAGACCGGCGTCCCGGAGATCACGGTCCGTTCGGTGCTGTGGGGCCTGTTCATGTCCCTGTTCTTCACCTTCTCGATCGCCTACCTCGGCCTGAAGGTCGGCACCGTGCCCGAGGCGGCCATCCCCATCGCCATCCTGGCCGTCGGCATCGGCTACGTCTATAAAAGGAAGAGCTCGATCCTGGAGAACGTCATCCTTCAGTCGATCGGCTCGGCGTCCGGGGCCCTCGTGGCCGGGGCCATCTTCACCATCCCGGCCCTGTACATCCTGGGGCTGCCGACCGACATCGTCAAGATCTTCCTCTCGACCTTCCTCGGCGGCTGCCTCGGGATCCTCTTCCTGACGCCGCTCCGGCGCTACTTCTGCGTCGAGCAGCACGGCAAGCTCCCCTTCCCGGAGGCCACGGCCACAACCGAGATCCTGGTCTCGGGCGAGTCCGGCGGCAAGCAGGCCGGGGCGCTGATCCTGGGCGTCGCCGTCAGCGGGGTCTATGAGTTCCTGACGATCGGCGTCCGGCTCTGGGACGAGAACATCAACTTCCGCTTCCTGCCGTTCATGGACCACCTCGCCGCCAAGGCCAAGATGGTCCTCAAGCTCGATGCCCTCTCGGCTTTCCTCGGCCTCGGCTATGTCATCGGCCTGCGCTACAACGCCGTCATCGTCGCCGGCGGCCTGCTCTCCCACTTCGCCTTCATCCCGGCCATCTGGTTCCTCGGCCAGCACCTGACCGGGGCGGTCTATCCCGGCGCGGTGCCCATCGCCCAGATGAGCGAGACGCAGATCTTCAGCACCTACGTCCGCAACATCGGCATCGGGGCCATCTTCATGGCCGGCGTCCTGGGGATCATCAAATCCATGCCGGTCATGGTCAAGTCGTTCTCGCTCGGCTTCCGCGAGCTCTTCAAGGGCAAGGACGCCGGCGCGGCGCAGGTCAAGCGCATCGGCCGCGACCTGAACATGAAGACGATCATCCTCGGCCTCGCCGCCACAGCCGTCGGCCTGTTCCTCTATTTTCTGTGGATCTCGAACCTCAAGCTGGCCATCATCGGCGTCGTCATCTGCATCCTGCTCTCGTTCCTCTTCACGACGGTCGCCGCCTACGCCATCGCCATCGTCGGCACGAACCCGGTCTCGGGCATGACCCTGATCACCATCATCCTCTCGAGCGTCATCCTGCTCGGCGCCGGCCTGTCCGGGGAGTCGGGCATGGCCGTGGCCCTGCTCATCGGGGCCGTCGTCTGCACGGCCCTGTCGATCTCGGGCTCGTTCGTCACCGACCTCAAGATCGGCTACTGGCTGGGCGCGACGCCCCGCAACCAGGAGCGCTTCAAGTTCGCCGGCATCCTCGTCTCGGCGCTGACGGTCGGCGTCGCCATCACCATCCTCGACAAGGCCTTCTCCTTCCAGAGCGGGGCCCTGGCCGCGCCCCAGGCCAACCTGATGGCCACGGTCATCAAGTCGATGATGTCGCGCGAGCCCGTGACCTGGCTCCTCTACGGCATCGGCGCCTCGGTGGCCCTCGTGGCCGAGCTGGCCAAGGTGCCGCCGCTGGCCTTCGCCCTGGGCATGTATCTGCCCCTGCCCCTGACGACGCCCCTCCTCGTCGGCGGCTTCCTCTCGCACCTGGTCAAGTCCTTGACCAAGGACAAGGCCCTCGGCGAGCGGCGCAACAACCGCGGCACGCTCATCTCGTCGGGCTTCATCGCCGGCGGCGCCCTCATGGGCGTCATCCTGGCCATCCTCAAGCTCCTCAAGGTCGACCATGTCATCAGCCTGGGCATCCCCATGGTGCTCGAGGGCGGGCGCTGGGTCGACGGCACGCCCTGGCCCTGGTTCAACCAGTACGGACAGGTCTTCAGCCTCGTCGCGTTCGTCCTGCTGTGCGGCTTCGTCTATTGGGACGCACGGCGGCAGGAATAACGATATGATGCGAACGGGAGGTTGCGCATGAAACACACCAAGCTTGACGCGGCGGCCGACCGGGCCATCAACCAGGCCCTCCGGCTCAAGCCCCGGGAAAAGTACCTGCTGGTCACGGACATCCAGAAGCTCGAGATCGCCGAAGCGCTGGCTTTCCACGCCAAGCAGGCCGGCGCGGAGACGACGACGTATCTCATGACCGAGACGCTGCGGCCGATCACCGAGCCGACGCGCCCGTTCAAGGAGCTCATCCGCGGCGCGAACGTCACGACCTATCTCCTCGAGGGGCGGTTCCCGGAAAAGCCCTTCCGCGGCTTCATGGTCGCCGAGGGGGCCAAGCACGGCCGCATCTGCATGATGCCCGGCATCACCAAGGACATGATGGAGCGGCTGGTGGCCATCGACTTCACCGAGATGGCCCGGTTCACGAAGCAGGTCATGCGGCTCATGAAGGACGCCGGCGACGTCACCGTCGAGAACGCGGCCGGGACGAAGATCGCCTTCAGCGTCGAGGGCCGGCGCTGGGACGCCGACATCGGCGACATCTCCAAGAAGGGCGTCCACGGCAACCTTCCGGCCGGGGAGTGCTTCACCTGCCCGGTCGAGGAGACCTTCACCGGCAAGATCGCGATCGGCCTCATCGACGACAAGATGGGGCCCGGCGAGATGACGTTCAAAGCCGGGAAGCTCATCGGTTTCAAAGGCGCCGGCATCGCCGAGGTCATCAAGACGGTCGGCGACGACCCGACGGCCCGTATCATCGGCGAGTTCGGCATCGGCACGAACCGGGGCGCCCGGATCTCGCCCAACATGCTCGAGGCCGAGAAGGCCTTCGGCACGGTCCACTTCGCGATCGGCGACTCCTATGGCATCGGCACGAACAAGAGCAAGTACCACTTCGACGCCCTGGTCGAGAAGGTGACCATCACGGCCAAGGGCCGGACGATCGCCAAGGACGGCAAGTTCCTCATTTAAAACATGTCCCGCTTTGACAAGGTCATCGACCGGTGCGGGACCGAGTCGATGAAATGGATCTACCCCCGCCAGGTCCTCGGCGTGCCGGACGCCATCCCGATGTGGGTGGCCGACATGGACTTCGAGTCGCCGCCGGCCGTCATCGACGCCCTGCGCCGCCGGGTCGAGCACGGCGTCTTCGGCTATCCCCTCGTCCCGCCGTCGCTCTTCGAGGCGGCCATCGGCTGGATGCGGCGGCGGCACGGCTGGGCCATCGAGACGAGCTGGATCTCCATGATGCCCGGGATCGTGGCCGCCCTCAACTACGCTGTGAGGGCCTTCACCCGGCCGGGCGATCCGGTCCTCATCCAAACCCCCGTCTACCATCCCTTCTATTACGCGATCGAGAACAACGGGCGGCGGGTCGTCCGCAATCCGCTCCGGTCCGGCGGCGGGCGCTATACCATGGACCTCGACGACCTCCGGTCCAAGATCGACGCCCCCGGCCGGATGCTCATCGTCTGCAGCCCCCACAATCCCGTCGGACGCGTCTGGGCGCGTGAGGAGCTCGAGGCCCTGGGCCGGATCGCGGTCGAGCGGGACCTCATTGTCATCGCCGACGAGATCCACCACGACCTCGTCTTCCGGGGCCACCGCCATCATGTCTTTGCCGCCCTCGCTCCCGAGCTCGCCCAACAGACGGTCACGTGTATCGCCCCGAGCAAGACCTTCAACATCGCCGGCCTGACCACGGCCGCCGTCGTGGCCGCCAACCCCGACCTGCTGAAGAAGCTCGAGGAGGAGGCCGAGCGCTCCGGTTTCGATCTCGGGAACGCTCTCGGCCTCGTCGCCTTCGAAGCGGCCTACCGCCACGGCGAGGACTGGCTCGACGCGCTTTTGCCCTACCTCGAGGGGAACGTCGACCTCATCGAGCGCTTCGTCGCCGACCGGCTGCCCGAGATCCGCTTCATCCGTCCCGAGGGGACCTACCTGGCCCTTCTCGACTGCCGCGGCCTCCATCTCGAGCCGGGGACGCTCAACGATTTCTTCCTCAAGCAGTGCCGTGTCTATTTCAGCGACGGGGCCATGTTCGGGGCCGAGCTCGAAGGGTTCATCCGCATCAACTTCGGCTGCCCGCGCTCGGTCCTGCTCGAAGCCCTGGAGCGGATCGAGCGGGCCCTTCGATCGAAATAGCCTCCGAATCGTGGTATCCTTGGCGCCTCTCTGACGAAGGAGGCTCGATGCGCGGCCGGAACATCCCCCGTGTCTTTTCATCCCTGCTCGCGGCGCTCGTCCTGTGGTCCTGCGGATCCCCGCCGCAGGGACCGGCGTCCTCGAAGGAGGTCCGTTCGTCTCCTCTCGCCCGCAAGGACGCCTTCTTCGGCCTCCACTTCGACCTCCACCCCGGCGCGACCGACACCTCGCTTGGCGCCGACATCTCCGAGGCCAACATCCTGGACCTCCTCGACCGGGTCAAGCCCGACTTCGTCCAATATGACTGCAAAGGCCATCCCGGCTGGGCCGGCTATCCGACCGCGGTCGGCTGGGCCAGCCCCGGGATCGTCAACGACAGCCTGGCCGTTTGGCGGAAGGCGACCCGGGCGCGGGGCGTCGGCCTTTACATCCACTACTCGGGGGTCTGGGACAGCAAGGCCATCGAAGAGCATCCGGATTGGGCCCGGGTCGATGCGAACGGCAAGCGCGATCCGAACGCCACAAGTGTTTTCGGCCCTTATGTCGACGAGTTGCTCATTCCCCAGCTCAAAGAGGTCACCGTCAAGTACGACCTCGACGGGGTCTGGGCCGACGGCGAGTGCTGGGGCGCCAGGCTCGACTATTCGCCGCGGGCCCTGGCCGCCTGGACCAAGGAGACCGGCTATCAGGACGCCCCCAAGGATCGGAAGGACCCGCGCTGGCTCGAATGGAAGATGTTCCACCGCCGGGCCTTCGAGCGCTATCTCGCTCACTGGATCGACGCCGTGCACGCCGCCCGGCCGTCCCTGCAGCTGACCTCGAATTGGATGTACACCTCGTTCGCGCCCAAGCCGGTCGAGGCCAAGCTCGATTTTCTCTCGGGCGATTATTCGCCGTCGCTCTCGGTCGACCGGGCCCGGCTCGAGGCCCGCTACCTCGCCTCGACCGGCATGCCTTGGGACCTCATGGCCTGGGGCTTCGACAAGGGCCAGGGGCTCGGCTGGTCGATCAAGCCGGCCGTTCACCTGATGCAGGAGGCCGCCGTCGTCATCATGCAGGGCGGCGGCTTCCAGATCTACAACACCCCGACGCGCTCGGGATACATCGTCGAGCCGATCATCGCCCAGGAGGAAGCCGTGGCCGCGTTCTGCCGGGCCCGCCAGTCCGTCAGCCACAAGAGCGCGAGCGTGCCCCAGGTCGCCCTGCTCCTCTCGAGCGAAAGCTTCTGGGACCGGTCCGACGCGGTCTTTTCGCCGGGCGATGAATTCGTCGAGCTCGAGGGCGCCCTCCACGCCCTCCTCAACCTCCACTATTCGGTCGACATCCTGGCCGAACATCAGCTCCAGCCGCGGCTCGACGAGTTCCCGCTCGTCGTCGTTCCGGGCTGGCACAAGCTAACGGCGGATTTCCGCGACGCCCTGACCGCCTACGTCGAGCGAGGCGGGAGCCTGCTCCTTCTCGGCGGGCCGAGCGCCCGCCTGTTCGCGCCGATCCTCGGGGCCGCCCTCCTCGGAGAGCCGGATCAACGCACGGCGGAGCTCGCCTGTCCGGCCGGCATCGTCAACGCCGACGGCGTCTGGCAAAAGGTCGAGGTGACGACCGCCAAGGCCGCGGGATCCTTTTATCCGACGCGGGACGTCCGCAAAGGCGGCGAGGTCGCGGCCACCGTCAACGCCGTCGGCAAGGGCCGGGTGGCCGCCGTCTACGGCCCGGTCGCCTCGATCTATTTCCGCTCCCATCACCCCTGGCTGCGGGATCTCCTTGGCGGGCTCGTGAGCGAGCTCTTCCCCGATCCGTCCGTGCGGGTCGAGGGCCCGCCCGCGCTCGACGTCGCGTTGAGGCGGACCGCCGACGGCCGGCTCTCCGTCCACCTGCTCAACACGACCGGGCTCCCGGTCCCCGATCGCTACGGCTTCACCGACTTCATCCCCCCGGTCGGGCCAGTCCGCCTCGCGATCAAGCTGGCGGCCCATCCGTCCGCCGTGAGCTGGGTCCCCGACGGTGGCAAGCTCGACTGGACCTGGTCCGACGGCCTGCTCAAGGTCGCGATCCCCCGGCTCGAGATCCACGGCGTCGTCGTCATCGATTAGGAGCCGCCATGGACATCGGCGCTCATCCCCCGACCCGCGCGACGGCCGCAGACGCCGTGCGGCTGGCCCGGGGGCTCTACGGCTTCGAGGCCCAAGCCCACCCGCTGCCGAGCGAATACGATGACAACTTCCGCCTCGACGCCCCGGACGGAACATCGCGGGTCCTCAAGGTCATGCACCCGAAGCGGGAGCCCGGCTTCATCGAGATGCAGTGCGAAGCCCTCGCGATATTGGCGGCGAAGGAACCCGATCTGGCCGTGCCGCGGGTCGTCCCGACCGGCGCCGGGCGAGCCTGGACTCTCGTCCCCCTTCCGGACGGGAGCGAGCGGATCGTCTGGATGCTGTCCTATCTCGAAGGCCGGCCCATCGCCGGTATCCATCCGTTCACGCCGGAGCTCCTCGGCGAGATCGGAGAGAGCCTGGCCCGCCTGGACCGCGCCCTCAAAGGATTCTCCCATCCCGCGGCCGCCCGGGTCCTCAAGTGGGACCTCGTCCGGGCGGGCTGGATCCGGGAACATCTCGATACGATCAAGGATGGGCGGCGGCGGGCCCTCGTCGAGCGGGTCATGGCCCGCTACGACGCCGAGGCCGTACCGGCCCTCCCCCGCCTCCGCCGCGGCGTCGTCTATGCCGACGCGAACGAGCACAACGTTCTGGTGCGCGTCGAGCCCGGCCGGCGGGCGCGTCTCGCCGGCTTCGTCGACTTCGGCGACATGATCGAGACCGTGACCGTCGCCGAGGCGGCGATCGCCGCGGCCTATGCCGCGTTCGGCGCCGCCGACCCGCTCGAAGCCGTGCGCCCGCTCCTCGCCGGCTATAACCGCATCCGCCCCCTCGGCGAGGAAGAGATCTCCCTCGTCGACATCCTCATCCGCGTGCGCCTCGCCGTGAGCGTCGTCAACTCCGCCTGCCGGGCTGCGGCTGAGCCCGGCGATCCCTACCTCACGATCAGCGAGTCGCCGGCCTGGGCCGCCTTGGAAGCCTTCGACCGGGTCCCGCCCCGGCTGGCTCACTACGCCTATCGGGACGCCTGCGGCTTGCCCCCCGTGCCGCACGCCCCGGCGGTCGCCGCCTGGCTGCGGAGGTCGGCCGCCGCCTTGGCCCCGGTCCTCGACCACGACCTGCGCACGGCGCCCGTCGCCGTCCTGGACCTCTCGGTCGGAAGCCGCATGCTCGGGGCCGATCCGTCGGAGCTCGAAACGCCGCGCCTGACGGAGACGATCGCGAAAGCGATGGCGGAGGCCGGCGCGGCCGTCGGCGTCGGCCGCTACGATGAAGCCCGGGCGATCTACACGACGGGGGCCTTCGCGGCGGCGGGAAGTCCGGCCGCCCCGCGCCGGACCGTGCATCTCGGCATGGACCTGAGCGTGCCGCCGGGAAGCCGGGTCCGGGCGCCCCTCGAGGGCACAGTCCACATCGTCGCCCGCAACGACTTCCCGAAGGACTATGGGCCGCTCGTCATCCTCCGTCACGCGATCCCGTCCGGGGAAGAATTCTTCACGCTCTACGGGCACCTCGATCCGGCCTCGGTCGCCGGGCTCGGGCCGGGGCGCGCGATACGGGCCGGCGAAGCCTTCGCCGCGGTCGGTTCCCCGCCCGAGAACGGCGACTGGTGGCCGCACGTCCACGTCCAGATCATCCTCGACCTTCTCGGCCTCGACGAGGACTTTCCGGGCGTGGCCTCGCCGCACCGCCGCTCGCTCTGGACCGGGCTGTCCCCCGATCCCAATCTCCTCATGGGAATTCCCGCCGACCGCTTCCCCGAGCCCGAGCCCGACAAGGCGGCGACGCTCGCCGCCCGCCGGAAGCGGGTCGGTCCCAGTCTCAGCCTCTCGTACGCGGACCCGCTCAAGATCGTGCGCGGCTGGATGCAATTCCTTTACGACGAAACGGGGCGGGCCTATCTCGACGCCTACAACAACGTCCCTCTCGTCGGCCACAGCCATCCCCACGTCGTCCGCGCGGTCCAGGAGCAGATGGCGCTCCTCAATACCAACACGCGCTATCTTCATGACAACCTGGTCCGCTACGCCGATCGCCTGACGGCCCTGATGCCGGCGCCTCTCCGCGTCTGCTACGTCCTCAACTCGGCCAGCGAGGCCAACGAG
This sequence comes from uncultured Eubacteriales bacterium, assembly GCA_964541055.1. Lineage (GTDB taxonomy): Bacteria > Acidobacteriota > Aminicenantia > Aminicenantales > Saccharicenantaceae > RBG-16-66-30. Next base: position 10,558 of record CAZIQR010000003.1, read on the forward strand.
CTGGCCCTGCGCCTGGCCCGCGCCCATACCCGCCGCGAGGACGTCATCGTCCTCAAGCAGGCCTACCACGGCCACACGTCGGGGCTCATCGATATCAGCCCCTATAAGTTCGACGGACCGGGAGGCCGTGGCCGCAGGCCCTGGGTCCATGTCGCCCCGCTCCCGGACGATTACCGGGGCCCTTACCGGCGCGACGACCCCGAGGCCGGCCGGAAATACGCGGAGGCTGTGGGATGTCTCGCCGAGGAGGCCGGGGGCCGCGGCGGAGTGGCCGCCTTCATCGCCGAGACCCTGCCGAGTGTCGCCGGGCAGATCGTTCTGCCGCCGGGCTATCTCGACGAGGCCTACCGCCACGTCCGGGCGGCCGGAGGCCTTTGCATCGCCGACGAGGTCCAGGTCGGCTTCGGCCGCCTCGGCACCCATTTCTGGGGATTCGAGACGCAGGGGGTCGTGCCGGACATCGTCGTCCTGGGAAAGCCGATCGGCAACGGCTTCCCACTGGCCGCGGTCGTCACGACGGAGCCCATCGCCGCCTCCTTCGCGAACGGCATGGAGTTCTTCAGCACCTTCGGCGGCAATCCGGTCGCCTGCGCCGCCGGCCTGGCCGTGCTCGACGTCATGCGGGACGAGCGGCTCCAGGAGCGGGCCCTTCGGGTCGGCAGACATTTCATCGCGGCATTAAAGCGTCAGGCCGAACGCCATCCGATCATCGGCGACGTGCGGGGCTCCGGCCTGTTCCTCGGGATCGAGCTCGTCCGCGACCGCCGCACGCTCGAGCCGGCCGGGGCCGAAGCGTCTTATATCGTCAACCGCCTCCGCGATCTCGGCATCCTCACGGGCACGGACGGGCCGTTCCATAGCGTCATCAAGGTCCGCCCGCCGCTCTGCTTTTCCGAGGCCGACGCTGATCTCTTCGTCTCGACGCTCGACACCGTCCTCGCCGAAGACCCGGTCCGGACGGGCTGATCCGGCCCGCAAATAATCGCTTGTCAACCGGCCCCCCCTGGATAGAATGGGGCCATGACCATCAAGGCCAAGCTGACCACCTTCGACGCGACGATGATCGTCGTCAGCCTCTGCATCGGCATCGGCATCTTCCGCACTCCGGCCATGGTCGCCGCGGCGGCGAAGACGCCCGCGCTCTTCTACGGGGCCTGGGCCCTCGGCGGCCTGGTGAGCCTCCTCGGCGCCCTGACCTTCGCCGAGATCGGCGGCCGCTTCGCCAAGCCCGGGAGCTACTACAAGGTCGTGGCCGAGAACTACGGCTCCGGCTTGGCCTTCATGTTCAACTGGACCAACGTCGTCATCCTCAACGGGGCCGGGGCGGCCGGCGTGGCCCTGATCGGCGCCGAGTACCTGACGCCCATCCTCTTCCCGGGTACGGCACCGACGACCATGACCGTCGAGATCACGGCCGTCGTCCTCATCGCCGTCCTCCTCGTCATCAATTACCTCGGCATCAAGACCGGGGCCTGGGCCCAGAACGTCCTCAGCATCCTCAAGGTCGTTATGATCGGCGTCCTGGCCGCCGCGGCCTTCCTCTCGAAGAAGGCTCCGGAGGGCCCGGCCGCGCTGCCGCTCGACCGGCCCTGGTTCTTCGCCCTCGGGGTGGCCTTCATCTACGTCTTCTATGCCTACGGCGGCTACCAGAACACCATCAATTTCGGGGCCGACGTCCACGACGCCCGCCGCAACGTGCCGCGGGCCGTCTTTTTCGGCATCCTCATCGTCCTCGCCTGTTACCTCACGATCAACGTCGCTTACGTCAAGGTCCTCGGCGTCCCCGGCATCGCCGGGGCCAAGCTCGTCGCCGCCGAGACGGCCCGGGCCACGATGGGCCGGGCCGGACAGCTCGTCGTCTCGCTGGCCATCTTCCTCTCGGCCATGGGCTTCCTCAACGTCACCCTGATGCAGATCCCTCGCGTCTACTACTCCATGGCCGAGGACCGGACCCTGCCCGGGATCTTCCAGAAGGTCAATCCCAAGACCCAGACGCAGGAGTTCGGCCTGCTCTTCCTCGGCGCCATCATCCTCGTTTCGATCTTCCTCCTCCGGAAGTTCGAGAACATCGTCAACTACGTCATGTTCCTGGACACGATCACCCTGGCCGTCGTCTCCTCGTCGATCTTCTTCCTGAGGCGCAAGGCGCGTCGGGCGGGAGAGGTCTACACGGGCTACCGGATCCCCCTCTACCCCGTTCTGCCGATCCTCTTCATCATGACCATGCTGGCCGTGGCCACAAGCGTCTTGATCACCCAGACCCGCGAGGCGCTCTACGGATCGATCTTCTTCGCCGTGGGTCTGCCGGTCTTCCTGCTGATGCGCCGCTTCAGCCGGCGGCCGCCCGGAGAGACCGCCGGATCCGCCGAAGAGACGCCGCACGCCTAGGCCCTCTCCGCGAATCCCGGCATCCGAGGAGCCCCGCCAGCCGTGGTAGAATAGGCGCGGAGGGGTGTTATGAAAAATAGCAGGAAGATCCGGAAGGTCTTTGTCAGCCAGCCGACCCTCGAGGGGGCGGGCGTCCATCTCCGCCGCGGCTTCGGCTTCCGCGAGGTACCGCTCTTCGATCCCTTCCTCATGTTCGACGACTTCCGCCAGGACGACCCCGACAAATACCTGCCTGGCTTCCCCTGGCACCCGCACCGGGGCATCGAGACCATCACTTACATGGTCCACGGCACGGCCGAGCACGGCGACAGCATGGGGAACAAGGGCGTCATCGGGCCGGGCGACGTCCAATGGATGACGGCCGGAAGCGGCGTCATCCACCAGGAGATGCCGAAGGGGGACGCGGACGGGCGCATGGGCGGCTTCCAGCTCTGGGCCAACCTGCCGGCCTCGCAGAAGATGAGGGACCCGCGCTACCGGGACGTGAAGAAGGCCGACATCCCGGTCGTGGAGCTCGCCGGGGGAGTCACGGCCCGCGTCATCTGCGGCGCGGTCGGCCCGACGCGCGGCCCGGTCCGCGACATCGTCATCGATCCCGAGTATCTCGACATCACGATGCCCCGCGGGAGCGAATTCGTCCATCCGGCGAAACCAGGCTATACCGTTATCGCCTATGTCTTCGAGGGCGAGGGCTGCTTCGCCGGGGACGCCCCGGAATCGTCCTACGAGGTCGAGCCGGCCAGCACCTTCGATCTCGAGCGGAGACCGGTTCAGGGCGACCGTTCCGTCATCCTCTTCGGCGACGGCGACCGCGTCCGGGCGACGACGTCCGATTCGCCGGTCCGCTTCCTGCTCCTGGCCGGGCGGCCCCTCGGCGAGCCGGTGGCCTGGCGGGGGCCGATCGTCATGAACACCCAGGAGGAGCTCAGGACCGCCTTCCGGGAGTACCGGGACGGCACGTTCATCCGGCCCCCGAAGGCCGGCTAGACCGGGGACAGGGGCGGGTGCTCCGGGTCGATGCCCCTCCGATTGCAAAGCCGCGGGAAAATCGGTAATCTGAGGGGCCGAGAGGAGGTCCCCATGCCGATGACCAGCCGCGAGCGCCTGGATGCCGCCCTCCATCACCGCCAACCCGACCGCATCCCCATCGACTTCAACGGCACCGCCGTGACGGGCATGCACGTCAAGTGCGTCATCGGCCTGCGGCGCCATTACGGTCTGGAGGACCGCCTGGTGAAGGTCCACGAGCCCTATCAGATGCTGGGCTGGATCGACGACGATCTCCAGGCCGCGCTCGGCATCGACGTCGAGGGCGTCTACGGGCCGGACACGATGTTCGGCTACCGCAACGAGAACTGGATGCCCTGGAGGATGGACGACGGGACCGAGGTCCTGATGTCCGGGAACTTCCGGACGACGAAGGACGGGAACGGGGACACGCTCGTTTACCCGCGGGGCGACCGGACCGCGCCGCCCTCGGGACGGCTGCCCAAGAACGGCTTCTTTTTCGACACCATCATCCGCCAGGAGCCCCTCGACGAGAACAAGCTCGATCCGGCCGACAACGTCGAGGAATACGGCCCGGTCGACGAGGCGATCCTGGCCCATTTCGAGAAGGAGGGCGCCCGGGCCGGCGCCACGGGGAGGGGGATCATCGCCAGCTTCGGCGGCACGGCCCTGGGCGACATCGCCCTGGTGCCGGCCCCCGGCCTGACCCACCCCAAGGGTATCCGCGACATCGAGGAATGGTACGTCTCGACCCTCACCCGCCGCCCCTACGTCCACAGGGTCTTCGAGCTCCAGACCGAGAGGGCCCTGGCCAACCTGGCCCTGATCCGAGAGCGAGTCGGCAACCAGGCCCAGGCCGCCTTCGTCTGCGGCACGGATTTCGGGACGCAAACCTCGACCTTCTGCTCCGAAGCGGCCTATCGCGAGCTCTATCTGCCGTATTACCGGCGCATCAACGACTGGATCCACGCCCACACCGCGTGGAAGTCGTTCAAGCACTCCTGCGGCGCTGTCTTCAGCCTGATCCCGGCCTTCATCGACAGCGGCTTCGACATCCTCAACCCCGTCCAGGTCTCAGCCAAAGGCATGGACGCCCGCCGGCTCAAGGCCGAGTTCGGCCGCGACCTCGTCTTCTGGGGCGGCGGCGTGGACACGCAGAAGACCCTGGCCTTCGGAACGCCGGCCGAGGTCCGGGCCCAGGTCCTGGAGCGGTGCGAGATCTTCGGCCAAGGCGGCGGCTTCGTCTTCAACGCCGTCCACAACATCCAGGCCAACGTGCCGGTCGCCAACGTCGCGGCGATGTTCAGTGCATTGAGAGAGTACAACGGATGAAAAAGGCCGGCCTGTACGTCATCGCCATCACCCTGGTGGCCGCGATCGGCGGCCTGATCTTCGGCTTCGACACGGCCATCGTCGCCGGCGCGACGCGCTATATGAAAGAGCAGTTCTCGCTGAACTCGCTCCAGGAGGGTTGGGCCGTGAGCGTCGTCCTCATCGGCTGCATGTTCGGGGCCGGCCTGGCCGGACCGATCAGCGACCGCATCGGCCGGCGCCGTTTCATGCTCGTTTCGGCCGTCTTCTTCCTCGTCTCTGCGATCGGCTGCGCCCTGCCGCGGACGATCACCGCCTTCGTCATTTTCCGGTTCGTCGGCGGCCTCGGGATCGGCTCGGCGGCCGTCCTCTCCCCGCTCTACATCGCCGAGGTCGCGCCGGCCCGCATCCGCGGCGCCCTGGTTTCGGTCAACCAGCTGGCCATCGTCACCGGCATCATGCTCGCCTATTTCGTCAACTGGCTCTTGGCCGGAACGGGCCCGGCCAACTGGCGCTGGATGTTCGCCTGCGGGGCCGTCCCCTCGGTCGTCTTCTTCCTGTTGCTCCTGCGTGTCCCCGAGAGCCCACGCTGGCTGGTCATGAACGGCCGTGAAGACACGGCCCGGACCGTGCTGACCCGGGCCGACAGCGCCGCAGCGGCCGAGGCGGGCATCCGCGATATCAAGGGCACGCTGGCCCTCGAGGAAGGCTCGTTCCGCGAGCTCTTCCGCCCGGCCTTCCGCCGGCCGCTCCTCATCGCCATCGTCCTCGCCGTTTTCCAGCAGATCACGGGCATCAACGCCATCCTCTACTACGCGCCGCGCATCTTCGAGGGGGCGGGCTTCGCCCGGATGTCGGCCATCGGGCAATCGGCCGTCGTCGGCCTGTTCAACATGCTCTTCACGGTCGTGGCCATCGTCCTCGCCGACAAGGTCGGCCGGCGCCCCCTGCTTCTCGTGGCCACGGCGGGGATGGGGGTGTCGCTTGTCCTTCTCGGGGCCGCCTTCAAGTTCCAGTTCCTGCCGGCCTCGGCCCTGCTGCTGATCATCCTGCTCTATATCGCCTTCTTCGCCTCGGCCATGGGACCGCTCGTCTGGGTGGTCATGGCCGAGATCTTCCCCATCAAGGTCCGCGGCAGCGCCATGGGGCTGGCCACGACGATCCTCTGGCTCGCGGATTTCGCCGTCACCCTGACCTTCCCGGTCATCTCGGACCGGTTCCATCCCGCGGCCGCCTTCTGGCTCTACGCGGCGATGTGCGCCCTGGACCTCGTCTTCATGGGATTCTTCCTGCCGGAGACCAAGGGCCGGACCCTCGAGGACATCGAGCGCGGCTGGTTGAAGTCGGCCTGATCACTTCGCGGGCAGCGCCTCGGCCAGCTTGACGACGGCCCTGTCCATCTCTTCGACGAGGATCCCGGACAGGACGGCCGGCAGGAATTGCGGCTTCCGCGCCCCGAGCGGCAGCCTCCGGTCGAACGAGTGCCGGGCCAGGACCCGGCCGGACTTGAAGTCCAGGAACTCAAGGTCCATGGCCAGCCGGCCGAACCAGACCTTGGGATTGTCGATCTCCTCGACGAGCCGGACGTTGGAGCGCAGGACCAGGCTCGGATCGCCCTGCAGGACATCCATCGTGACCCGCGAGAAGCCTTCCTTGCGGATCAGATAGTCGCTCATCGCTTCGCGGAAGAGGTCGCCCGGCTTCTTGGCCCAGTAGACGGTCGAATAGTATTTCAGCTCGAACGGCGAAACCCGGTAGAGGACCCGGAAGTCGTCGTAAAGAGGATCGACGCGGACCGGCTCGACATAAAGGGCCTGGCCGATCGAGGGGTGCATCTGGGCGTCCTTCTCCAGGGGCACGATCTGGAAATACCTTTTGCTGGGGGCCGAAAAGCACCCGGCCAGCAGCAGGACGACGGCCAGGGGAAGAGCGAGTTTCCTCATCATTTCTTGTCCTTTCGCGTCCGCAGGATGGACGACGGCTCGTCGGCGATCTCCCGGGAGAAGCGGGCCAGGTTCTCGATGGCGACGCCGAGGTTGGCAAACGTCCGCTGGAGCTCGGACTGCTGCTCGAGAAGGACGCTCTCGACCTTCTTCAGGCTGACCGAGGCCGTCCCGAGGAAATCGCGGACGTCCTTGATGGCCTGGCCCAGCTCCTCGTCCGAAAACCGCCGCGAGATGTTGCCCAGGGTCTCCTGGGAGCTGGCCTCGACGGTCTTGACCAGCCGGTGGAGGTCCTCGGTCATGGGGGCGAACGTTTCTGTGGCCCGGGCCAGGTCGGCCGAGGCCTTCTCGAAGCTGGCCAGGGTGTTCTCGAGGGACTTCTGGCGGGATTCGAGGACGCCCGAGACCGTTTCCGAGCTCTTCCGGGCGTTCTCGAGAAAGGCGCTGAACTTGTCCACGTTCTCCGGCGACAGGACCTCGGTGATCCGCTTGGCCGTGGTCTCGAAGTTCTTGATGATGTCGTCGGCCTTCTCCCCCAGCCCCCGTCCGGTCGTGATCTCGCCGTGGGCCGGCAGGTTGGGCGACTCGAGCGAGCCGCCGCTGACCTCGATGTATTTCTGGCCGGTCAGGCCGACATAGGCCATGAGGGCCGTCATGTCCGCCTTGACGGCCACGCCCTCGCGGGTCTTGACGTCGACGAGGATCGAATCGAGGTCCGTCGGGTTGACCCGGATGCGGACGACCCGCCCGACCTCCACGCCGCGGTACTTGACGAGCGAGCCGACGATCAGGCCCTGCACGGACGTGTTCCGGAAGTTGACCGTATAGGTCGTCCCGGCGTCCCGCAGCTTGGGAACGATGAAGAAGCCGGCCACGGCGATGAAGAGGACCGTGGCCAGGGTCAGGAACACGCCCAGCCGGGTCTTCTGCTCATGTGTCATCATGGCTGTCCTTCCTGAGGAGGAATGTCCGGATGAAGAGATCGTCCGACGCGGCCATCTCGGCGTATTCGCCGTTGAAGCACAGCCCGCCGCGGTCGATGAGGAGGACCCGGTCGGCGATCCGTTCGATCGAACGGAGCTCGTGGGTGACGACGACCAGGGTCATCCGGAAGGTCTCCCTCAGCCGGAGCAGGAGGTCGTCGAGGAGCTGCGAGGTGATCGGGTCGAGCCCGGACGACGGCTCGTCGCAGAAGACGACCTGGGGGTCGAGGACCAGGGCCCGGGCCAGGGCGCCCCGCTTGGTCATCCCGCCCGAGAGCTCGGCCGGGAACTTCGCCGCGCTCGCCGCCAGATCGACCTGGGCCAGGCTGGCGTGGACCATGTCCCGGACCATGTCTTCGGGCATGCCCGGGTAGCGCATGCGGATCGGCAGGGCCACGTTCTCGTAGAGGTTGAGCCCGTTGAGCAGCGCCCCGCCCTGATAGAGGACGCCGATCCGGTCGTAGAGATCGCTCAGGGACGCTTCGGACCGGTAGTCCACGGCCCGACCGGCGAAATCGAAGCCGCCGGCGAGCGGCGGCAGGAGCCCCGCCAGGGTCTTGAGCATGGTCGACTTGCCGGAGCCGCTGATGCCGGCCACGGCCGTGATGCGGCCTTCGGGGATGCCGAAGCTCAGCTCTTGAAGGACGGGGCTCCCCCCGTATCCGACGGAGAGCTCGCGGGCGGTGATGATGTCCATGGCCTCAATACAGGACGAAGGCGAAGATGCAGTCGATGATGATGATGAGCGTCACCGACAGGACGACGGATTCCGTCGTGGCCCGGCCCACTTCCTCGGCGCTCCGCCCGACGCTCAGGCCCTTGAAGCCGGCGCCGACGACGACGGCCCAGCCGAAGACGACGGTCTTGGCCAGTCCCCAGGCGAAGTCCGTCCAATCGACGGTCGTCACCATCTCGGTCAGGAAGGCCGCGGGCGTCATGCGGAACATCACCTGGGCGACGACGACGCCGCCGAGGATGCCGACGACATCGGCCAGGGCCACGAGCAGCGGCACGGCCAGGGTGATGGCGAGCAGGCGCGGGACCATGAGGAACCGCTCCGGGACGACGCCCATGGTCTTCAGAGCGTCGACCTCCTCGAGGACGGTCATGCTGGCCAGCTCGGCGGTCACGGCCGCGCCGACCTTGCCGGCCAGGATGACGCCGACCATGAGGGGCACGAGCTCGCGGAGCATGGCGTAGCCGACGAGATCGGCGAGATAGACTTCGGCCCCGAAGATCTTCAGCTGGTTGGCCGAGGTGATGGAGATGGTCACGCCGACCAGGAAGAGGAGCATGGCGATGATCGGGAAGGAGCGGTAGCCCATGAAGAAGAGCTGGTTCCAGGTCTCGCCCGGATAGACGCCCTTGCGCTCCTTGAGGTAGGTCCCGAGATGATAGACCTCGTCGCCGAACATGGCCAGGAACCGGCCCAGGTTCCGGACATGGCCCATGAACCGGTCCGCGACCGCATTCAGGCGCCGGGCGAGCCAGGCATCGCCGGGAACAGCCCCGGCTTCTTCCCGCTTCGGCGAACGGAGGAAGCTCTCCTCGGCCCGGGCGAGGGCCCCACCGATGTTGACCGCCGTCAGCCCGGCTTCGCGGCTCCGGATATAATGGAGGAAAGCCAGGGTGGAGCTGTCGAACTCCTCGACGTCCCCGAAATCCAGGGTCACGGGGCACGCCTCGCTGCGGCGCAGCTCCTCGAGGACCGCGACCACGTCCGGCGCGCGGAAGCGCTTCGGCAGCAGGATCCTGCCGGAGGCGGCCTGCGTTTCCAGCGTCGCGCTCATCTCGCCTCCCGCGGGAGGACGATCACGGACTGGCAGAGGGCCGGAGCGGTCGCGGGAAAGACTGCGGTCTCTGCGCCGGCCCGGGACTCGATATAATACTCGATCGCCCCGGCCGGGGCCGGCAGGACGGCGGTAAAGACGCCGCGGGCCTGATGGCGGAAAGGCAGGCGGCGGAAGGAGCCCCGGCCGAGAGGACGCCAGGCGAGCTCAACGGACGACGGCGGCTCCTTCGAGAGGACCAGGGCCCTAAGGCTCAAGGCTTCGCCGGCTTCAAGGGAGGTCCGGACGGCCGGCACGACGATACGGGCCGGACCATCGTAGGCCGTCGAAAGCCCCAGTCCCGCCGGGAGGCCGCCGCCCCGAAGGGCGACGAGCTCGGCCTCGGGCCGCTCCCAGGCGCCGGGCAGGAGATGCTGTTCCCAATTGGCGATCGTGCCCAGCTCGCCGGTCGTGCTGACGGTGGCCAGCAGGGCGTCGAAGATGCGCTCGAGCGTCGCGGCCATCTCGGCCCGGAGCGGAAAGACCTCGGCTTCAAGGACGGCCGTCCTGGCCGGGGCGGCGGCGGCCTTGGCTTTCCCGGCCGCCTTGTTGTACCGGGCCCAGAGCCCGTTGAAACGGGCCACGTCCCTCATATAGCTGAAGCTGGCCAGCCAATAGGCGAAACGCTCCCGGTTCCCCGCGCCGGCGATCCGGGGCTCGAGGGCGGCCAGCTCGTCGGCGAAGGCGTAGGCCGGAGCGACCTCCTCCCAGGGTCTGGGGTCGGGCTGGATGTTGCCGGGTCCGCCGATCCAGGTGACGGGGACCGGATGGCGGCCGTCGATCCGGGCGAAGACCGCGGCGATCTCGTCGGCCGCCTCAGGCCCGAATTGCGCCCTGGCCCAATCGCGGTAGAGATCGAGCGTCCCGAGGCTTCTCTCCGTTTCCGGCCAGTCCGCCTCGTAGTCGAGGACGGCCGGTCCGCCGCAGTTGATCTTCTTCGCGAAATTTCGTCCCTTGATGACCATGCCGGCCAGGGCCGGGTAGTGGATGCGGTCGGCGAAGTCGATGACGAGGAGGCCGTCGGCGACCTCGATCCCCGGGAACGTCAGGTCGAGGGCGCGGAGGGCGCCGACCCGGGCGAAGATGTCGACGCTCGCGGCGACCTTGCGGCCTTGAACGATGATGTCGAAGACGCGCGCCCGGGGCCGGTCCACGGCGCCCTCGACAAGCTGCAGCGTCACGGCGTAGGTCCCGTTGGGCACCTTGAGGTGATAGCCAAAGACCCGGTCGCGGACATCTTCGTAAACGGCCGCCTGTCCGGCCGCGCCGGCGATCGGCTTTCCCTTGAAGCTGAGAAATTGACCGGTGATCGGCCCGACATCGTCGGCCACCCGCCGCGGCAGGGTGTTCCAGCCCTGGTCCCAGGCGGCCCGGGCGAGCGCGAGGACGTTGGCCGAGAGGACGCGCGTCCGCCAGTGGATGCCGAGGAGGCCGTCGCAGCCGTAGCGAAGGGCGTCGGCGGCGTCACGGCGCATCCGGCCGGCCCAGAGCTGGGGCGAGGTCAGGGCCGGATCGTCCTCCATCCACGGAATGGCCCAGAGCGGGCGCCCGTGGACGCGGGAGAAGCCGGGATCGACGGGCGCCTTGCCCACCTCGCGGTTGATCGCGCTCAGGGCCACGTCCTTGGGCAGGGCCTGGTCGAAGAGGGTCCGGTTGGACGGCGGACCAAGGACCCACCCGCACGTGGCCAGGCGGAACGGAGGCGCGGCCTCCTTCCAGGCCTGGACCGCCATTTCCAGATCGGTCGTCACCGACCGGATGGCCTCGGGCGAGGCGTCGTCCCAGGTCCAGCCCTCGTTCGTCCAGAACCAGTAGTAATCGACGGGATAGGCGGCCGCGATCCGCTGGAACATGGCCTTGTAGACGTCCTTCACGACGGCCGGATCCCTGGGATCAAGGCCCGACGCGGTCAAGCGGGCCTCGACCTGGTCGGGAATGGTCAGGGCCGTTTCCGCGCCCACGCAGGTCTTGACGCCGAGGCGGCGGGCCAGACCGAAGGCTTCCCGGAAAACGGCCGCGGCCCTGTTGAAGACCTCGTTCGAGGCCTCGGGGGTCGCGGGATCGGGACAGAAGCCCTCCATGACATCGTTGCCGAAATCGTCGCGGTCGAAGAGGAGGGAGGCGCCGGCGTGAAAATCGCCGGTCTTCTTGGCCTCATAGCCCCAATTGCCCCGGGCGGTGTTCTGGTAGCTCGACGGGTAGCTGGCCGTGACCCGGCCGTCGGCCCCGAACTCCCCCGGGCGCCCGATCCAGACCGTCGGCTCGGCGTTCGGCGTGGCCCCGTGCGCCTTGTTCGGGTTCTCGGGATAGGTGTGGAGGCCGAAGAAGTTCATCTTGAGCTTGGCGAGCTGGCCGAGGACGGTCTTGTAATTCTCGAGGGTCCACCAGTCGGGGCCTTCGGCGAAATCGTGGAAGGGCTGGATGCCGCGGACGGCGAAGAGGGGGTGGCCGGTCTCGTCGAGATCGAGCCGGGGCATGGGGATCGTGCCGTCGGGAACGACGTCGCCCTCGAGGCCGAAGCGGACGCCGAGCTTTTCCGCGAGCTGGTAGGCGGCGTAGAGAACGCCCGAGCCTCCGCCGCCGGCGACGAGAACGCGGCGCTTGGCGCCGGACCGGAACGTCTCCAGCCAGTAATCCTCGGGTCCCAGGGAAAAAAGCCTGGCCGACGCTTCGGCGTCCTCGAGTCCGCGGGCCGCAGCGCTTTCCCTTTCGAGCACGATCACGGCTCCGTCCGGGATCCGGGCGAACGAACGGACCTCTTTGACGGCGGGCAGAAGGCCCGTCCTCAGATAGATGTAGCGCTGGATCTCGGCGGCTGCGACCCGCTCATGCCAGGTGGCGCCGCGCCCCAAGAAAATGGCAGGGAGGGGCTTGGGCCGGGCGCATGCCGAGAGAGCGAAAAGGCCGGAAAAAAGAACGAGACCCGGCCAGGCAAATCGGGTCCGCCCGTTGAACCTGATGCTCATGGGTCGCTGATCCGCTCCTGGTGTCATCCATTCTATTATAGGCAGGACCTCTTTTCAACGCGGCCGGGCGCGCCCGGGGCCCGTGTTGACGGCTCCGGCGGTCCGGGATATCATCGTCCCGCCCATGACCATCCGAGAACGGTTCAACAAGGTCTTCCGCTGGGAGAGGCCGGACCGCCTGCCCGACATGGAGTTCGGCTACTGGGACAAGACGATCGCCGTCTGGCACGACCAGGGCTTGCCGGCCGCGTGCCGCGACAATAAGGACGTCGAGCGGCATCTCGGGCTGGAGGGGCTCGAGATCATGCCCGAGGCGCCCATCAAGCGTGGCCTTTTTCCCGAATTCGAGGAGAAGACGATCGAGCGTCGCGGCGAACGGCGCATCGTCCAGACCAAGGACGGGGCCCTCACCGAGATGCTCGATTACGATTCCTCGATGCCCAAGTTCCTCAAGTTCGCGATCGAAACGCGGGAGGACTGGGAGCGGGTCCGGGACGAGCGGCTCGACCCGGACGAGGCCGGCCGGGTGGGGGACGTCCGGGCGGCCGTCGAGGCGGCCCACGCCGACGGCATGCCGATCCTTTTCCATTGCGGCTCGCTCTACGGTTGGCTCCGGGACTGGATGGGTCTCGAGAACCTGTCCATCGCCCTGATAACCGACCGGGACTGGGTCGAGGAGATGATGGAGCACATCACCCGGATGGACCTCGAGCTCATCGAGCGCCACATCCCGGGGGGCGGCGCGATCGACGTCGCCTGGTGGTGGGAGGACATGTGCTATAACCACGGGCCGCTGATGTCGCCCAAGCTCTTCGAAGCGCTCATGGTCCCCCGCTACAAGCGCATCACCGACGCCCTCAAGGCCAAGGGCATCTTTGTCAACGTCCTCGATTGCGACGGGCGGATCTACGATCTCGTGCCCGGGTGGCTGCGGGGGGGCATCAACTGCATGTTCCCCATCGAGGCGGCCCACACGGACCCCTGGAAGCTGCGGAACAACTACGGGAGCGACGTTCTGCTTCTGGGCGGGGTGGACAAGCGGGCCCTCATCTCGGGGCGGGAGGCCATCGACCGTGAGCTCGAGAAGCTCCATCCCCTGGTCGAGCGCGGCGGCTACCTGCCCTGCGTCGACCACCGCGTCCCGCCGGATGTGACGTACGCGAACTACCTCTACTATCTCGAAAAGAAAAAAGCGATCCTCTAGGCCGGTCCGGGCCTGAACATCAGGCTGCGGCCGCACGCTCCAGCCGCTTCATCACTAAGAAAATGAAGCCCGCGGACAGCAAACAGGCCGCGACGAGGATGCCCCACACGGCCGCGAGCGGCAGGCGCTCCCAGAAGAAGGCGGTCACCCCGACCAGCGAATTGCCGACGGCCGTGGCCGCGAACCAGCCGCCCTGCATCAGCCCTTTGTATTTAGGGGGAGCGACCTTCGAAACGAACGAGATGCCGATCGGGCTGAGGAAGAGTTCGGCGACGGTCAGCATGAAATAGGTCGAGATAAGCCAGTAGGCGGAGACCTGTGAGGCGGCCGGGGCGACCAAGCCGCCGAGGGCCTTCGGGCTCATCAGGTGGAGCGACCCGATGACCAGGATGGTGTAGGCGCCGGCCGTCAGGAGCATGCCGATACCGATCTTGCGCGGCGAAGACGGCTCCTTCCCGCGGCGGTTGAGCCAGGCGAAGAGGCCGATGACGAGAGGAGTCAGGGCGACGATGAAGAACGGGTTGAAGTGCTGGAACATCTGGGGCTGGAAAGGGTTGACCGCGCTGTATCCTCGATAGCGGAGATAGGCCAGAACGCCGAAGATGATAAAAGAGGCCGCTCCCAGGGTCCGGGCCAATCGTCCCGAGGCTTTCTTGACAAGGAAGACGAAGCCGACGACGGAGAGAAGGATCGGCAGCAGGCCGCCCATATCGAACCAGAGGAAGGTGGCCTTGCCGACGCTCGGGACGGTATAGTCCCGGGCAAAGGACAGCAAGGTCACGGCGCTCTGCTGGAAGGCCATCCAGAAAAAGATGACGACGAAGAAGACGAGGCCGAGGGCGATGAGCCGCTCGCGGGTTTGCTCCCGGGTCAACTCGACGACCTGGGACTTGTGGGCCTCGGACTTGGCCTTCTGGCGCTCGGAAAGCGCAGCCAGAGCGTAGTGCTTGCGGAAGGCCCAGAAGACGATCATGGAAATGATGAGGCTGAGGCAGGCGACGCCGAAGCCGAAATGATAGGACTTGCTCAGCTGGTTGATATAGCGCCCGGCAAAGTCGCCCAGGGTGGCCAGGGTGACGGTCGTGTCCTGGCCCTGGGCGATCGAGAGGAACGACGAGGCGTCGGGGAGCTTGCCCCTGAGGAAGTCGTTGGCCAGGGCGGGGACGCGGGCGTCATAGATGAAGTGGGACTTGCCGAGGACCCAATTGACCATGGCCATGGACGCCGAAGGGGCGAACATGGCCCCGATGTTGATGCCCATGTAAAAGATATTGAAGGCCCGGTCGCGCATGGGCGAGTACTTCGGGTCGTCATAGAGGTTGCCGACGAGGGCCTGGAGGTTGCCCTTGAAGAGGCCGGTGCCCAGGGCGATGACGGCGAGGGCGCCAATGACGAGCGCTAAACCCGTGTCCATGGCCGTCGGCAGCGCCAGCAGGACATAGCCGATGAACATGACGACGATCCCCAGGCTGATCGTCCGGCCGTAGCCCAGGAATCGGTCGGCCAGGAAGCCGCCGAGGAGCGGAAAGATATAGACGCCAACCATGAACATCGCGTAGATGAAGCCCGCGGTGGCTACGGACATGCCGTACTTGGCCTGCATGAACAGAAGGAAGATGCTGACCATGGTGTAGAAGCCGAAGCGCTCGCCCATGTTGGCGAAGAAGGCGACGAACAGGCCTTTCGGGTGTCCTTTGAACATGCTTCACCGTCCTCGGAGGGGATTGGGAAAACGGCCGTTGGTGTTCGAGGCCTGGGATTCTATCATCTTTTCCCGCCGAGGATCGAGCCTAGGACGCCGCGCAGGATCTGGCGGCCGAGGCTGCTGCCGACCGAGCGGGCGGCGCTTTTGGCCATGGCCTCGATCAGCGTGTCGCGGGACCGGCCGGCCGGCCGGCGGGGGGCCTGGGGATAAGACGGCCGTCCCGGAGGCGGCGGGTAGCCATAGGGGGCCTGCCGGGCTTGCGCTTCGGTCTGCGCCTTGGCCTCGGCTTCGGCGGCGGCCTTTTCGGCCCGGCCCTTCAGCATCTCGTAGGCCGATTCCCGGTCGACGGCCTTCTCGTAATGCCCGTAGAGGACCGAGCCCTGGATGAGGGCCTGGCGTTCGGCCGGAGTGATCGGCCCGATGCGGCTCATCGGCGGCAGGACGAAGGCCCGCTCGACGATCCCCGGGTAGCCCTTCTCGTCGAGGAACGAGACCAGGGCCTCGCCGGTGCCGAGCTGGGTGATCTCGGTCGCGACATCGATCTTGGGGTTCTGGCGGAACGTCTCGGCCGCCGAACGGACCGCCTTCTGGTCCCTCGGCGAGAAGGCCCGCAGGGCATGCTGGACGCGGTTGCCGAGCTGGCCGAGGATGACGTCCGGGATATCGATCGGGTTCTGGGTGACGAAATAGATGCCGACGCCCTTGGAGCGGATGAGGCGGACGACCTGCTCGATCTTCTCGAGCAGGACCTGGGGGGCCTCGTTGAACAGCAGGTGGGCCTCGTCGAAGAAGAAGACGAGGCGCGGCTTCTCCAGATCGCCGACCTCGGGCAGCCGCTCGAAGAGCTCGGCCATGAGCCACAGCAGGAAGGTCGAATAGGCCCGGGGCGTGAGCATGAGCTTGTCGGCGGCCAGAACGTTGATCAGACCCCGGCCCCGGCCGTCGGTCTGCATGAGATCGTCGAGGTTGAGCCCGGGCTCGCCGAAGAACTTGTCCGCGCCCTGGTCCTCGAGGGTCATGAGTCCGCGCTGGATGGTGCCGATGCTGGCCGGCGAGATGCGGCCGTATTCGGTCTCGAACTCGTCGGCGTGGTCGCCGGCGTATTGGGCCATGGCCCGGAGGTCCTTGAAATCGAGCAGATGGAGCCCGTTGTCGTCGGCGATGCGGAAAACGAGCGTCAGGACGCCGCTCTGGACGTCGTTGAGGTTGAGCAGGCGCGAGAAGAGCAGGGGGCCCATGTCCGAGACGGTCGTCCGGACCGGATGGCCCTGCTCGCCGAAGATGTCCCAGCAGGTCACGGGGCCGCCTTCCATCGGGTAGTCGCCGAGCTTGAGCTTGACGATGCGCTCCTGGACCTTCGGGTTCTCGGCCCGCGGCTGGCTCAGGCCGGCCAGGTCGCTCTTGACGTCGGCCATGAAGACCGGGACGCCGATGCGGCTGAAGCGCTCGGCCATGACCTGGAGCGTGACCGTCTTGCCGGTGCCGGTCGCCCCGGCGACGAGGCCGTGGCGGTTGGCCATCCGGGGCAGAAGCAGAAGGTCTTTGTCGGCGCTTTTGGCGATCAAGAGGCCTTCGAGTGACATGTCCCCTCCTTCGAGCCGGGTCGGGGCCCGGTTCTCTACCAGCTCAGACTTTCGCGGAACAGACCGCTGACGGTTCTCTGCAACTCGGCCCGGAACGACTCCACCGTCGCGGCTTCATCGCCGGTCCAATGGTCCTTGACGAACAGGGGCCGGCCGACGTTGACCTTGATGGTCCCCGGGACGCCCCACATGAGATGCGTGCCAAAGAGGGACATCGGCGTCACGGGCACGGACAGCCCCTCTCCTCTATAGAGGTTGTAGGCCATGATGGAGACGCCGCGACGGAACTCCTTGACATAGGGATTGGGGTCCTTGGGGAAGACACGCCCCCGCCCCTGGAGGGCGATGACGGCCCGCCCCTTCCGGAGGTAGTCCTGGCATCTCAAGATGGAGGCCCGTTTGCTGCCGTAGATATCGACCGGGATGGTCCCGATCCGGGCGATGTGCCCGGATATGAAAAAGACCAGGAAGGTGTAGACCGGATTCAAGAGGACGTGGATGAAGCCGCCGAACTTCCCCATGTGGCGGTGGAGGTGTCGCAGCACGAGCTTGGAGGCCCCCTCGCGGGTGAAGATCATCTGGTTGGCGGTGAAATAGATCATGCGGGGCACGCGCCGGAGCAGGACGGACACGTCCTTGTAGCTGCCGATATGGTTGCCGACGATGATATTGGGCCCCTCGCGGACGAAGTGCTCGCCGCCGCGCAGGTCGATTCTCTTGGGCAGCAGGAAGAACCGGGTGGCCCGGTCGATGAACGGCCGGATGTACTCGAATTCCTCTTCAAAGCTGGCCATGGCGCGAAGGCTATTTTACCGAATCGGAACCGGGATTTCAAAGCGCCGCGGCCGGACGGGGGCGGCTTGCGAAGGCCGGACAGCCGTGCTAATTTAGGACTTTCAACCGGTCGAGGAGGCGCCCATGATCACACTCATCCGCGGCGGCGAGGTTTTCGCCCCGGAGCCGCTCGGCCGCAAGGACATCCTGCTCGCCGGCGGCCGGATCGAGGCCGTGGCCGAGCCGGGAAGCCTCGGCCTCGACGGCCTGGCGGCGGAGGCCGTGGACGCCGGCGGGCGTTCTGTCCTGCCGGGGCTCGTCGATCCCCACGTCCACATCTTGGGCGGCGGCGGCGAGGGCGGCCCGGCCACGCGGGCGCCCGAGATCCGGATCGAGGACATCGTCGCGGCTGGGGTCACGACCGTCGTCGGCTGCCTCGGGACCGACGGCATCACCCGCCACATGACCTCGCTCCTGGCCAAGGCCCGGGCCCTCGAGATCGAGGGCGTTTCGACCTTCATCTTCTCTGGTTCCTACGACGTCCCGCCGCGGACGCTGACCGGCAGCGTCCGTTCCGACCTCGTCCTCATCGACAAGGTCGTCGGCGCCGGCGAGATCGCCGTGAGCGACCACCGCTCATCCCAGCCCACGTTCGACGAGATCGCCCGGCTCGCGGCCGAGTGCCGGGTCGGCGGCATGCTCGGCGGCAAGGCCGGCATCCTCCACCTCCATCTCGGGGACGGCCGGCGCGGCCTCGAGTGCCTCTTCCGGCTCATCCACGAGACCGAGATCCCGGTGACCCAGGTCATCCCGACGCACATCAGCCGCAACCGGGCCCTCTTCGACCAGGGCCTCGATTGGGTCGAGGCCGGAGGGGCCGTCGACGTCACCGTCGGGCCCGACCCGGCCCGCGGCGATCCCGACGTCGGCTTCGAGGAGGTCCTGGCGGCCTTCGGGCACAAGGGGCTTCCGCTCACCCGGCTTACGGCGAGCTCCGACGGCAACGGCAGCATGCCCGTCTTCGACGCGACCGGCCGGCTGGAGCGCCTGACCATCGCCTCGGAGAAGGACCTTCTGCGGAAGCTGCGGGAGATCGTCGCGAAGGGCCTCGTGACCGTGGAGACGGCGGCCCGGATCTTCGCGACCAACGCCGCCGATCTCTACAAGCTCGAGGGGAAGGGCCGGATCGAGCCGGGCCGGGACGCCGACCTGATCCTGCTCGACGCCGGCTACGGCCTCACTGATGTCTTTGCCCGCGGTCGGCACATGATGGCCGCGGGCCGGCTGCTGGCCCGGGGCACGTTCAGCGCCTGAAAAGGCCGCCCTTGAGCGCTTCGGGGGATCGTCCCTTTTCGCCAATGGAGGAGTTGACCGATGTCTGAGATAGCCTCTCCGGCTCCCACACCAGCCCCTGCGGCCGTCCCGCAAGCTCCCCCCGCGGCTTCCGGCCGCCGCCCCTCGTTCGGCGTGGCCCTCATCCCGCTCATCGCCATGGCCCTCCTGCTCGGCGTCGGTTACGGCATCTACCGGATCAAGGCCCAGGTCCTCCTCATCGCCGCCGCCACGCTCACCGCTGTCCTGGGCCTCGCCCTCGGTTTTAAATGGCGGGACATGGAGCGGGGCATCGTCGAGAGCATCCACAAGGCCATGCCGGCCATCCTCATCATGCTCTCGGTCGGCGTCCTGGTCGGCTCTTGGATGGCGAGCGGCACCATCCCCATGGTCATCTATTACGGCCTCAAGCTCATCTCGCCCAAGTTCTTCCTGGCCACGGCCTGCCTCGTCTGCTCGGTCGTGGCCGTCGCCTCGGGCACATCGTGGGGCACGGTCGGCACGGTCGGGGTGGCCTTCATCGGCATCGCCACGGGCCTCGGCATCCCGCTCGGCCCGGCCGCAGGGGCCATCGTCGCCGGGGCCTATTTCGGCGACAAGATGTCGCCCCTCTCGGACATCCCCAACCTGGCCACGGTCATCTCCGGCTCGAACCTCTTCGACCACATCAAGCACATGGTCTGGTCGGCGGGTCCGGCCTGGCTGGCCGGCTTGGCCATTTATGTCGTCGCCGGCCTGAAATACGGGACGACGGCCGTCCGCTCCGACACGCTGGACCTCATCCTGACGACGCTCAGGAGCGACTTCCACTTCAACCTGCTCCTGCTCCTGCCCATGGCCGTGATCTTCTATTTCGCCGTCGCCAAGAAGCCGACCATCCCGGCCATGATCCTTTCGTCGCTCGTGGCCGCGGTCCTGGCCGTGACCGTCCAGAGGCTCCCGCTGACCGTCGTCGCCGCGGCCATGAACGCCGGTCTCCCGGCTCGGACGGGCGTCCCTCTCGTCGACCAGCTCCTGGCCAAGGGCGGGATGATGAGCATGATGGAGACGCAGCTCATCGCCTTCACCGCCTTCGCCTACGGCGGCATCATGCAGACGACCGGCTGTCTGGCTGCGGTCCTCGACAGGGTCATGCGCTTCACGCGCCGGGTCTGGAGCCTGGTGCTGACGACGGTCGGCGCGGCCGTCCTCTCGGCCCTGATCACCGGCAGCTCCTACCTCTCGATGATCCTGCCGGCCGACCTGCTGGCGCCGGTCTACAGGAGGAAGAACCTGGCCGCCAAGAACCTGTCGCGCCTGATCGAAGAGAGCGGCGGCATCATCGTGCCCCTGATCCCCTGGAGCATGGCCGGTGTCTACATCACCGGGACGCTGGGCGTGTCGACCTTCTCCTATCTGCCCTGGGCTTTCATGAACTATCTCTCGGTCGGAGTGCTCGTCCTTTTCGGTTTCACGGGCTGGACGATGGCCCCGCGCAAACGGGAGGACGAGACGCAGGCCGGGAGCTAAGAGCCTTCTTCGTCCTCGCCTTTTTCCGCTTTCTCCAGGGCCTTCTTGAAGAGCTCGTCGGCCTTGGAGTGTTTCTCTTTTTGGAGCTCGAACGTGGCGTCGAACTTGCGGTCGAATTCGCTCTGGCGCTTGTGCTCCTGGACGAGCATCTCGTCAAGCGAGCCCTTGGCCTTCTTGGCCTTCTCGGAGCGGAGCACGGCCCGGGTCCCCCCGTCGATCCACAGGGTGGCGTTGCAGCAGGGACAGACGATCGAAAAGACGTGAGGATTGTCCTTGGTTTCGGCCATGCGTCGAATGTAGCATAACGGCCCCAGTCTCCGCAAAGGACCGGGCTCGTCCCGTCTTCGCCTCCTTGACGCCCCGGGGCCCGGCCGGCCTCACGGCCCGGCGGCCGGCTTGGGCTTCTCCGCGAGGCCGTGCTTTTTCAGCAGCTTGAACAGTCCCTGCCGCGTCAGCCCGACCTCGGCCGCCGTCCGCGTCCGGTGATAGCGGCAGCGGGCGAGGGCCTCCCGAAGGAAGCGGCGCTCGAAATCGGCCTTGGCCGCGGCCAGCTTGTGCGACGCCTGCGAATACGTCTCCCCGGCCGGATTGATCTTGGGCGAGAGATGGTCCTCGAGGATGAGCGGCCCGCCGCCGGCCATGACGAGGCAGCGCTGGACCTCGTTCTGGAGCTCACGGACGTTGCCGGGCCAGGGATAGCGGAGCAGCATCTCCAACGCCACGGGGGAGACGAACGGCCGCGGCCGCCCCATCGAGCGGGAGAATTCGTCCAGGAAATGGTCGAGAAGGAGCTCGGCGTCCTCGGGCCTCTCGCGGAGCGGGGGCAGGTCGATGGCGATGATCTTCAGCCGGTAGTAGAGGTCCTGCCGGAAGCGGGCCCGCTCGACCTCGCGCTCGAGGTCCTTGTTCGTGGCGCTGACGAAGCGGACGTCGACCGGCCGCGGCCGGGTCTCCCCCACGCGCCGGATCTTCCGCTCTTCGAGGACGCGGAGGAGCTTGGACTGCAGGGCCAGCGGCAGGTCGCCGATCTCGTCCAGAAAGAAGGTGCCCCCGGACGCCTCCTCGACGAGCCCGGACTTGTCGCGGAAGGCGCCGGTGAACGAGCCGCGGGCGTGGCCGAAGAGCTCGCTCTCGAGCAGGGCCTCCGGGATGGCCGCGCAATTGACGGCGACGAACGGCCCGCCCCGGCGGCGGCCGGTCTCGTGGATGGTCCGGGCGGCCAGCTCCTTGCCCGTGCCGCTCTCGCCGGAGATGAAGACGGGGGCATCCGTGTCGCGGACCCGTTCGATCATGGAGCGCACGGCGCGGACGGAGGGCGCCTCGCCGAGAAAGGCCCCTGTCCCGTCCGCCCCGCTCTCCGCGCCGCGCCGGGGCGGCCGCGGGCGCCCGAGGTCGCCGTTCCTGCCGAGGAGATAGATGACCGGGGCCAGGGTCAGGGTCAGGAACTCGAGGTGATCGGGCTCGAAGGGCCGTCTTGCGCCGCTCCGGGCGAGGAGCACGAGGCCCGAGGGACGGTCCCGGAAAGACCAGGGATAGGCGACGACGCTCCGGGGGCCGTGTCCGTCGCCGCCGAGCTCGAGATCGGCGAAAAGCGGGTCGAGGCGAAGGTCGCGGACGAGGACGGGACGCCCGATCTCGAAGGCCCGACCGGCCAGGACCCCGCCGGCCCCGTCATCGAGCCCCCGGACGGACTCGAAGACGGGCTCGCCCTTGGCGTCATAGGCGCGAAAGAGGGCCAGGTCGGATTCGACGTGATCGAAGACGGCCGCGGCGAAATGTGACAGGCCTTGGCGGGTCATGGAGTTGACTTTGGCCGGTTTCCCGGCCCTCACTAGAGCGACGATCCGGGACGCCGGATTTTCTCATTGCGAGGATTACGCCTGCTATTGCGCCCCGATGTTCTACGGGCTTTTCCCCTTCGGGCCCGGCGGGGAGCGAAGGGACCGGGTTTGCGCAAAACGGAAGACCTGCCGTTTTGCGTAAATCAGGTCCCTTCTGAAGTCTTATCGAATTTCTGCCGGTACCTTCAGCTCCGGATCGACCTTCCACGTCCCCGCCTCGAGGTCGATGGTCACCCGTGTTCCGTCGGCGTAGGTGAAGCGCTGGCGGCGATAGGAGCCGTCCAGGAACTCGTGGTTGGCGAGCTCCAGGAGCCCGACCCGGGCGTTGAGGGCGCACATCGTCCGGACCTGCCCAAGCTCGGCCTCCGTTGGCGTTATCGAAAGATACGGCAACCCGGCGTGGCCCAGTCCGTGAAGAAAGCCCAGGTCGTCTTTGGGGATGCCCCAGGCCCCTTTCTCGAGCGCCCATGGCAGCAGGATCGCCCCGTGATAGACCAAGTCGAAAAGCGGGATCGGGATGCCCACGGCCGGCCCGCCGCCGGGATTGGGGTCGAGCGCGAACGGGCCGTGATGGACGAGATCGAGCTTGGGGAGGGCCCAGTCGGCCGGTTCCTCGGAGCTCACGACGCCGCCGTAGGACCGCACGAAGTCGAAGCAGGCGCCGCGGAATGCGAGGCACTCGCTCCGTGTCACGGGGTGCGCGGGGTTGTAACACTCGTCGGGCGGGACGACGGAGAAGACGTCGAGGTAGGCGCCCCGCAGCTTGATGCCGTGGTCGAGGATGGCGCGGTGGTTCCGAGCCACGAACCCCGGGGCGAGCGAGGGGCAGAGATAGGTCTGCCAGCCGCCATACCAGGTGGCATGGAACTCCCGGCGGCCGCCTTCGGCGACCTGGGCGTTGCCGGGATTGTACGTCGCGCCGTCGAGATAGTAATCCCGGTACTGGTCGTGGACGGCGAAGACGACGCCGAGGGTGTCGCAGGCGTCGGCGAGCCGCCTCATCCCGTCCCAGCCGCCGGCCTCGGGACAGGGCGGCAGGACGTCGGGGTGGAGGTTGTCGTAGCCGCGCAGGCCCCAGCCGTCAAGATGCATGTAGGCCCGATGGACGCCCCGGGCGGAGAGGGCCTCGAGCTCCCGGGCCCTCTGGTCGAAGGTCGCAAGCTGATGGTTTTTGGCCGGGTCCTTCTTGTCGTAATAGCTCGAGGCCGGCTGGATGTGATAGAGGATCGAGGTGTGGATGACGGGCGCGCCGATGAGCTTCGCCACGAGCGGATTGCGGGCGATCTTCTCGCGGAGAGAGACGAAGCGGCCGGACTCGACGACGAAGCGGCGATAGCGCTTGGCCAGGTCCACGTAGCCGCCCCCATCGAGAAAGGCGAAGCGGACGACGCGGGGATAGGCCCAGCGGCCGAGCGAATGGACCCAGCGGACGTCGATCGAGGTCGGGCCGCCGGCGGGATGGTCGAAGCGGCAGCCGGCGTCATCCGGGGTCTCGAGCAGAACGAGGGCGGAACCGGAGGACCTCGTGAACCCCCACCAGGGCATGTAGAGCCGGCCGTAGGTCATCGTGTCGTAGAGACGCACCGGCCGGGGCCAGTCCTTGGGGAGGAGCATCCCCTGCATGAAGGGCACGACCGCCGCTTTGAACGCGTCGGCTTCGAAGGAGGCCGGCCAGAGGAGCTCGCGGACGCGGACCGCGCCGTCGGCGGCCAGGACGCGGCAGACGACGTCGCCCTCGCCGTCCTCGAGGCCGATGAAAAGATCGAGGGCGGCGTCGAGCTCGGCGCCGCCGGCCGAAGGAAAGCCCGAGAGGGTGACTCGGATCCCCTTTTGCCGGCCGGCCAGATACGGCGCGACGCTCTTGTGGACGGCCGATGAAAGCCGGAAGGCGCCGAGGGCCTGTCCGTTCGCGTCGCCGAGGGTGAGGTCGCCGTCGAATGACGGGCGCATGGCCCATCTCCCTGCCGGCGTGGTGACGGCCAGCCGGAGCGTCTCGAGATCCAGGCGGACGGCGTTGTTCGCCCCGACGACACGCCAGGCATTCCCGTCCTGGAAGACGCGGACCGCGGGGGCGCCGCTCTCCGCGGGAGGGTCGTCGCGGCGATAGGCCGAGCCGTCGTCAAAGGCCAGCCACTCGAGCCCGCCGGGGCCGACGCGGAAGCGGCGGGCCCGGATGTTCGAGCCCGCGCCTTCCTCATAATAGAGGATGAGGACCGTGCCGTCGCTGCGCTCGACCATGGACGGATAGGCGCCGATGCGCTCATCGACGGCGACGTTCTCGCTCCAGGTCCGCCCGTCGTCGAAGGAGTAATGGAGCGAGGTGCCGGGCAGGCGGTGGGCCAGGACGAGGATGCCGGCCGAGGTTCGCAGCAGGTAAGGGCAATGCCCCGGGAAGCCGAGGGGCTGCGAGACGCTCCAGGTCCGGCCGCCGTCCGAGGAGGCCGAGGCGCACATCGAGGTCGCCGGCTCGCGCTCGACGGCGAGAAGGCGTCCATCCTTGAGGGAGACGACGTCCGTTTCAGCGTCGAGCTTCCAGCCGCCGTTGGGGATATCGACGACAGGCCCCCAGGTCCGGCCGTCATCGGCGCTCGCCGTAACGGCGCCCCAGGCCTTGCCGCCGTCCTCGCGGTAGAGCCCGAGCATGAGCCGGCCGTCCGGAAGGACGCGGATCGGAGAGCTGCAGCAATAATCGGCCGAGACGAGGCGTGGCTTCGACCAGGTGCGGCCGAGGTCGTTCGACTCGACGAGCCACGTGCCGAGCCCGTCCCATTCGGCCGCCCCCGCGGTCTCGCCGGACTTGCGCCGGAGCGAGAAGAAGTTGCACAGGAGCCGCCCCGTCGGGAGCTGGACGATCGAAGGATCGCGGTCGTCGTCGGGACCGTCGTAGAGGACGCCCGGCTTCGTCCAGGTCCGGCCCATGTCGGAAGAGAAGGCATAGTCGATGCGGCCGCCGCGGGGCCATTGGGCGGTTGGCAGGCCGACGTGATCGTAGGAGGCATAGAACACGGCCATCAGGCGTCCGTCGGCGAGGCGGCAGACGTCGGGAAAGGCCTCGTAGCCGCCGGCTCCCCCGTCGCGGCAAACAAGGACGAACTCGTGCCCGGGCCGCTCTTCCCCGGCGATCCCGGGGCCGGCGAGGAGGGCCAAGAGGCCGGCGACGATCAGGGCGGCAAAGGCGGCGCGGCGTGGCGTCATGGGGGCCTCCTATGTTCGCCTATACACTAAAGGAAGGCGGGATCAAGCTCAAGGCGGGAGATCATTAAGGCTCTCATGCAGATATTTCGCAGACGTCGGCTCCGAGTCGCTCCGCCGAACGTCCGCAGGTCCGCTTCCCGGAGTCCGCTCCCCGCCGGAGGTTTGACCCCTTCCCGTTGACAGGGGCAGGAGGCGGGGATAACCTTGGGGCCATCCGTCGAAGAGAGGTCCAGCCATGAGAATCCGCACCATCGCCGCCCTTGCCGTCGCTCTAATCATCATCGGCCTGGCCGCCAGCGCCGCGCCCGCCCAGGCCCAGTCCCCGGCCAAAGCCCCCGACCGCCTGCAGTGGTTCCGCGAGGCCAAGTTCGGCCTGTTCATCCATTGGGGTGTCTATTCCATGATCGGCCGCGAGGAGTGGGCCCGCCAGATCCTCCAGATCCCGC
>CAZIQR010000003.1:36674-44590 GCA_964541055.1 uncultured Eubacteriales bacterium
GTCTATTCCATGATCGGCCGCGAGGAGTGGGCCCGCCAGATCCTCCAGATCCCGCTCAGGGACTATCAGTACTACGCGGACAACTTCAACCCGGTGAATTTCAACCCGGACGAATGGGCCGCCCTGGCCAAGGACGCCGGCGTCCGTTACGTCGTCATCACCTCGAAGCACCATGACGGCTTCGCCATCTTCGACAGCGCCTACACCGACTACGACGTCATGCACGCTAAATACGGCAAGGACATCCTCGGCCCGCTTTCCGTCTCGATGAAGAAGGCGGGGATCCCGCTCGGCTTCTACTATTCCATTATGGACTGGCACCACCCCGACTACCTGCCGCGGCGCGATTGGGAGAAGGACCGGACGACGAAGGGCGCCGACTTCGGCCGCTACATGGACTTCGCCACGAACCAGCTCAAGGAGCTCGTGACCAAGTACGACCCGGCCGTCCTCTGGTTCGACGGCGAATGGGAGCACTCGAATGCCGAGCAGCGGGCCTTCGCCATCGGCAAGATGCTGCTCGAGATGAAGCCGTCGCTCCTCATCAACGACCGGCTCTTCAAGCGCGAGCCCGGCTACGGCGATTTCGGCACGCCGGAGAACTATGTCCCGGCGACCGGCATCCGCAACCCGGACGGAACGCCCCGGCTCTGGGAGGCCTGCTATACGATGAACTGGAACGGCTGGGGCTACAACCGCTATGAAACCGAGTTCCACAGCGCGCCCCAGCTCATCCGCCAGCTCATCGAGATCGCGAGCAAGGGCGGGAACCTCCTCCTCAACATCGGGCCCCAGCCCGACGGCCGCATCCAGGCCGATTTCCAGGCCCGCCTGCGGGAGATCGGCGCCTGGCTCAAGACGAACGGCGAGGCCATCTACGGCACGACGGCCAGCCCCTTCGAGCGCCTGCCCTTCTTCGGCCGGTGCACGGTGAAGGGTCAAACGCTCTACGTCCACGTCATGGGCTGGCCGGCGGACAAGACGATCCGCCTGCCGGGACTCAAGACCGAAGTGAAAAAAGCCTATCTCCTGACCGGGCCGGGGCGCCCCCTGAGCGTCCGGCGCGCCGGGAAGGACGTCCTCGTGACCCTTCCGGAGCGGGAGCGCGATCCGGCCGCGACGGTCGTGGTCGTCGAGCTCCAGGGTCAGCCCGTCGTCGAGCCCACGCCGATCGTTCCGGCCGCGGACGGCCGCGTCGACCTTCCGGTCTATCTCGCCGAGATCCGGTCGGAGATGGGCCAGCGCGCCTATCTCGACTATTTCTACCGGACGACCATGCTCGCCAACTGGCAGAACGTCAACGACTATCCCGAATGGTCCTTCACGACCGACCAGCCGGGGGCCTACGAGGTGCGAGCCTCCTACGCCAGCATGTGGGGCGGCCAGGCCGGCTACGAGGTCGAGGTTGACGGCCAGAAGATCGCCGCCCAGACCGGATCCTCGCCCAGTGTCTACGTCCCGGCCATGTTCACCGCCGGCCGGCTGACGCTCCCGGCCGGGGCCCACACGCTCCGGGTCAAGATCACCTCGATCACCAACAACCACGCCATGAACCTGGAGAAGGTCGTTCTTGTTCCGGCCCGCTAAGCCCGGCCGCAGGGAGGGACGATGAAAACCCGGATCTTCGCTCTCGCGATCGTGGTCATCGCGGCGCTCGGCGCGACCGCAGTCCAGGGCGGCCCAGCGGCCAAGCCCTTCACCCTCGCCGACGTCCTTTCGCCGCCGTATCCTTCCGGCCTCGTCGCCGCCAAGCGGGTCGACCGCATCGCCTGGATCATGAACGACCGCGGCGCCCGGAACGTCTGGACCGCGGCCGGCCCGGACTTCAAGCCGGTCAACCTGACCGGTTTCGCCCAAGACGAAGTCTTCGAGCTCGGCGGGGTCCGGCTCACCGACGACGGCGAGACAGCGGTCTTCGTCAAGGGCGGCCGGCCCAACGCCGAAGGCTGGGTGACGAATCCCGACAGCGATGCGGACGGCCGGGAACAGGCCGTCTGGGCCGTCCGCACCGCCGGCGGCAGGCCCTGGCGGGTGGCGGCCGGGAGCGATCCGGTCCTTGCCCCGGACGGTTTGTCCGCGCTCCTCGTTAAGGACGGCGCGATCGACCGCGTGCCGCTCGAGCCGCGCTCCGACCAGGGGGGAGCGCCGGAGCCGGAACGGCTCTTCCGGGCCGCTGGCCGCAACGGCTCGCCCCGGATCTCTCCCGACGGGAGCCGCATCGCGTTCGTCAGCGAGAGGGGCGATCACAGCTTGATCGGCGTCTTCGACCTGGCCCGACGCAAGCTCGCCTGGATCTCCCCGAGCGTCGATCGCGACAGCGAGCCGCGCTGGTCGGCTGACGGCAAGGCCATCGCCTTTGTCCGCCGGGCCGGCCTGACGTTCGACGCCGAGCCCGCGGCCGAATTCCGGTCCCGCGGCCCGGCCGATCTCGCGATCTGGGTCGCGGACGCGGCGACGGGCGTGGCCCGCGAGCTATGGCGGACGCCCAAGGGCGCACCCGGCTATTATTCCTTCCGGGACTTCGAGCTGGCCGCGAACGGCCGGATCCTCTTCACGGCCGAGCGAGAGGAATGGAACCACGTCTTCGCCCTGTCCCTCGCCGGCGGAGCGCCCGAGGACCTGACCCCCGGAGACGGCTTCGTCGAGCATCTCGGCCTCTCGGCCGACGGAACGACCCTCTACTATTCCGCCAACATGGGGGACCTCCACGGACGGCGCATCTGGAAGGTCCCGACGGCCGGCGGAAAGGCCGTGCCGCTCACCTCCCAGGAGGCCATCGGGACCCAGCCCGTCGCCTTGGCCTCGGGCCGGGGCGCCGCCTTTCTCCACGCCACCGCCGTCCGGCCGACGTCCGTGGCGACGGTCCAAGCCTCCGGCGAGAAGGTCGACGTCGTCGCGCCCCGGGATCTTCCCGCGGAATTCCCGATCGACCGACTGGTCAAGCCGGAGCTCGTCGTCGTCAAGTCCGCGGACGGCCTGGACATCCCCTGCCAGCTGTTCCTGCCCAAGGGCGCTAAGGCCGGCGATCGTCGGCCGGCCGTCGTCTTCACCCACGGCGGACCCATCCGGCAGATGCTCCTCGGCTGGCATTATATGGAGTTCTATTCAGAGGCCTACGGGATCAACCAGTTCTTCGCCGGCCATGGCTATATCGTCATCTCTATCAATTACCGCTCGGGCATCGGCTACGGCCGCCCGTTCCGCGAGGCCCCGAACTGCGGCATGGAGGGCGCGGCGGAGTACCAGGATGTCCTGGCCGGCGTCGGTTACCTCCGCAAGCGCCCCGAGGTCGATCCCGAGCGGGTTGGCGCCTGGGGCCTGTCCTACGGCGGCCTTCTGACCGCCCTATCGCTGGCCCGCAACTCAGACATCTTCAAGGTCGGCGTGGACATGGCCGGCGTTCACGATTGGTCACAGATGCGCTGGGGGCGCCTCGACGAGGCCCGGCGCAAGCTGGCCCGGGAATCGTCCCCGGTCGCCTCGGTGGCGAAGTGGACCTCGCCGGTCCTGTTCATCCACGGCGACGACGACCGGAACGTCGCCTTCCAGCAGACGACGGACCTCGTCCAGAGGCTCCGGGCCAAGGGCGACGTCCGGATCGAGCTCTTGATCGAGCCCGACGAACCCCACGAGTTCCTCTTCCACGCCCACCGGATGACCGCTTACGAGCGCACCTTCGAGTTCATCGACGCGGTCCTCGGCGGCAAAAAGTGAGCCGGCCGGGAGCCGAGCTCGGGCCGGTGTGCTAACATAGGAGGGGCGGCTGCGGGGCGAGGGCCCCTGGTCCGGCAAAACCATATGAACGGATCGAACGGAAGAGCGCCGTCGCGCGCCGCGGAGGGGGCGGGCCGCGTCAATCGCCTGGCCCGCGAGAAAAGCCCCTATCTCCGCCAGCATGCCCACGATCCGGTCGATTGGTATCCGTGGGGCGACGAGGCTTTCGAGCGGGCCCGGCGCGAGGACAAGCCCATCTTCCTCTCCATCGGGTATTCGACCTGCCACTGGTGCCATGTCATGGGACGGGAATCCTTCGCCGACGACGAGGCGGCCCGCCTCCTCAACGAGGGTTTTGTCGCGATCAAGGTGGACCGTGAGGAGCGGCCGGACCTCGATCAGCATTATATGGCCGTCTGCCAATCGCTCACCGGCTCGGGCGGCTGGCCCTTGACGATCATGATGACGTCGGACCGCCGCCCGTTCTTCGCCGGCACGTACTACCCGCTCTCTCGCCGCTTCGGTCGCCCGGGGCTGCTCGAGCTCCTGACGCTCGTCGGCGAGGCCTGGCGGACAAAGCGGCCGGAGATCCTCCGCTCGGCGCTCGAGATCGCCGCCGCCGCGGAGCGGGGCCCGGTCCGGCTGAAGGGCCGGCGCGGCGATGCGTTGTCCCCGGCCACCCTCGACGAGGCCTTTCGGGAATTGGCGGCGGATTTCGACCGGACGCGCGGCGGGTTCGGGACGGCCCCCAAGTTCCCGGTGGCGCATCACATCGCCTTCCTCCTGAGATACTGGCAACGGACGGGGAACGGCGAAGCCTTGGGCATGGCCGGCAAGACGCTCAAGGCGATGCGCGCCGGCGGGATCTATGACCAGCTCGGCTCCGGCTTCCACCGCTATGCGACCGACCGGGAGTGGCTCGTCCCTCATTTCGAGAAGATGCTCTATGACCAGGCCCTTCTTGCCGAGGTCTACGCCCAGGCCTTCACGGCCACGGGACGGAACGAGTTCCAGCGCACGGCCGCCGAGACCGCCGATTATGTGCTCCGGGAGCTCACCGCGCCCGAGGGCGGCTTCACTACGGCCGAGGACGCCGATAGCGATGGCGACGAGGGCCGGTTCTACCTCTGGACGAGGTCCGAGCTCGAAGAGGCCCTAGGGGCCGAGGACGCGGAGGCCGCGGTCCGGTTCTTCGGGGTCGGCGGCGCCGATGGCCTCGGCGGGGATCGTTATGTCCTCCGCGAGATCCGTTCGCCTGAATGGCCGGCGCCGCATTCGGGCCCGGCCGGCGACCCCTTGACGGAGGCCCGGGTGGGCTCGATCCGCCGCCGCCTGTTCCAAACCCGCGAGAAACGGCCGCGGCCATTCAAAGACACGAAGATCCTGGCCGACTGGAACGGCCTCATGATCGCCGCGCTGGCCGCGGTCTATCGGGTGACCGGTGAAGACCGGTATCTGCGGGCGGCGACGGCGGCAGCGGCGTTCGTCCTCGACCGGATGCGCGACGCCGGGGGGCGCCTCCGGCATGTCCATTCCGAAGGCGAGTCCCGCGTTCCGGCCTTCCTCGCCGACCACGCGTTCATGGCCAAGGGGCTGGTGGCCCTCTACGAAGCCGGCTACGATCCCCGCCACCTCGCGAGCGCGATCGAGCTCGTCGACCGGGCCGTCGATCTTTTTTGGGACGCGGCCGAAGGCGGCTTCTTCTTCAGCGCCGAGGCCGAAGCCGGCCCCGGGATCAAGGACATCTATGACGGGGCCCTCCCATCCGGCAACTCGGTCATGTTCATGGACCTCCTCCGCCTGGCCCGGCTGACGGGGCGGCCGGACCTCGACGAGCGGGCCTCGCAGCTCGCTTCGGCCTTCGCGCCGGAGGTCACGGGGCAGCCTCGGTTCCACACCGAGTTCCTTTGCGGGTGGGATTACGCGATCGGCCCGACGCGGGAGGTCGTGGTCGTCGGACGATCGGACGCGCCCGAGACGCGCGAGATGCTGGCAGCCCTCCGGGGCGTGTGCGCGTGGGACACGGGAAGCCTGTTCAAGCCGGCCGACCGGCCCGAGCGGGTTGAGGCGGTCGAACGGCTGGCGCCGTTCACGAAGGGCATGGACGCGGGCGGCGGAAGCGCCGCCGCCCACGTCTGTGCGGGAGGGGCCTGTCTCCGGCCGATCCTCACGGCCGCCGAGCTCGTCGAGGCCTTGAGACAGCCTCTGGCGGCCCCTACAGCACGATCTCGCACTCTCCCGTGACGGACGGGTTCTTGGCGTCGCGGACCTTGATCGTCAGCCGGTCGCCTTTGGCGAAACCGGGGTTCTTGAAGTAGAGCGGCGTCATGAAGCCGTACCAGGCGGACATGTGGCCTTCGTCGATGGGCAGCGGGGCGCTGAGCGTCAGGGGCGGGAAGAAGTTGGCCCGCTCGGGGAAATCGTAGAACCGGACCCAGGACGCGATCAGGCCTTCCTTGCCGAGGCGGCGGTAGAGGCTAAGGTCGCGAAGCTCGCCGCTGTATTGGTCCCTCAGCTCGACCAGCGAGGGCATGTGGTATTCCTGGCCCTTGTAGACCATGACCACGTCCTTGGAGGCGACGTTGATGGACCCGGACTTGTCCTTGACGCCCATGAAGAGGACGAACATCGCATAGGGGCTGTCGAGGGCCCGGCCGGCGAGTTGAGAATCCACGGCCATGAGGATGGGGCCGGAATCATTGGAAAAGGCGCCCATGCCGTGATCGGTCGTCTGGGCGTAGGACACGGCGGCGGCCGCCACGAGGGCGAGCACGGTCAAAGCGACTCGGAGGGGTTTCATCGAGATCTCCTTCCTCTCCCCGCCGGCCTTCCCGTCGTCCGGCCGGCCGGCGGTTCTATCGGCCCGCTTTCTGCGGGCCCGGTGCTGCTAATGCAACCGCCGTGCCAGCCTCGCGGGCGCGGATCGACAGGCATCAAAAAGGGTCCGCCGTCAAGGGGATGTCCGATAGAGTGGACAGGAGCTGTCCTATTTCCTACTAATTTAGTAGCCTTTAGAGAAAAAGAGGCTGGAGCGGGCCGGTCCGCCGCGGATGGGCTGTCTCCGGCTCAGGACGGCTGCAGGGTCTTCTTGATCAGGCCGGTGTCGTACCCCTTGGCGGCCGGCCCGGTTGAAATGCGGCCCTCCTTTTAATAGAATCAGCCCGTCGTGGGCGTGACGAACACACTCCGGGAATCCCTGATCCGCCGCGATCCGTCCTGAGCCGGGTCTTTGATCCATCCCCGAGGTCTCGTCTCCGCCCCAGAACAGGGTCGAGGAGGGCGATCATGAGGCACGGACGGAGAGATTTTCTCAAGTCGGCGGCGCTGGGGGCGGCGGGTCTCTCGCTCGCTCCGCTCGCCGGCGCTTCCCAAGCCAAGCCCGCCGCGAGCGCCGGCGGGGCCTTCAAGCTCAAGTATGCCCCTGACCTCGGGATGTTCCAGGCCCATGCCGGAAAGACCGCGGCCGACCGGCTCAAGTTCATGGCCGACCAGGGGTTCCGGGCCTGGTTCGACAACGGCCTGATGGACCGTCCGGCAGCCGAGCAGGAAACCCTGGCCAAAACCTCCGAACGCCTGGGTTTGACGATCGGCCCCTTCGTCGTCTATGCCGATTTCCGCGTCGAGTCCTTCGTCACCAACGACCAGGCCATCCGGGAGATGCTCGCCGGCCGCTTCAAGACCGCGGTCGAGACGAGCAAGAGGGCCGGCGTCCCGTGGACACTGGCCGTCCCGGGCCGTTTCAACCTCAGCGCCGACTGGGGCTATCAGACGGCCAACGTCGTCGAGAACCTGAAGCGGATGGCCGCGATCTGCGAGCCGGCGGGCCTCATCATCGTCCTCGAGCCGCTCAACCCCAAGGATCATCCCGGGCTCTTCCTGACCAAGATGGCCCAGGCCTACGAGATCTGCAAGGCTGTCGCCAGCCCCTCCGTCAAGATCCTCGACGACATGTACCACCAGCAGATCACGGAAGGCAACATCATCCCCAATATCGACGCCTGCTGGGACGAGCTCGCCGCCTTCCACATCGGCGACTCGCCGGGCCGGAAGGAGCCGGGCACGGGCGAGATGAACTACCGCAACATCTTCAAGCATATCCACGGCAAGGGCTACACGGGCGTCCTCTGCTGCGAGCACGGCCTGAGCAAGCCCGGGCTCGACGGCGAGAAGGCCTTCCTCGAGGCCTACCGCGCCGCCGACAA
>CAZIQR010000004.1:0-3208 GCA_964541055.1 uncultured Eubacteriales bacterium
CGTAGGAGCAGGTCGAGGCCACGCCGCGCTCGTGGGGCAGGCCGCCGACGATGACGGGCTTGCCCTTGAGCGTCGGGTCGAGCAGGACCTCGACCGAGGCGAAGAAGGCGTCGATGTCGACGTGAACGATGTAGCGGCGCATCGGGGACTGGCCCCCGTTCAGTACTTGCGCATGATGCCGATGACCCGGCCCAGGATCTTGGCCGAAGGGGCCTCGATCGGCTGGTAGGCCGGGTTCTCCGGGACGAGGAAGACGTGCCCGTTGTCCCGTCTCAGCCGCTTGAGCGTGACCGAGCCGTCGTCGAGCATGGCCACGACCATCTCGCCCGAGTTGGCCAGGTTCGTCCGCTCGAGCAGGACGTGGTCGCCGTCGTCGATGTAGGCGTCGATCATGCTCTTGCCGTCGACCCGGATGCAGAAGACGTTGCCCCGGCGGCGGCCGACCATCCAGCCCGGGACGTCCATGGCCTCGCCGGTCGTGTCGAACGACTCGCGCGGCCCGCCGGCCGGGACGAGCCCGGCGACCGGCACCCGGACCTGGCTCTCGACGAGGGCCGGAAGACCCGCGACGCGGATCTCGCCGTCGGTCCGGCTGATGTAGCCCTTGCGCTCCAGGCTCTGGAGGTGCTTGAGCACGGCCGAGGGGCTGGGGATCTTGAGGGCCGCGCCCAGCTGGCGGATGGTCGGGGCGTAGCCGTGGCCGAGGATGAAGTCCTCGACGGCCTTGAGGACCTTGGCCTGCCGCAGGGTCAGTTCCCGTCTCAGTGTGTTAACCATTTTGTTCACCATTTATAAAATAAGCTCGCCAAGGGTGTTTGTCAAGGGAAAAAGATCGAAATATTCGGAGGATCTACTTGGCCAGATAGCCGGCGACGTGCTCGACCCGGTAGGAGCCGCTCTTGACCTTCACTTCGATCGGCCGGAACTTGCCGTCCGCCGTCTTGTCCTTCGGCGAATAGTAGAGCAGGTAATAGTTGTCCGAGGCCGCGGCGGCCTTTTCCATGAGGGCCGCGGAGTTCGACGAGCTCGAGATGACGCCGCCGGTAGCCTTGGCCATGGCTGAAAAGGCCTGGTAAACATCCCATTGCCGC
This sequence comes from uncultured Eubacteriales bacterium, assembly GCA_964541055.1. GTDB lineage: Bacteria > Acidobacteriota > Aminicenantia > Aminicenantales > Saccharicenantaceae > RBG-16-66-30. The sequence goes on from CAZIQR010000004.1 coordinate 1,092, forward strand.
CGAAGGGGCATGCTCGATTCCCGTCGACATCAGATTAAGCAAGAAGGGGAGGCCAAATCAAGTCATAGCCCGAACGGGTGCTTTGAATAGGGCGCGCACTCAATCTTCGAGCGCGATCCTCAACCTCCGCAACGGGCTCCAGAACTTGACCTTAGCGGGGTCGAAGCGGTCGGGCCGCCAACGCCCCAGCCAATCCAGCAGTCCTTCGGAGTTGTCCTTATTCTTCAGAGCCTTGATGCAATCGTAGTAGCCCGGGATCCCGCCGCAGTCTTCGTGAGGGCAGGCCAACGCTCCCGCCACACAAAGCGGGTATTTCGTGCCCTTCTCTCGGGCAAAACTTCCTTCGAACACGATCTCATGCTGCCAGTCGTCGCCATAGTCATATGAATAGATCATCTGGTCGCCGGGCTCTTGAACGAAATCGGCGACGGCGACTTCGGTCGTCAAGATAGGCGCCGGATCTTCGATTTCTTCGAGAGCAAAGGGGCTTTCGATCCGGACGCCCATATTGGCCCTGCTCTTCGGCCGGATCTCGAAATCATGCAGATGGCAATCCCACCAGCCCATGGCGTCCTGAATGGCGACATGAAGATCGTAGAAGGTGTAATAATCGGGGACCTGGATCCTCCGCCAAACGGCGGGTTTCGTTCCGATGAGCCAGATATGGAATTGCAGGACCGATCGATAGGGTCTTCGTCGAGGCCAGCTGATCGTGATCTCTACGGCCATTGTCTTAACCCGATTCTAATCTCCGCGCGGCGCAAATGCAATCGGCCGATATCAGCTCCGGCGATAGCGGCGGCGCTTTTCAGAGATCCGCTTCAAGCGCTTGTCGCTGTCCTTGCGGCGGGTGACGGCCAGGATGACGACCTCTCCCCCACGGATCCGGTAATAGGCCCGGAATTCGCCGCTCCGCAGCCGGTAGAGCGCCGGTCCGTAGCCGGAGAGCTTCTTGATCCGCGCCTTCCCGATCGGGATCGGACGGGTCTCGAGATAGGCCAGGATGTCCCTGACGAGCGGGATGGCGTCCGCGTCATCGATGCCCTCGACATCCCGGACCGCGGCCGGGCTGAAGACGACCTTAAGCCGCCTTTCGCGCATGCCGTTTCTCGAGTTTCTTTATAAGATCGCCGGCTTCGATGCCGCCGACCGCGAGGTATTCCGCATAGGCCTCTTCGATCCTCGACCGGAACTCCGGGTCATTCTCGACGAGATAGTCCGCGAGGTCCTCGTCGGTGACGTGATGAAGGACGGCCGCCGGCTTGCCGTAGGCCGTGATGATGATGTCGCCCTTCTCGGATTCCTTGAGAAGGTCCATCGTCTTCTGTTTGAGCTCCTTGACCCCGGCATAGCGCATGTCTATCCTCCCCAAATAGTTACTCTATAGTATAACTTTAGGAGGGTCGTCGGTCAAGTCTCCTTCCGTCGCATAAGGACGCGTTCGATCCTCCAGGCTTCTCACCCGTGGGAATCAGTCGTTCGGGCCGGATCGCTGGCCCGATACTTGTTGCCGATTCCCGTCTGAACGCCTAGAATAGGTCCCGTTCATGGCCGGTCCGGATTACGCGGACCGTTACGGAGGGTGATATGAGCCGGACCCCCGGCAAGGCTCAGCCAAAGAAACGGGCCTCCCGGCCCCAATCCCCGCCCGATCAGGCCTATTTCGCAACGCTCCTCAGCCACGTCAACGACGGTGTCGTCGGCGCCGATGCGGAGACCCGGGTCACGTATTGGAGCCCCGGGGCCGAGCGGATGTTCGGTTTCACGGCCGCCGAGGCCTCCGGCCAAACCCCATTCGAGCTCCTGAGACCCGCCTATAGATCCGGCGAGCGCGAAAAGATCTTCGCCGACCTCGATCGCGAAGGCACGGCCGTCGCCGTCGTTCGCGCGAGGCATAAAAGCGGAAAGGAAGTCATCGTCGAGGTGAATTCGACCGAGATCGCGGACAAGGACGGCCGCCGCGCCGGGTATGTCCTCATCTATCGGGACATCACGGAGCGCCACCGGGCCGGCGAAGAGCTCCAGATCCGCGAGCAGCAGCTCCGGGCCCAAGCGGACACGATCCGCATGAGCGAGGCGGAGCTCCGCGGCATCTTGAACGCGGCCAAGGAGTCCAT
>CAZIQR010000004.1:3308-5980 GCA_964541055.1 uncultured Eubacteriales bacterium
TCCGCATGAGCGAGGCGGAGCTCCGCGGCATCTTGAACGCGGCCAAGGAGTCCATTTGGCAGTTCACGCCGGATGGCGTCATCCTGATGGGCAACAAGGTCGCCGTCGACCGCTTCGGCCTGACGGCCGAGCAGGTCATCGGCCGGAATTTCGCCGAGTTCGTGCCTCCGGACGTCGCCGCCTTCCGGCTGGCCAAGCTCCGCGAGGTCGCAGACACGCGGCGTCCCGTCGAATTCGAAGACACGCGGGCCGGCATGAACTTCGAGCACAGCTTCTACCCTGTGCTCGACGAGAGCGGCCGGGTGGCAAGCATCGCCTGCTTCAGCCGGGACGTCACCGAACGCCGACGTATGGAGGGGGCCCTGCGCGACCGCAGCCTCGAGCTCCAATATCTGATGGGGGAGCTCGAGACGCGGGTCCACGAGCGCACCGCCGAGCTGGCCGCCGCCAACGAACGGCTCAAGGCCGCGGCCGACCAGAGGGCCCGCCTGGTCGCGGCCGTCGAGCAGGCCGACGAAGGCGTCGTCATCATGGACGCCGAGGGCCGCATCCACGACGTCAACGCGGCCTTCCTGAGGCTGAGCCGGCGGGGCCGCGCGGAGCTCCAATCCATGAGCTACCGCCAACTCCTCCCCCGTCCTTCCCAGGGCCAGGACCCCTGGACGGACATGAAGGTCTCGATCGACCGGAACGAGACCTGGCGCGGCTGCGTCAGCCGGGGCGAGAACGGCGGAGAGGCCCTGGAGCTCGAGATCACTCTCTCGCCCATCCACGACGACGCCGGGCGGCTCATCAGCTATCTCGCGGTCGAGCGCGACGTCACCCGCGAGGTCCGGCTGCAGCAGCATCTCCGGCAGGTCCAGAAGCTCGAGGCCCTCGGCACGCTCGCCGGCGGCATCGCTCACGATTTCAACAATATCCTCAATCCCATCTTCATCAGCACCGAGTTCCTCCTTCTCGAGCCCTCGCTCGATCCGGACCACCGCCGCCACCTCGAGGTCACGCTCAAGGCCGCCGAGCGCGGCCGCGACCTGGTCAAGCAGATCATCGCCTTCAGCCGCCAGAAAGAACGGGAGCGGAAACCGTTCAAAGTGGAACCGGTCGTCGCGGAAGCCGTCAAGTTCCTGCGCGTCTCGCTCCCGAGCACGATCGAGATCCGATCCGAAATCTGCGACGAGACGGACTTCATCCTGGGCGATCCGGCCCAGATCCATCAAATCGTCATGAACCTCTGCAACAACGCCGCTTACGCCATGCGGGAACGGGGCGGCCTCCTCTTGGTCGGCCTGGCCGAGATCGACGTCGACGGGCGCCTGGCGGCCCAGGTGCCGGCCCTCAAGCCCGGCCCGTACCTGCGCCTGACGGTGTCCGATACGGGGACCGGCATGTCGCCGCAGGTCCAGGAGCGGGCCTTCGACCCGTTCTTCACGACGAAGAAGGCCGGCGAAGGCTCGGGCATGGGCCTCTCGGTCGTGGCCGGGATCGTCCGGGACTACGGCGGGGCCATCTCGCTCATGAGCGAGATCGACGGGGGATCGGCGTTCGCGATCTATCTGCCGCGAGTGGCCGTCGAAGGAACGGACCCTCAAGCCGCGCCCGAAGGGGCGCCCGGCGGCGCAGAGCGGATCCTGCTCGTCGACGACGAGGAGGTCCAGGCCCGCAGCCTTCAGGGCGCGCTGACCCGGCTCGGCTACCAGGTCACCTCGCTGAGCGACGGTGTGGAGGCGCTGCGCCGGCTCCGGGAGGATCCTCCGTTCTTCGACCTCTTGATCACGGACCAGACCATGCCCCATCTGACCGGGATGAGGCTCTCGGAAGAGGCCCTGGCGCTCCGCCCGGACCTGCCCATCATCCTCTGCACCGGTTTCAGCGAGACGGTCGACGCGGCCGGGGCCAGGGCCCTGGGCGTCCGCGAGTTCCTGATGAAGCCCTACTCGGTCCGGGAGATGGCGAAGACGATCCGGCGCGCCCTCGCGGCGGGACCGGCCCGGATGCCGCGCTGATCTCCCCCGCCGGTCCCTATTTCGGGTAGCCGACCGGATGGTTCAGCAGCGGGACCTGCGTCTCGGTCAGCTTGAGCAGCTCCTTGATCTTGGCCGTGTCCATGCCCGCCCGGGGCCGCGTCGCGAGACCCGTCCCGGCGCAGAAGACGCCGATGTTCTCCGAAACGATGCCCACGTCCAGCGCGCCGAACCGGAACTTCATGTCGGGCTCCCCCATCCGGAACTTGCCGGTGTCCGTGACGAGGATGAGCAGGACGGGAGCCGGCGTCGGAGGCGGGCCGGGCTTGACTTCGGGCTTGGCGGCCGGAGGCGGCATCTCGGGCTTGGCCTCGGGCTTCTCGCCGGGCTTGGCCGGGGGCTTGGCGCCGGGTCCGCCGCGGGGCGGGGTGACGGCCAGCCGGTAGTCGCCGGCGACGATGGGCAGCAGCGAATGCGAGGCGGCGTCGTATTTATAGCCGCCGTCCTTCAGAAAAACGTAGATGTCGACGTCCTGGGCGTTCATGGCCGAGGGCGCGGTCCTCCGGCCGTCGGGACGGTTGACGCCGTTCGCCGCCCAAAGGAGGTCCGAGAGGTCCTGGAGGCTGAGGTCCTTGTCGGACCACTCCCGGACCGAGGCCCGCAGGGCGAAGGCCTGCATGACCGGCAGGCCCCGGGTCTTGTTCGGTTCGT
>CAZIQR010000004.1:6080-41578 GCA_964541055.1 uncultured Eubacteriales bacterium
GCCCGCAGGGCGAAGGCCTGCATGACCGGCAGGCCCCGGGTCTTGTTCGGTTCGTTAAGCTTGATCGTCTTGAGCTCGGGCGCCTGGGCGAAGCTCAGGGCGAAACCCAGGAGCAGGACGGCAGCGAGAGACGCCGCAAGAGTCGAACGTTTCATGGGGGAACCTCCCTCGATGGGATTTTCTGATTTAAGCACCTTCGGCCGGGCCGGTCAAGACGAGACGCGATTCAGGCCCGCCCGAAAACCACGGGGCTGACGCGCAGGACCCGGCCCGCGGCCTCAAAGGCCTCGATCCAGGCCCTGGCGGCTCCGTCCCCCCTGCCGGCGCGGTCCTTCATGCCGGCATAGGCCTCCCGCCCTCGCGAGACGTAGAGGTTCTGGCTTTTCCACAGATCGATGTCGAGCTCGAGGGGCTTCAGGGCCGCGAGAAGCCGTTCGGCCGATCCCAGGGCGGCCGGATCGCGGGGGTTCTCGGCCCAGCGGCCCATCAGGGCCTCGATCTTCCGCCCGGCCTCAAAACCGAGGCCGGCCTTCCCGGGTTCCAGGGACCATTTCCGGTATTCTTCGATGAGGGCGGCGAGGCGCTCGAGGTCGGTCTCCGGGGCCTCGAGGAGCCGCCGGAAATCGGCATTGAGGACGAAGGCGGCGGGGCCGAGCAGCGTTTCGGGCAGCGGGATCTGGAGCTTGAGCATGGCCTCCATGATCGGCCGGTTGGTTTCGAAAATGCGCCGGAAGTCCCCGTCGAGGGCCTTCATATTGTCCTGGAGGATGGCGCCCACGACCTTGCGGCGCTCGTCCTTGAAGAGGTGCCACAAGGAGTAGCTGTGGTCCCCGAAGTGCGCGTCGATGAGGGCCAGGACCGCCTGCCTGTCGCCCTTCGTGAAGGCCGCTCGGATCTCCCGGCAGAGGCCCCGGAACGTCTCGTCGCTCAAGCCCTCCTGGACCCCGGCCGTCAGGTCCTGGCCGCCAAGATGAAGCACGGCGTAGGCGATCGTGCGCTCCTCCCAGGTGATCTCCGACTTGAGTCTGACGCGCCCGAGGGCCAGCCTGCGCCCGTCGCGGGTTTCGCGGTCGCAGGACTCCGCGGCCGCATCGTAGTGCGCGATCTTGACGGCCTGGCCATACTCTTCGAAGAGCGACGAGACCCCGTAGTGGGCCGCGAGCCGCGGAAAATCGATGATCGAGGGCCGGACCAGGTTCTCGTAAACCCGGGCGCCGTCCTTGTAAGCCCGGACGTTGCTCTTGGCCGCGGCCAGCTTGGACGTGAACTCGGGCTCGAGGTCGGCGCCGGTGACGTCGCGGAGAAGCTGAAGGGCCCGCGCGGCGTACTGGATGATCTGGACCGTTTCGACGCCGGAGATGTCATCGAAGAACCAGCCGTCGCTCGTGAAGACGAGCATGGCGTGCCGCTGGATCTCGAGCCACTTGAGGGCCTTGGTCTTGTCGGGGGACGGGAGCGGCCGGGGAAAGCTCCGTCCGAGAAAGCGCTCGACGTTCTCCGGCGAGCGGTCGAGGAGGACCGAGATGTAGTCATCGCGGATCCGCCATGGATCGCCGCCCCACGCCCGGAGGGCCTGCTCGTAGGGGCCTGCAGCCTTGTCCCGCAGCCAGTCCATGGCCTCGCGCAGCGGCGTCCGCCACTTCTGGTTCCAGCGCGGATGGGCACCGGAGCTGTCGCCACAGTCGCTGCGCCAGCGCTCGACGCCGTGGCCGCAGCTCCAGGCCGTATTCTCGGCGATCTCCACCTCGTCCGCCGGCGGGAAGCGCTCGAGGTAGTCGGCGTAGACCGTGATCTCCGCCAGCCCGTTCTGCTCGATGTGGCGGAGGCAGTAGGCCAGGGCCATGTCGCCGAAGCGGTGGTGGTGGCCATAGGTCTCGCCGTCCGTGGCGACGTGGACGAGCTCGTCCGCGGTCGAGCCGGCCGTGAAGGCGCCCAGCAGCCGGTTGGCGAAGTCCTCGCCGTTCCGGAGGAGGCGCTCGAAGGCGATGTCGTGGGAGACCGGGCCGTCGTAGAAGAAGAGGGCGATCGTCCGCCCGGAGGGAAGACGGCAGAGGTAGGGCCGCCTGGGATCGATGGCCCCGCGGGAGGCGTCGGTCCAGTCCTTGGCGCCGATCTTGCGCTGCCGGGCCGCCTGGTAGGGCGACAGGATGACGAAAACGACCCCGTTCTCCGCGGCCAGGTCGAGGCTCTCCAGGTCCACGGCCGTCTCGGGGAGCCATAGTCCTTCGGCCCTGCGGCCGTAGCGGGACTCGAAATCCCTCAGGCCCCACAGGATCTGGGTCTTTTTATCGCGGCTGTTGGCCAGCGGCAGGATGAGGTGGCCGTAGGCCTGGGCCATGGCCCCGCCGTGCCCGTGGAAGCGCCCGCGGCTTTCCCGGTCGGCCTCGAGGATGGCCTTGTAGACGTCCGGCGCGGAGCGGGCCATCCAGTCGAGCAGGGTCGGACCGGCGTCGAAGCTGATCCTGGCGTAATTGTTGACGATGTCGATGATCCGGTCCTCGCGGTCGAGGATCCGCGAAGCGGCGTTCGGGGCGTAGCTCTCGGCGCTGACCCGCTCGTTCCAGTCGTGGTAGGGCGCGGCCGATTCCTGGAACTCGATCTCCTCGAGCCAGGCGTTCTCGCGGGGCGGCTGGTAGAAGTGGCCGTGGACGCAGATGTGCTTGTTCATGCCGCGGGCTTCTTGAAGAACAGGACGGCGAGCGGGGGCAGGGTCAGGCTCAACGACTGGGGGTGGCCGTGGGCGGGCGCCGGGCCCGCTTCGGCCGACCCGGCGTTGCCGAGGCCCGTTCCGCCGTATTCGAGGGCGTCGCTGTTGAGGATCTCCTGCCAGACGCCGCCCGAGGGCACGCCGACGCGATAGCCGTGGCGCGCGATGGGGGTGAAATTGCAGACGACGAGGATGACGTCGCCGGCCGACCGGCCGCGGCGCAGGCAGCTGACAACGCTCTGGTCCACGTCGTTGAAATCGACCCACTCGAAACCGGACGGATCGAAGTCGAGCTCGTGGAGGGCCGGCTCGCGCCGGTAGACGGCGTTGAGGTCCCGGACCCAGCGCTGGACGCCCCGGTGGGATTCGTATTCAAGGGCGCTCCACTCCAGGCTCTCGTCGTGGGTCCACTCGCGCCATTGGGCGAACTCGCCGCCCATGAACAGCAGCTTCTTGCCCGGGTGGGAGAACATGAAGCCGAAGAGCGAGCGCAGGTTCGCGTAGCGGGCGTGCTCATCGCCCGGCATCTTCCCGACGAGGGAGCCCTTGCCGTGGACGACCTCGTCGTGGGAGAGCGGCAGGAGGTAGTTCTCGGAATAGGCGTACCACATGCTGAAGGTCAGGCCCTTCTGGTAGTATTTGCGGAAGATCGGGTCCTTGCCGAAGTATTCGAGGGTGTCGTTCATCCAGCCCATCTTCCACTTCATGCCGAAGCCCAGGCCGCCGGCGTAGACGGGCCGGGTGACCATCGGCCAGGCCGTCGATTCCTCGGCGATCGTCTGGACGTCGGGATGGGCGGCGTAGACGGCCTCGTTGAAGCGCCGGATGAAGCCGAGGGCCTCGAGGTTCTCGCGGCCGCCGTGTACGTTGGGGACCCACTCCCCCTCTTTGCGGGAGTAGTCGAGGTAGAGCATCGAGGCCACGGCGTCGATCCGGAGGCCGTCGGCATGGTATTTCTCGAGCCAGAAGAGGGCCGAGCTGATCAGGAACTCGCGGACCTCGTTGCGGCCATGGTTGAAGACGAAGCTCTTCCAGTCGGGGTGGAAGCCCTTGCGCGGGTCCTTGTGCTCGTAGAGCGACGTCCCGTCGAATTTATGCAGCCCGTGGCCGTCGGTGGCGAAGTGGGAGGGCACCCAATCGAGGATAACGCCGATGCCGTTCTGATGGAGATGGTCGACGAGGGCCATGAAGTCCTGGGGCGTCCCGTAGCGGCTGGTCGGGGCGAAATAGCCCAGGGTCTGATATCCCCAGCTCCCGTAGAACGGGTGCTCCATGATCGGCAGGAGCTCGACATGGGTGAAGCCCATGTCCTTGGCGTAGGCGGCAAGGAGCGGGGCCGCCTCCCGGTAGGTCAGGAAGCGGTTGCCCTCCTCCGGCACCCGGCGCCATGAGCCGAGATGGACCTCGTAGACCGAGATCGGGGCGGCGAAGCTCGACCGCTCCTTCCGGCCGGCCATCCATTCGCCGTCGCCCCACTCGTAGTCGAGGTTCCAGACGACCGAGGCCGAGCGCGGCGGGACCTCCCAGAAGAAGGCGTAGGGATCGCCCTTCTCCGCGGTCCGGCGCCCGCCCTTGGACGTGACGAGGTATTTATACATGGCCCCGGGCTCGAGGCCGGGGATAAAGCCTTCCCAGAGGCCCGACCCGTCCCAGCGCGGTCCGAGCTTGTGCCGGCCGGCGTTCCACTCGTTGAAATCGCCGACGACGGAGACGCCCTGGGCGTTCGGGGCCCAGACGGCGAAGAGGGTGCCGGTCCGCCCTTCGACCGTCAGGGGGTGGGCCCCGAGCTTGTCGAAGAGGTTGAAATGATTGCCTTCCTTGAAGAGGTAAATGTCGTGCTCGGTGAGGAGCGTCGGCCCGAGGATGATGTCGCCCGCGGTCATCTGAGGCTCAGTTGTCCCGGCGGATCTCGACCCGGTCGAGTCCGTTCTCGTTGAATTCCTTCTCGTATTTCTCGATGAGCGGCCGCTCGCGCTCCATGCCCTTCTCGGTGTAAAGCCCGTCCAGGGCCTCGTCGCCGAACTTGCGGACGTAGTCGCGGTCGGCCATGCGGTAGATGAGCTGGTCCCAGAAGTTGTTGTCGTTGTAGAAATCGACGGTCTCGGCCATCTTCTCCTCGAGCTCGCCCGACGGGACGGCCTTCTTGGTCTCCTCGTCGAATTCCACATACTCCCCGAGCCCGGCCTTCTGGGCGGCCTCGAGGGCCAGGCTCTCGACCTCGTCGTATTCCTCGATGACGTCGTCGGTCCGCCAGTCGTTGGCCATGCGGTTGCCGAGGTAGACGAGCTTGACCAGGGACGTCAGCTGTTCTTTGGTCAGTTGAAGGTTCATGGCGGCCTCTTTCGGGAAAAATATACCATGTCGGTCCGGTTTCGCCAAACGGGGCCGGGCCCTTGGGCCCTCCTGTTGACAGGCCATCGGCCGCTGGCTATAGTTCGGGAACACGCTATTCTTCGAGGAGGTCCACGATGAAAAAGTCCCGCTCGCTCCTGGCCGCGCTGGTGATCGCGGCGCCGGTCTTCGCGGCGGCCCTGCCCCAGGCGGCCGGACCGGCCGCGTCGCCGGCCCCGTCGGTCCGTTACGAAGAGCTCACGGCGCCCGACTTCGCCCGGGCCGTCGTCCGTTCGGGCGGCACGGTCATCGTGCCCCTCGGCATCCTCGAAAAGCACGGGCCGCACCTGCCGGTGGGGACGGACCTCATCGACTGCCGCGAGATCGCCCTGAAGGCCGCCGCGACGGACTACACGATCGTCTTCCCGCCCTATTTCGTGGGCCAGATCTTCGAGGCCGAGCACCAGCCCGGCACGATCGCCTACGGCAGCCGGATGATGCTCGACGTCCTGCAGAGGACCTGCGACGAGCTGGCCCGCAACGGCCTGAAGAAGATCATCCTCGTCAACGGGCACGGCGGCAACGACGCCTTCCTGCACTTCTTCTGCCAGTCGCAGCTCGAGACGCGGCGCGATTACGTCGTGTATCTCTTCGAGCCGTCCTATGACGAGGCGACCCAGGCCAAGCTCGACAAGATGCGCAAGACGACGGTCGACGGCCACGCCGGCGAGGAGGAGACGTCGGTCATGCTGGTCCATCACCCCGATCTCGTCAAGCTCGACCGGGCCAAGGACGAGAGCGGCGCGGACCAGAAGCGCCAGGCCGGATTGAAGAACGCCTACACCGGGATCTGGTGGTACGCCGGGCAGCCCAACCATTACCGGGGCGACGGCAGCGCCGGGAACGCCGCGTTCGGCAGGGCCCTGTTCGACGCCGAGACGTCCGCCCTGGTCGAGATGATCCGGTCGGTCAAGAAGGACGCGGTCACGGCGGGGCTCCAGAGGACGTTCTTCGACGATGCGGCCAAGCCTCTCGAGACGAGGCCCTTCGTCAAGAAGTGAGAGATGAAGCGCCTTAATAATGGGGTCATCAGGGAGGTCCCGATGAGAAAAGACCGTCAGAGGGTCATCGTTCTCGTCATGATCGTCCTCGGCCTGGCGCTCGCCGCCTGCGCCGACACCGGCTCGCGCGGAAGCCGACGGGCTGCGGAGAGCGCCGCCGTGTCGGAGCCGGCGACCGGCGCGCCCGGGCCTGCGGGCGGGCCGGCCAGCGGGGGTACGTCGGGCGGCCAGGCCGCCGTGCAGGCCCCGGCGGGCGGGAACTCGCGGCTGACGGCCGAGGAGCAGAACACGATCGAGGTCGTCCGGAAATGCCGGAACTCGGTCGTCTTCATCACCAATCTCCAATATGTCCGCGAGCTCTTTTCGTCATCGACGCAGGAGGTGCCGGCCGGCAGCGGGTCCGGCTTCGTCTGGGACGACCAGGGCCACATCGTCACCAACTTCCACGTCATCAACGAAGGCGACAAGTTCATGGTCAGCTTCCCCAACCAGAAGCAGGTCGAGGCCGCCCTCGTCGGACGCGATCCCAGCCGCGATGTCGCGGTCCTCAAGCTCAAGGAGGAGGTGCCCGGCGTCCTGCCGATCGCCGTCGGGACCTCGCGGGACCTCCAGGTCGGGCAGAAGGTCGTGGCCATCGGCAACCCCTTCGGCTTCGACCACACCGTCACGACCGGGATCGTCAGCGCCCTGGGCCGGAGCATGCCGGGCGCCGGAGGCGTCACCATCCGGGACATGATCCAGACGGACGCATCGATCAATCCGGGGAATTCGGGCGGGCCGCTGCTGAACTCGAGCGGCGAGCTCATCGGCATGAACACGATGATCTTCGGCTCGGAGACATCCACCGGGGTCGGCTTTGCCGTGCCCGTGGACACCATCCACAAGATCGTCCCCCAGATCATCCAGTTCGGGAAGGTCATCCGGCCCGACCTCGGCGGCATCTCTTTCGTCCGCGATGAGGTGTCCCAGAGGGCGGGCATCGCCGGCGCCGTCATCCTCGAGGTGGCCCAGGGCAGCCGGGCCTACCAGCTCGGGCTGCGGGGGCTCACGCGGGACGCTTTTGGGCGGCTGCTCGTGCGGGACATCATCACCGGGATCGACGGCATGAAGATCAAGTCCTACGACGATCTCTTCAACGGCCTGGACGGCTACAAGATCGGCGACTCGGTGACCCTGACGATCCAACGCGAAGGCAAGGCGAGGACGGTCAAGATCGAGCTCACCGGCAACAGCTGAGACCTACGGCTTCCTGAGCGGCACGATCCCCGCCATATCGCCGATGACGTTGACCAGGTCCTTGTCCGAGGGGACGATGATCTTGGCGTTCCCCTGCAGGGCCGTCTCGAGGGCCTGAAGGCGCCGCAGGATCTGGGCGTTGCCCACGAAGTACTTTTCGGCCGCCTCGTTGACCAGGCGGATGGCCTCGGCCTCGCCCTGGGCCTCGAGGATCTTGGCCTGGCGGATGCCCTCGGCCTTTTTGATCTCGGCCCGCCGCTCGCCGTCGGCGACCGTTTCCCGGGCCGTGGCAAAGTCGATCGCGGCGATCTTCTCGTTCTCGGCCTTGACGACCTTGTTCATCGTCTCCTGGACGTCCTTGGGCGGGTCGATCTCCTTGAGCTCGGTCCGGACGATATCGATGCCCCAGCGGGCCGTCTCCGTCGACAGGGTCTTGAGGAGCTCCTCGTTGATCTTGCCCCGCTCGCTGTTGGCCGATTTCAGGGTCAGGGTGCCGATGATGTTGCGCAGGGTCGTCCGGGCCAGGTTGACGATCTGCCATTGGAAGTTGTTGACGTTGTACTGGGAGGCCTTGACGCTCGGCTCGTCCTCCTTGACCCGGAAATAGACCTGGGCGTCGACCCGGGCGTTGAGGTTGTCGTTGGTGATGATCTCCTGCGGCGCGGCGTCGACCATCATCTCGGTGATGTTGATCTGGCGCAGCTGCTCGATCGCGGGGATGACCCAATTGAAGCCGGGCATGGCAAAGCGGTTGTACTTGCCCAGACGCTCGACCAAGCCGCGGTGGGTCGGCCGGACGATGCGGATGCCGAGCAAGAAGATGAAAACGATGATGCCGACGATCCAGAGATAGATGGCGATCGATGACATGGTGTCCTCCTCACATCTTCCAGGTTCCGGAGACGATAACGTTGGAGCCGGTGACCGCGGCCGCTTCGTCCGAAGCGCAATAGGCTACGGCCTCGGCCACATCCTCGAAGCTGCCGAGGGTCGATTCAGCCAAGTCGCGCGCCTGGGGCAGGGCCCCGCCACGGATGAGCCCCGGCGAGACCATGTTGAAAGTGATGCCGTTCATAACCTCGGCTGCCGCGGCCGTCCGGGTCAGCGTGAGCAGTCCGGTCTTGGCCACGGCGTACGGGGCGATCGTGGGAAAGGCGCCGAGGTGCTCGGCCCGGCTGAAGCCCAGGTTGACGATCCTCCCCCACTTCCTTTTGCGCATGCCGGGGAGGACGGCCTTCATGCAGAAGTAGGCCCCGAGCAGGTTGCCGCGCAGGACCTTCTCCCAGTCGGCGACCTCGAGCTGGTCCCAGGGCTTGACCAGGAACGGGCCGACATTGTTGACCAGGACGTCGACCCGGGCGAACCGCTCCTCGACCTTCTTGACGAGGCCGGCGGCCTGGGCCTTCTTGGTCAGGTCGGCCCGAAAGACGGCGGCGAGCTTGCCTTTTTCACGGATCGCCGCGGCCAGCTCCTGGGCCTCGTCGCGGCGGCTGAAGTAGTGGACGGCCACCCCGGAGACATCCTCGGCGAGCCGCAGGGCGATGGCCCGGCCGATGCCGCGGCTGGCCCCGGTGACAAGGGCGATCCGCAGGCTCATGGCGCGGTCCCTACGCGAGGGTCCCGACGGCCTTTTCGACGGCCTCGAGGATCTCGCCGGATTGGACGACGTCCTTGAGCTTGTTGATGTCGTTGTAGAGGGGCCGGTCCTCCTCGAGGGGAGCGACGTACTTGCGGATGACCTCGTAGGCGGCCAGGATGCCCTTGCCGGGCTTGTGCGGCTTGCGGAAATCGACGGCCTGGGCCCCGGCCATGAGCTCGATGGCCAGGACGGCCTGGGCGTTGTCGAGGATCTGGCGCGTCTTGAGGGCCGTGGTCATGCCCATGCTGACGAAGTCCTCCTGGTCGGCCGCGGCCGGGATCGAGCCCGTGGCCGCCGGATGCGACAGCACGCGGTTCTCGCAGACGAGGGCCCCGGCCGTGTACTGGGTGAGCATCAGGCCGGAGAACATGCCCGCGCCCTTGGTCAGGAAGGCCGGCAGGCCGGCGCTGAGATGCGGGTTCATGAGCCGGTTGTGGCGCCGCTCCGACAGGACGGCGATCGTCGTCACGGCGGTGCCGAGGAGCTCCAGGGGGAAGGCCATGGGCACGCCCTGGAAGTTGGCCCCGGTCAGGACCAGGTCCTCGTCCGGGAAGAAGACGGGGTTGTCGGCCGCGCCGTTGAGCTCGATCTCGATCATGTAGCGGGCCCACTTGAGGGCGTCGCGGGCGGCGCCGACGACCTGGGGCGTGCTGCGAAGGCTGTAGGCGTCCTGGACCTTCTTGCCGGGCTGCTCCAGCAGCGCGCTGCCCTCGGTGATGCGACGGATGTTGGCCGCCGACTCGAGGGCGCCGGGGTAGCCGCGGGTCTTGTGGAGGCGCTCGTCGTAGGCCTTCATGTTGGCGTTGAGGACCTCGAGGGTCATGGCCGCGGCGATCTCCGACATCTTGAGCCAGCGATGGACGTCGTGGATGATGAGGGCCGACATGCCGGCGATGACGTTCGAGCCGTTGATCATGGCCAGGCCGTCGCGGGCGTGGAGGACGAGCGGGGTGATGCCGGCCCGCTTGAGGGCCTCGTCCCCGGGCAGGCGCTCGCCTTTGTAGAAGGCCTCGCCCTCGCCCATGGGCACAAGGGCCATCTGGGCCATGGGCGAAAGGTCGCCGCAGGCGCCGACCGAGCCCTTCTCGCACATCACCGGGGTGACACCCTTGTTGAGGAGCTCGGCCAGAGTCTCGGTGACGACAGGGCGGAGCCCGGAATGGCCGTGGCAGTGGCAGTTGATCCTGCTCAAGATGGCCGCCCGGACGACGTCTTCCGGCATCGGCTTCCCGTAGCCCGCGGCGTGGCTGTAGATGAGGTAACGCTGGTATTTTTCGACCTGATCCTGGGTCAAGACGACATTGGCCAGCTCGCCGATGCCGGTGTTGACCCCGTACATGATCTCGTTCTTCTTGATCTTGTCCTCGAGCAGGGCCCGGCACTTTTCGATGCGCTTCCTGGCGGCCGGATCGATGGTGATGGAAAGCCGGCCGCGGGCCACCTGGACGACCTTCTCGATGGTCAGGCCGGTGCCGGTCATATTGATGGACATGAGGAAGCCTCCTGGGGGCGGTGAAGATGCGGGTCTTGGTTCATGGCGAGCCCCTACTTTAGCCGAAGTTCAAGATGGGGTCAAACCTCCACTTTCCCAGTTTTTGAGGCGTTAGCTTGGGAATCGGCAATCTCCCAGGAAGAAAACTGGAAAAGTGGAGGTTTGACCCCTGTCTTGATTGCCCGGCGGGGCCGCCTGTGCTATAAATACCCTTCTGTTTTCGGCATTTTCCGAGCGGAGACGACCCCGATGACGAGAGCAATGAAGAAGATCCTGATCACCGGCGCGGCCGGCCAGATCGGCTCCGAGCTGACCAGGGCCCTGCGGGCGAGATTCGGCGAGGCGAACGTCGTCGTCAGCGACATTTTCCGGCCCCAGGGCGGCCTGGCCGAAAGCGGGCCCTTCGAGATCCTCGACGTCACCGACGCCAAGGCCCTCGACGCCGTCCTCCAAAAGCACCGCATCGACACCGTTTACCACCTGGCCGCCCTGCTCTCGGCCACCGGCGAGAAGAATCCCCAGAAGGCCTGGCATATCAACATGAACGGGCTCGTCAACGTCCTCGAGGCGGCCCGGGCCCGGAATATCGTCCGGGTCTTCTCCCCGAGCTCGATCGCCGTCTTCGGGCCCACGACTCCCCGCGAGATGACGCCCCAGGACACCGTCCTCGGCCCGACGACGATGTACGGCGTGACGAAGGTCTCCGGCGAGCTTCTCTGCGATTATTACGCCCAGAAATACGGACTCGACGTCCGCGGCTGCCGCTATCCCGGGATCATCAGCCACCTGACCCCGCCCGGCGGAGGAACGACCGATTATGCCGTAGCCATTTTTTACGAGGCCGTCAAGCACGGCCACTACACCTGTTTCCTCCGCGAGGACACCCGGTTGCCCATGATGTACATGCCCGATTGCCTCAAGTGCACGCTCGACCTCATGAACGCGGACTTCGCCCGGCTCAAGCACCACTCGAGCTTCAACGTCGCGGCCATGAGCTTCAGCGCCGGCGAGCTCGCCGCCGAGATCGGCAGGCACGTGCCGGGTTTCCAGGTGACCTACGAGCCGGACTTCCGGCAGGCCATCGCCGACTCCTGGCCGGCCTCGATCGACGACGGCGCCGCCCGGGCCGAATGGGGCTGGAAACCGGCCTACGACCTGGCGGCGATGACCGTGGACATGCTGGCCGCGCTCAGGAAGCGCCAGGCCGCCGGCACGTTGGGCGGCTGAGCCCGACCGCGCCTACTTCCCCTTCGCCAGACGCTCCCCGAGGAAGTTCGGCAGGGCGAAAGAGGCCCGGAAGACATCGGGGTTGAAATACTTCAGGCCGTCCGGGATGTAGAGGGTCTTGATCTTGACCGGATCGACCGCGTCCGAGAGGAAATTGTAGCACCACATCCCGACCGGGTAGGTCGGCACGGGGCCGAGGTAGAGCGGCGAGTGGCGGAAGATCTTCTTCAGAAAAACGCTCTTCCGGGCGTGCGATTCCAGGTGGAGCATGAGCGAGCCGGCCTGGGCGGCGATGACGCCGCCGGGCCGCAGCTTGGCCTTGAGCTTGCGGTAGAACGATTCCTGGTGGAGGACGGTCGACGGCCCGACCGGGTCCGAGGAATCGACCAGGATGACGTCAAAGGCCTCGCGGACCTTGTCGATGAAGATGTTGCCGTCCTCGACGACGAGCTCGGCCCGCGGGTCGCGGAAGGTCGCCCGGAGCCAGGGGAAGTGTTCGCGGCACGTTTCGATGACCTTGCCGTCGATCTCGACCAGCCAGGCTTTCTTGACCGGGTGCTTGAGGACCTCCCGAAGGGCCCCGCCGTCTCCGCCGCCGATGATGAGCACCTTGGCCGGCCGCCGGTGCGAAGCCATGGCCGGGTGGACGAGCATCTCGTGATAATAGAACTCGTCGCGCTCGGTCGTCTGGACCAGGCCGTCGAGGAGCAGGACGCGGCCGTAGTCCCGGTTGCGGATAATCTCGATCCGCTGGAACTTGGACCGCCCCTCGTAGAGAACTTCCTTGACGGTGAAGAAGATCCCGGACCCCGGGGTCTGGTACTCCCGGGCCTCGGTTTTCTTAGCATTGAGCGCCTTCGTCGTCTTCATTTCTATCTCCATTCCCTCTTTCTTGGCCCCTCGGATCTATGAGAAGGCCCTCGGCTAGCCCGTTCATCATAGCATAATGCCGTCACATTTTTTGGCCTGCTCATTCGGATGATTGGAAAGGCGCCGTAAGGCGGTGAGGGATGTCGATTCGAGGCCCCCGTGAGGGAAGGGGGGCCCGGCCGTAGGTTCTGGAGGCCGGGTCAATAGATCTTATCGATCTTGACGCCGGTGTAGTACTTCTTGAGGATGTCCGGATACTTGGCCCCGGCCACGGCCATGCCGTAGGCGCCGACCTGACACAGCCCGACGCCGTGGCCCCAGCCCCGGCCGGAGAACGTGAACTGGTCGACGCGCCCCTGCTCATCGTACGACCGGTCGATGACGAAGAGCGTGTCGCGGAGCCCGAGCGCGGCCCGGATCTGGAAGCCGCGGACGATCGCGCTCGACGCGGAGCCCTTGAGCTCGAGCTCGGTGACACGGCCCGAATCGCCCCGCGACCTGACCGCGATGTCGGCGAGCGCGCCGATCGCATACGACTGGTTGATCAGGCGCTCGAGGTCCTCCCGGCTGGTGCGGACTTGCCAGCGGTTGAAGCGCGACGACCGGTCGAGAACGTTCGAGTTCGGCGGATAAAAGACCTCGAGGTAGGCGACCTGGCCGGCCCGCTCGAGCCAACGGATGCTCTCGCCGCCGAGGAGGGTCAGCTTGGTCGCGAAGCTCGTGTCGCCCTCGATCGTCCGCAGCAGGCGGACGTGGTTGGAGAGGGCCAGCGTCCGACGATCAAAGTCCTGGCCGACCTCGATCGTGCCCTTGCCCGCCGCCCGGAAGGTCCCCGTCTTGAAGAAGTCCTTGTAGTCCCTGATGACGCGCGCTAAGGCCACGGCCAGCTCGGCCCGGCTGACGGACCGTCCCGGCTCGCCCGTCCGGACGGAGGCCGGGAACAGGCCCGACTGGAAGCAATAGGCCATCGGGCCGCGGTCCTTGCCCTGGACCTGGGGCAGGTCCTTGAGGAGGAAATCGATCTCGCCCGGCAAAAGCAGCTCTTCGATGCGCGGTTGCCAGCCGAAGGCCTCGACGAGGAGGCGGGCCAGGCTCGTGAAGTTGAGGGAGGCGGAGTCGGGGACGAAGCCCCTGTCCTTGACCCCGACGATGCGCCGGACGTCCTGGATCCATTCGACGGCCTCGTCGAAGCCCGCCTCTTTGCGGAAGTCGGGAGGCTCGGCCCCCATGGGGACGATGCCGAGCCCGATGAGGAGGGCCACGTCGAGACTGGCGTTCCGGCCGTCGACGGTGATCGGCGCGACCGGGGCCTTGGCCTCGATCGACCACTCCTTCTGCTTCTCGGAAGCGCAGTCGACGCTCTTCAGATAGGGCACGGGGCGCCCGGCGAAGACCTTCTCGGCGTCCTCGGTCCGGCCGCCGCAGGTGCTGGTGTAGAGGGCGTTGATGAGCTCGCCCCGGTAGCGGACGACCTCGCCCTTGGTCTCCTCGACGGCCCGGGTGCTCAACGGGCTCTCGGAGGCCATGCCCACGTACAGCTGGGAGCGGGGCGTGTCGACGAGGTCGTAGCCGAACTGGTCGAACTGCTTCATGTTCTTGAGCGCGTAGGTCCGGGCGGCCACGGCCTGGGCCTTGAGGGCCTCGATGGCATTGAACTGGCCGGGCGAGAGCTCGCCGGGGACGACGCTCTTGAGATAGTCTTCGATGTTGACGTAGTTGACGACGACGATGCCGCGGGGCGTTCCCGACAGGACCAGGAAGCCGCGATAGCTCTTGCCGTTGAGCGTCAGGTAGCTCTGCGGATTGGCCGGGATGAAATAGAGCTCCGAAGAGCGGTCGAGCGATTTGAGCTCGTTCCCGACGAGCATCCAGAGCGGCCGGGAGGGCTCCTCGATCATCTCCTCGCGGTCGATCCAAACGTCCTTGAAGCCGGCCGCGTTGAGCTCGGCCACCTTGGCCAGGGCGTCGCCACGCGTCAGGAAGTCGCCCAGCTTGACCTCGAAGACCCCGGCCGCGTCGTCGTCGCGGTCCTCGGCCACCGACACGCCGGCTCCGAACCGGGACCGGAAGGAGGCGGCCAGCTGGTCGGCTTCCTCCCGCTCCTTGGCGTGGGCGAGGAGGATGACATACTTCTCGGTCAGCTTCTGGCCGGCGCCCTTGATCTCGGCCTCGGCCGCGTCGTCGTTGACGATCCGGTAGCCGGTGTTGACCTCGTAGATCTTCATGCCCGACGAGGAGCGGATGCGGAGGTCCTTGAGGTTGGTGCCGAGCCCGACGCGGATGACGGGCTTGGGGATCATGTAGCCGTGGAAGAAGGCGCCTTCGGTGCCGAATTCGACAGGGGTCCCCCCGAAGAAAAAGAACCCGACGAACAGAATAAAGAAGTACCTGAATCGATCTATCTTCATTAAGGAACCCGCTGACAGTTGGCATTTCCACTCTAGCGGACGAGTCCGGCTTTGTCAAGCGCGAAATCTAGGGCTTGGGCCTTTTTCGCTAACATCCACAATATGTTGTCGTTAGCGGCAGAAGAATCCCCGCTTCCGGCTAGCCGGGAAGCGGGACCCGCATGACCGGGCGAGCCGGACGACGGGCCGCGTCTGGGGCTCCGGACCTGTCCATTTTCCTGTCCCGGACCCCCTGCCTGCGCCCCCGGGATGTGATAGAATCCGGACAGTACGACCACGGAGAAACGATCATGAAGCGAGCCCTCCCCGTCATCCTCACGTCCGTCGCCCTGGCGCTCGTCCTGGCCCAAACGGCGGCCGCCGACAGCGTCGACAGCCTCTCGCGGGTCTTTGCCCCGGGCCGGGCCCTCCTCGACACGGACGGGGACGGCTTTCCCGACAAGCCGGCGATCACCATCATCATCCCCGACAAACCGACGGCCGGCGAGCTCGCCCTCGCGGCCGACATCGCCGCCAGAGCCAATTT
Source organism: uncultured Eubacteriales bacterium (assembly GCA_964541055.1). Classification (GTDB taxonomy): domain Bacteria; phylum Acidobacteriota; class Aminicenantia; order Aminicenantales; family Saccharicenantaceae; genus RBG-16-66-30. The sequence goes on from CAZIQR010000004.1 coordinate 21,578, forward strand.
CGAGAGCCTGGCCGTCGAGTTCGGGCTCGTCCGTCACGAATCCGATCTCAGCGCCGATCCCGCGCCGGCCTCCCCCATCCTCATCGGCCGCGGGCTCTCCTCCGTCCTCGAAGCCCTCAAAGGACAAGGCCTCGATGCGGCGTCCATCCCGCCGAACCAGGGCCGGGTCTTTCTCCTTAATATGAAGGGACGGACGGCGCTCGCCTGCGCCGCTGGCTCGGACGACGCCCTGCTCAAGACGGGTCGGGCGTTCTTCCTGCGCTGGCCCTATTTTTGGGAGATCTGGGGACGCGAGTCCGGCGCGACCTATGAGAACCTCGAGACCGACCTCGCGTCGTTCCTCTCCGGTGCCGGGGTCGCCCTGCAGAAGACGATCGTCCGCGAGGCGGTCTACGAATTCCCGGCGGCCGCGCCCGTGGCCGACGGGCTCAAGGCCCTTGCCTTCGACCAAGGCCAGATCCTCAACCTCGCCGTCGAGATCCACGTCACCGCCGACCCGGACCGGGCCAAGGCCGCTGAAGCGCTGCTCGGCCTTGCGGCTGATCAGCGCCGCGGCCGCCGGACCGAGGTCCTGTCGTACCCGGCCGTCGCCGCGCTGACCTTCGAGATCTCGTTCGGCGCCGCGCGCTCGAAGGTCGGCCTGCCCCGGACGGGCGCGACGAAACGGCTCCTGACCCCCGCCTTCAAGGAGCGGCCCGCGACGGACGCGGCCGGCAAGGACTTCGATCTCCTTGGCCTTTTTTCGGCCAAGGGCGTCTACGCCGATCAGGACCGCGACGGCATCCCCGACGCGCTCGAGGCCGTGGCCGTCGTGCCCGCCGATCTCGGGGGGCTGGGCCTCGCCGATCTCACCAGCCGGCTCGTCCTGGGCACGGCCGGCGCGTCCTTCCCGCTCGTCGAGCTCGACTCCGACGTCGAGAGCCGGAAGGGGCTCGCTGCCCCCATCCTCATCGGCGGCAACGCCCTCACCGGCGACCTCGTCAAATCGGGCAGGGTCAAGCTCCCGGCGCTCGAGCCTGGCTCGGGTCTGATCAAGATCGTGCCCAAGGCGTTCGGGAGATCATCGGCTTTGGTCGTCCACGGCGCGGACGGATCAGGCCTCGATCGGACCCTCGCCTATCTCTCCCGGACCTTCCCCTTCTTCGCCGAGTTCGGCGAAGGGAATCCCCAGCTCTCCGACCTCGCCGCGGACGTTGAATCGTTCCTGGCCGGCGGGAAGGGCGCCGCCGAAGCGGCCGTGATGAACGCCGTCGAGAAAGCGGCCGCGGACATGAAGGGGCGCGCCCTCGAGTCGGTCGGGGCCGAGATCATCCTCCCCGAGGCCAATGCCCCGTTCGAGGAGGCCGTCAAGGCCGCGCTGCGCCCCGCCGCCGGACAGGCGCCCGTCACCGTCACGTCCCTCTCGCTCAAGTCCGGACGGACCGTCTTCGAGAGCGAAAAAGCCTTCACCTGGGAAGTCGACGACGCCAAGGCCCGGCTCAAGGACATGATGCGGGCCATCGTCGACGGCGCCGGCAAGGGCGGGGCGATCGAGGTCAGTATCGGCGTCAGCGAGTCCCCCACCGTGCGCGAGAAGGTCCGGGGGGAGATCAAGGCCCTCCTGGCCTCCTCCGGCTTCCCCGCGGCGAAGGTCGAGGTCGCGTCGGCCTACAAGCCCGGTTTCTTCTGGCTCCTCGAGAGCGTCCTCCCCGCGCTCAAGGGCCGGCCCGTCGACCGCCTGACCATCCGCTTCGCCGAGGCGCGCGAGGACTTCAGCCGGGTCAAGCGGACCTACTCCGAACCGGGCCGCTGGCTCCAGGAGCTGTATCCGGTCGACGAGATCCTCGCCCGTGAGCTCCGGCTGCCGGTCGACCGGATCGCCTTCGAAAGCGCCGAGCCCGGAAACGCCGTCTATCGGGTCCAGGCGGTGGACGCGAAGGGCGCCGTCCTTCTCGAACAGGGCTTCACGCCGCGGACCCGCGAGATCCCCCTCTCGGGCGTCCTGCCCGAGTGGGGCACGGCCGTCGCCACCACCGGCTGGGTCCGGGTGGTGGCCGGCGGCACCGTCGTTTGCGATGAGCCCCTTGAAACCGATCTCGAGAAGTTCTGGGGATTCTACCAGAAGGAGGTCCTGCCGGCGGTCGTCGCCCACATCAAGAAGGAGACGGGCGGCGAACCGACCTTTTCGAAGCAGCCCTACTTTAAGCGCCTTTTCGTCGACCTCCAGGCGAGCGAGCCGGATTACCGCATCGGGCTCGACGAAGAGATCGTCTCGTCGCTCGAGGCCATCCACGACGAGGTCTATTTCGACACGCTCGACCTGCTGCGCGGCATCACCCGCTTCGATCCCGAGGACAAGGACACGGCCGGTGACACGTCGCGGTCCTCGGCCCCGGGCAACGTTTTCCCGTCCCTCCACCCGTCGCTCGAGGGAGGAGCGGCCAAGGCCAAGGTCGTCCTCGAGGACTGGCCGGCCCCAAGGCCGCAGGTCACCGTGCGGACAAAGGAGACGGGCCGGGACGAGGTCGTGGCCAAGACGGTCTTCCCGGCGCTCAAACCCAAGGAGAGCCGGGTCACCGAGCTCGACCTCGACGGCCGTTCCGGACGCGTCACCAACGTCGTCTTCGAGTCCGATTGGGACAAGGAGGCGGATTACCTGGCCGTCATCGATATCGCCGAGACGTGGCGGCGCCTGGCCGAGGCCGGGCTCCTCAGGGATCGGTTCCGCTATCCTTCCCTCGACGGGCTCACCCTCAGGCCCCGCTACCAGACCCAGGACCGGGAGGAGAGGCTTCCGGTGGCCGCGCCGCCGCCCGCCGGCCCGGCCGCGTCCTCCCCCGTCGCGCCGGGCGCGGGGGAGGCCATCGTCGCGACCCGTGAGATCATCTCCCCCGATGCGGCGCTGGGCCTCGTCCGGCGCCTCGCCGCGCTCAAGGGCGTTCGGGGCTACACCGGGGGCCGGTCGTTCGAGGGCCGGGAGGTCCCCGTCCTCGAGCTCTTCCTCCCGTTCGCGAAATACGTCTCCCTGCCGCGCCTCGTCGCCTTCAAGCCCACGCTGCAGGCGGTGGCCCGCCAGCACGCGAACGAGGTCTCGTCGACGAGCTACCTCCTTCGTTTCGCCGAGCTCCTGGCCCGCGATCCAAAGGCCCAGGAGGCTCTCAAGAAGATGAATTTCGTCCTCGAGCCCGTGGAGAACCCCGACGGGGCGGCGCTCGCCTACGAGATGCAGAAGAACGAGCCGTTCCACAGCCTCCACGCCGGACGCTACGGCGCCCTCGGCGTCGACATGGGCTACCAGACCGGGGCCAAGCCGATCCTCCCCGAGGCGGCCGTGCGGACAAGGCTCTACGACCGCTGGGCTCCGGACATCTTCCTCAACCTCCACGGCTATCCGTCCCACGAATGGGTCCAGCCGTTCTCCAACTACACGCCGTACCTCTTCCGCGACTACTGGATCCCCAAGGGCTGGTTCACGTTCTTCCGGTCCGTGAACCTGCCGCTCTATGAGGAGCACCGGGCCGCCGCCGCCGCCTTGCGAGGGCTCATCGCCGAGGAGCTCACCGGCGACCCGGCCATCGCCGCCTCGAACAAGCGGTTCTTGGACCGCTTCGAGCGATGGGCCGCCCGCTGGGCCCCCCACCTCGACGGGCTCGAGATCGAGAACGGGTTGGCCATCTTCGCTAAGCGCAAAGGCCCGGCCGAGGTCCGGATGACGCCGCGGACCCAGACCACGTTCAGCGAACAGACGCCCGAGCTCATGGACGAGACCGCGACCGGGGACTGGCTTGATTTCCTCTGCGGGCAGGGCCTGGCCTATCTCCGGGCCCACGTCAAGTACCTCACCCAGACGGCCTATCCTGTCGTCCGCATCGAGGAAGAGGTCCGCGGCCGGACCCGCATCACGATCGTCAGGGGGCGTCCCGGAAAGACCGGAACGAGCGATAAATAAAGGGGGGCACGAAACTCTGTCCCCTATTTTTTTCTTATTGCGGGAGCCCGGCGGGTTTGTTAAGATATTGAACAATCCCAAGGGGACAGAGCGAGCATGGACGCGCAAACCAACCTGCTGATCATCTCCGACGATTTTTCGCTCTACGAGACCGTCAAGAAGTCGCCCGCGGCGGTCGATTTCAACGTCTACTTCGCCCAATCGGAGGACGACGTCCTCGGCGTCCTCCACGACAACGGCATCCGCGTCGTCCTCGTCGATTGCGGCGACGCCCTCGCGTCCGGCCTCGTGATCCTGAGGAAGATCAAGAAGGCCGACGCGCTCGTCGACGTCCTGATCGGCGGCCCGGCCGTCGGCAAGGAGGCCGTCCTCGACCTCGTCCGGGCGGGGGCCACCGATTTCGTGCCCAAGCCCTACGAGCGCGACATCCTCGGCGACGTGCTCCGCCGCGTCTCCCGCAAGGGCGAGCTCCGCCGCGAGACCCTGAGCCTGGAGAAGAAGCTCGAGCGCAAATACGTCTTCCAGGGCCTCATCAGCCGGAACCCGACCATGCTCGAAATCTTCGGGACGATCGAGAACATCGCCAAATACTTCTCGACCGTCCTCATCACCGGCGAGACCGGCACGGGCAAGGAGGTCGCGGCCCGGGCCATCCACGGGATGAGTCCGTTCAAGGACAAGCCGCTCATCATCTGCGATTGCGCCTCGATCCCTGAGAGCCTCTTCGAGTCCGAGCTTTTCGGCTATCGGAAGGGCGCTTTCACCGGGGCCGACAAGGACAAGCACGGCCTGTTCGAGGAGGCCGACGGCGGGACGATCTTCCTCGACGAGATCGCGGAGATCCCGGTGGCCGTGCAGGCCAAGCTCCTCCGCGTCCTCGAGAACCGCGAGTTCCGCCCCCTCGGCGGCACCGAGAGCGTGGCCGTCGACGTCCGCGTCCTGGCCGCCACGAACAAGGACCTGCCCGAGATGGTCAGGGCCGGGACGTTCCGCGAGGATCTCCTCCACCGCCTCAACAAGGTCACGATCGAGCTGCCGCCGCTCCGCGAGCGGCCCGAGGACATCCCTCTCCTCGTCCGCCATTTCCTCCAGGCCGCCAGCCACAGCTTCTCCAAGAACGTGCGCGGCGTCTCGAGGGAGGTCCAGAAGCTGTTCCTCAAATACAGCTGGCCGGGCAACGTCCGCGAGCTGGCCAACGTCCTCGAAAGCGCGGCCATGCTCAGCAAGAAGGACTTCATCGACGTCGCCAACCTGCCCAAGTACCTGCGCGATTACGTACCGCCGGAAGGGGCCGTCGCCTTTGCCGGCCGGGGCCGCCTCTCGACCCTCGAAGACCTGGAAAAGGACTACATCGCCTATCTGCTGAAGGTCACCAAGGGCAATCTGCGCCAGACGGCCAAGATCCTCTCGATCTCCCGGACAACGTTGTACAACAAGCTCGCCAAATACGGCCTGCGGAATTAGATCGGCGGCGGTCAGGCGACCGCGGCCTCGCGTTTCTTGCCCGTCTTCTCCTGATACATCTTCCGGTCCGCCGCGGTCAGGAGCTCCTGGAGCGAGCTCGGCCGTTCCGGATCGTAGCGTGCGAGTCCCAGGCTGAACGAGACCTGATAGGGGCGGCCCCGTTCGGTGTTGCGGGCCTGGATCCGTTCCCGGAGACGGCGGGCCAGGGCGGCGGCCTTGCCTTCGGCGATGTCGATGGCCAGGACAACGAACTCGTCGCCGCCGATCCGGGCCACGATGTCGGAATCGCGGAACGCGTCCTTCAGGACGTCGGCCGCCTCGATGAGAGCGGCGTCGCCCTCCTCATGGCCCCGGGAATCGTTGATCCGTTTGAGGTCGTCGAGGTCGGCATAGAACAGGGCCATCTCCTTCTTTGTCCGGTGGGCCACTTTCATCTGCTGCTCGGCGACGGTCAGGAAGCCGCGCCGGTTGTAGACCTTGGTCAGCTCGTCGACGAGCGACAGCTCCCTTAGCTCGGCGTCGGTCCGGGTCCTCTGGACGGCGATCGCATAGAGGTCGGCCAGCCGCTCGACGGCTTTGAGGTCCTTTTCGAGGTAGGGGCTCTGCGGGTTGGCCACGACGATCAGGCCGACGATCCCCCCCGACATAATCGAGGGGACGGCCAGGAAGGGCCCGACGGGGAGATGCCATTCGGGCATGCCGCGATACCGGGGATCGAGGCCGGGCATGGTCGTCACGATGGCCCGGCGCTCTTCGAGGACCCAGCGCCAGAGGCCCGAGAGCTCGTGGAAGCGCCCCCCCAGCTCGGGGTGGCGGTCGAGCATTTCCTGGGCGTCCGGGGTCATGGCCGCCGGCGCAAAGCCGCCCGTCCTCGGGTCGATGGGCCCGACGAAACCCGACTCGCTCGAGGTCAGCCGGCGGGCCTGGTCGAGGACGAGCGAGGACACCTCCCCGATCGGCGCCGGGGACAGGAGCCGCTCGGAGACCTCGCCGACGGCGGCCTGCAGGTGCACGACCCAGGCGTGCTCGTCCTTCATCTTCTTGCGGGCCGTGATGTCCTCGATGACGCCGTCGTAGAATTGGACCCGGCCCTGGGCGTCCTTGGCCGCGCGGCAGGAATCCTCGACCCAGATGAGCGAGCCGTTCCGCCGCCGGAGCTGCGACTCGAAGATGCCGACCATGGTGCTGGCGTCGAGGAAAGCCGTTTTGCTGTCCTGGTCCCGCGGGTTGCTGTGGAGGTCCCAGAAGTTCACGGCTTTCAGCGCGGCGACGTCGGCGTAGCCGAGCATCTGAGCCAGCGTCGGGGAGGCGTCGAGGATCCGGCCCTGCGGCGTCGCCCGGTAGAGGCCGAGGGGATAGTTGAAGATGCGGGTCATCTTCTCCTCGTCCGAGGCCAGGGCCGACTCGGCGTTCTCGGCCCGCGCCTCGGCCGAGGCGAGCGACCGGCCCATGCGGACGCCGGCCAGGGCCAGGCCGGAGATGCGGGCCAGGGTCTGGGCCAGCTCGAGGTCGGCCTCGCCCATCTCGCTTCCCCCGGGTCCGGCGACTTCGAGAAGGCCCAGGGTCTCGCGGCCGTGAGCGACCCTGAGGAAGACCGTCCTCCGGTCGTCGGACCGCGCGAAATCGGCGTTGAGGGTCAGGATCCGGTCGATCGGCGAACCTTCGGGCGAAAGGGTCTTGGAGAGGCATTCGAACGGGTGATACATGACGTCCCGGGGAGCGAGCAGGACCCGGACGAGGTCGGCGACGGCGGCCTGGGCCTCCTCGAGGCTCTTGGCCCCGGTGACCCCGCCGAGGAGGTTTCCGAGCCGGGCCATGCCGCTGATCTTCCGGCTATAGTCGGCGATCCGTCCGGCGCTCTCGGCCTGGACGAGGTCCAGTCGAAAGGCCATGGCGAACCGGCCGAGCGAAAGCCGAAAATGATCGAGGCCCACATGCCAGCTTTCGGCGGAAAGGCGCAGAAAGCGGCTGAACGACCGGAGCTCGCGGTCGGCCGAGGGGTAAACGCCCGTATCGAGCAGCACGACCCTGCGGGCCACGTCGCGGAAAAATGAGGCCGCGGCCTTGGGGTCCGAAGGCCAGCGGGCTTCGACGTGGGCCTCCCAGTTGCGAAGCCAGCCGGGAAGAACCGGCAGGCCCCCGTCCTCGAGAAGGCGTTCGAACAGGCCCCGGTCGGCGACCCACTCGGCGCAATGGCTTTCCTGCTGGAGGCGGCAGCCCCCGTCGAGGCCGAGGTCCTTGAACGGCCGTGTCAGACAGTATCCGCCGATGAGGCCGACCGGACAGCCGGCATTCCGGCAGGACGCCACAGTCTCGCCAAGACCGGCCCACGAGGATTCGGCGAGATCGCAACTCGTGGGATGGACACGGACGTCGATATCGCGAAGATCGGGCGAGGCCAGGACGGCCTGGAGCTCGCGGTCGAAGCTCGAGCAGGCGATCAGGCCGAAACGAAGGGACATTCAAGGCCGCCTTTGATGGCCAATTATATGTGCTATAATTGAACATATAAATTGTAACATATAATATTTGCTTAAGTCAAGCATATTGTTATAATTGTATGTTTTTAAGCGTTTTATTATTGAACATAATTTCATGTTAATTAACTATATTATATTTATTATGAACGACTTGTATTTTTTATCATATTTTGGATAATTAGCTGGCTAAGCGCGTCCATATTCATGGACTAATCCTCCGGAGGCGGCCCCCCTTCTAGCCGCCCTGCCTCGCCGGCCTCAATTGATGCCCCGAGCCGGGTTGCCAAGGTTCCGGACTTTGGTCTAGAATGGGGAAGAAAGAGGACGGGATGAAGGACAAGCCGCTTTGGGCCGTCGGCGTCGCCCTCTTTGCCGGGCTCGCCGCCATGGCGGGATCTCCTCAGCCGTCCCCCGCGCCTTCGAGCAGCAAAGAGGCCCTGGCCGTCGTCGACAAGATGGTCGCCGCCATGGGCGGCCGGAAGGCCCTCGAGGCGGTCCAGGACACGACCATCACGGGCACCGCCGAGCTCGTCCAATTCGGCATCACGGCGCCGCTCACGATCTACGAAAAGCGGCCGGACAAGATCCGCCGCGACATCACCATCACCGAGGCCAACATGACCTTTGTCCAGTCCTTTGACGGCCGGAAGGGCTGGATGACGGATCCCCAATCCGGCGCGGCCCGGGAGATGCCCGGAGCGTTGGCGAAAGAGATGGCCCGCGAGGCCGCCGCCAGCGAGGCGATCCTTCATCCGGCCAAGGCCGGCGTCGCCTACACGCTGAAGCCCAAAGCGGCCATCGAGGGCCGGGACTACATCGTCCTCGAACAGACCCAGCTCGACGGCCACACGCTGACCCTGTATCTCGATCCCCAGACCTATCTCCCCTACAAGACCGAGACCCGGATGCTCGACCTCGCGGGCGGCGAGGTCGAGTCCGAGACCTACTCGACGAACTACCAGAAGGCCGCCGGCGGCCTCGTCGTCCCCTACGCCGTCCGGATCATCCAGAACGGCTCCGACGCCGAGCGGGTGACGATCGCCGCCGTCACCCTCAACACGAACCTGGACGACGCGCTCTTCACCTTAAAATGAAGGAGGCTTTCATGAAGAGAACGAGACCGGCGACCCTGGCCGCCTGGGCGCTGCTGGCCGTGGCGGCGGCCGCCTGCGCCGTGAACCCCGTCACCGGGCACAAGGAGCTGATGCTCTATTCCGAGGCCCAGGAGATCGAGCTCGGCAAGCAGACCGACGCCGAGGTCGCCGCGACCTACGGGATCTACGACGACCAAGCCCTTCAGTCCTATGTCAGCCGGCTCGGCTTGGCCCTGGCCGCCAAGGGGCAGAGGCCCAACCTGCCCTGGCGGTTCACCGTCGTCGACAGCCCGGTCGTCAACGCCTTCGCCGTGCCGGGCGGGGCCGTCTATGTCACCCGCGGCATTCTGGCGCTCATGGGCTCGGAGGCCGAGCTCGCCGCGGTGCTCGGCCACGAGATCGGGCATGTCAACGCCCGCCACTCCATGAGCCAGATGAGCAAGCAGCAGGTCGCCCAGATCGGGCTCGTCGTGGGCTCGGTCGTCAGCAAGACATTCGCCAAGTATGCCGGATTGGCCGGCACGGGGCTCCAGGTCCTATTCCTGAAATACAGCCGCGACAACGACAACCAGGCCGACGCCCTCGGCATCGATTACGCCCGGGCCGGCGGCTACAACCCCGCCGACATGGCCGTCACGTTCACCGGCCTGCAGAAGATGGGCGACCTCTCGGGCGGCGGCAACTCCCTGCCCGGGTTCCTCTCGACCCATCCCCTGACGGCCGACCGCATCGCCCACGTCCAGTCCCTGCTCCGGCCGGGGGACCAGGCCCTGGCCCGCCAACCCGACGTCTACCTCCAGGCGGTCGAGAACGTCGTCGTCGGCGAGGACCCGCGGCAGGGCTACGTCGAGAACGGGATCTTCTATCACCCGGGCCTCCGCTTCCAGTTCGCGGTCCCCGATGGCTGGAAGGCCGAAAACATGCCTTCGCGGGTGACGATCATCGCCCCCGACGAGACGGCCGGCGTCATCCTCCAGGGCGGAAAGACAACCGAGACGCCCGAGGAATTCGCCCGGAAGCAGGGCGCCGAGATCGCCAAGTCCGGCGGGACGCTCCTCGGCGAGAACAGGACCACGATCAACGGCCTCACGTGCTACGAGCAGGCCTACCAGATCCCCCAGGAGGGCCAGGAGCCGGTCCGGATGAGCCTATCGTGCCTCAAGAAGGACGATTGGGTCTATGCGTTCCAGGCCCTGAGCTCGGTCAACGGGTTCTCCAAGTACAGCCGGAGCTTCCAAGGCATCGTGGGGTCGTTCCGGAATCTGACGGACGCCTCGAAGATCAACCGGGAGCCCCGGCGCCTGGCCCTGGTCAAGGCCAACGGCTCGGACACGCTGCAGACAATCCTGAAGAGGTCCGGCCTGCCCGACAAGACGATGCCGCAATTCGCCGTGATGAACGGGCTCGAGCCGACCGCGGTCCCGGCCGCGGGGAGGCTCATCAAGACCGTTCGCCTGGACTAGTCACGAATCGAGACGGTCCCAGATGCGAGGCCCGAGGGGTGAAGCTGTACTCTTTGGTACTGCGAACCCCGAGAACGAAGCAGATGGGGCTGGATCGGTTCGCCCGAAGGGCAAAAACGCCCTAAGAAAAAGGACGTGAGAAATCGGGCGTTTTGTGAATAGTTCAGGTAAGAGGGTTCTTGACCTCGGAGACGTCGAGGACGGTCGCGTAGATCTCCGCCTCGGCGGCCAGATCGCCGTCGACAAAGGCCTTGCCCTTCATCTGGCAGATCCGGCCTTTTTCCCGCGTCCACACGACCTCCATCCGCAGCTGGTCACCCGGGATGACCATCCGTTTGAACTTGGCCTTGTCGACCTTGCTTAGGACGGCGAACTTGGTTTCGGGATCGGGGATGGAGCTGAACAGGAGCACCGCTCCGGCCTGGGCCATGGCCTCGATGATGAGGACCCCGGGCATGATCTTCCACTCCGGGAAATGGCCCTGGAAGAACTGCTCGTTGCAGGTCACGTTCTTGACGGCGGTGATGGATGTGCGGGGCACGATGTCCAGGACGCGGTCAACGAGCAGGAAGGGGAAGCGGTGGGGCAGGAACCGCATGATCTGTTCGGTCGGGATCATGATCCGCCTCCGCCGGGATCACTTCTTGACGGGCGCGGGCGCCGCCGGGGCCCCCGACTTGGCGTCGTAGCGCTTGATGAGCTCGGCCGTCAGGTCGAGCGTCGGGCTGAAATACACCGCCCCGCTCTTGGTCAGGTCGAAGATCATGTCGAGGGCCCTGTCGGCTCGGAGCTGCTCGACAATGGGCATCAGGTCGGACTGGACCTTGGTCAGGACCGAGGCCTGGAGCTGCTGCATGGCCCGGGAGGCGTCCTCGACGGCCCGCTGGCGGTCCCTCTGCTTTTTCTGGATGTCGGCCTGGATCCCGGCGGCCGCTTCGGCGGTCAGGGTCATGCGCTGGGAGCTGAGCCGGTTCTGAAGCTGCTTGATCGAGTCGTCGACAGCGGTGATCTGATCGGTGTACTTCTTGTCCGCGGCCTGGATCTGGGCGATGGCCTTCTTGCCTTCGGCCGATTTCTCCAGGACCTCCTGCGAATTGATCATGCCGATCTTGCCGCTCCCCTGCTGGGCCCGGGCCAGCCCGGCCAGGCCGAGGGCGGCGCAGAGCGCGAGGAGCGCGACGAGGCGCATAGGGTGTGTCATGGTCAAGAACCTCCCTAGAATGTGGTGCCGACGGCGAAGCGGAACGCGAAGTCCGTGTCGGACTCGTGAAGCTTCTTATTGTTGTAAGAGAAGATGAGCCGGAACGGGACGCGCAGGGCGGGGATGAAGAGCCGGGCCTCGATGCCCGCCGAGGAATACATCTCGCCCCAGCGCAGCGGCGTTCCGTAGTTCACGGAATTGCCCCGGTCGTAGAAGGCGATGGCGTAGAGCGGGCCCCCGACCGGGATGATGTATTCGACGTTCATGACGAACGACTTCTCGCCGCCGAGCATATAGCCGCTCACGTCGCGCGGCCCGATCGAATAGACCTCGTAGCCGCGGATCGAGCGCTCGCCGCCGAGGAAGAAGCGCTCCCAGTACGGGACCGTCGAGCCGTGCAGGGTCTTGAGGAACTCGTACTGGACGTGGAACCCGAACGACTGGGTCTTGGGGCCGCGCCCGAGGATCGGCTGGTAGTGCGTGAATTCGAAGCTCGGCTTGATCATGTCGACCGCGCCGCCGAGGAAGCCGCCGGCGAACTTGGCATAGGCCGTGTAGGACGTGCCGCGCGACGGCGTCAGGGGGCTGTCGATCGTCGACCGCCACAGCATCGGCGTGATGGAGATCTCGTAATACTTGCCGGAGAGCGCGCCGTAATAGGACGCGTAGAACGAGCCCTGCGGGTAATCGATCGAGATCCGCTGGAGGGTGTAGGTCAGATTGGCCCGCCACATGCCGAACAGCCGCAGCCCCGTGGTCAGGTCGATGCCCTTGGTGAACTGCTTGTAGAGGCCGTACGTGCTGTAGTCGATCTTCCGGTCGTAGACATTGAAGCCGGCCGTGATGGGCTTGTCGAAGAGATAGGGCTCCGTGAAGCCGAAGGAGTAGTTCTTGACCAGCTTGCCCTGCTGGACGCTGAGCTCCAGCGTCTCGCCCGTTCCGAGGAAGTTCACCGTCGAGTAGCTGAAGGCCACGAACGTCCCCTCGTAGCCGCTGTAGCCGGCCGTGAACTGGATGTTGTTGCGCTGCATCTCCTTGACGTTGACCTGGACGTCCATCTTGGTCGGGTCGTTCGCGTCGGGCTTGATGTCCGGGTCCTTCTCGAGGTCGACCAGGCCCAGCTGCTTGATCCGGAGGATGCTGTTCTTAAAGAGGCTGAAGCTGAACCGGTCCCCCTCCCGGATGACCATCTCGCGCCGGATGACCTTGTCCTTGGTGTAGATGTTGCCCCGGAACTCGAGACGGTTGAGGAACGCGACCTCGCCCTCGTTGACGTTGAAGGTCAGGTTGACGATCTTGTTCTTGGGATCGAGGTTCTCGACGGGGATGATCTGGGCGTAGACGAAGCCGTAGTCCCGGAAGACCTCGCCCATGTCCGTGATGCTCTTCTCCCGGTCCTTGGTGCTGTAGATCTCGCCCTTCCGGAGCTTGACCAAATTCATGAGGTTCTTGACGTTCAGGGCCTTGCTGCCCTCGATCTTGACCTCGCCGGTCCGGTAGAGGTAGCCGGGAGTGACCGGGAAGATGAGGCGCATCATCTTCTGTTTCTTGAAGGTGACCGAGCGCCGCTCGTACTCCTCGGTCCGGGGCTGCCCGACCGAGGCCTCCATGTAGCCGAGCTCCTGGTATTTCTTCTTGATCGTGTCGACGTCGGCCTCGAGCTTGTTCTGCTTGTAGACGTCCTTGCTGGCGATCCAGTTGAAGAGGCTGTGCGGCCGGTTGTCCTTCATCGACCACTTGAGGGTGCTCTCCGGGATCTTGGGGCCGCCCTCGAAAACGACATCTCCGACCCGGAGCTTGGGGCCCTCGTCGATGCGGATCTGGACGTCGACCTCGTTCTTCCCCTGCCGGACGGTCTCGACGTCGATCTTCGAGGCCAGCAGGCCTTTCTCGTAGAGCAGGTCCGTGATCGTGTCGCGGATCTTCTGGACCTTGGCCGGGCTGTAATAGGAATAGGGCAGGACGGCCTGGTCCTTTTCCTTGAGCTTGTCGACGATGTCCTTTTCCTTGACCTTCTTGCCGGTCTTGTAGGTGACGGCCCGGACGACGGGATTCTCCGTGACCGTGATCTTGACGATCTTGCCCCTCGTCCCCTGGGACTCTTCGAACGTGATGTCCGAGAAGAAGCCCGTTGACCAGAGGACCCGGAAGTCCCGGCGGAACTGCTCGGGATTGTAGAGGTCGCCTTCGCGGACGGTGAGGTAATACAGGACCGTCTCGGTCGTGACCCGCTCGTTGCCGACGATCTCGACCTTCTCCACGACGTCCTGGGCGGCCAGGACGGAGGGCAGGAGGGCGCAGGCGGCGAGGAGCCCGAGCAGGAGGAGCGACTTCTTCAGGGTCGGCATCTTTCTATTTATACCATATCGTTCCGGGACGGTCAAAGACGCCGCCCGGGGCGGCGGGGACCGTCCAATGGAATTAACTCGGGACCGAGCCCAGGCGTTTCATCGTCCCGGCTTCCATCATGTAGACCTTGTGGCAGTACCGGGCGATCTTGTCGTTATGGGTCACCAGGATCGACGACAGGCCCCGCCGCTCGTGGAGGTCGAGGACCAGGCGCAGGACCTTCTCCCCCGTCTTCCAGTCGAGGTTGCCCGTCGGCTCGTCGGCGAGGAGCAGGCGGGGCCCGTTGACGAGGGCCCGGGCGATGGCCACGCGCTGCTGTTCGCCGCCCGAGAGCTGGCTCGGCCTCGAGAAGGCCTTGTCCTCGAGGCCGACCTCGCGCAACAGGTCCGCGGCCCGGCGGAAGGCCTCCTTGCGGGGCAGGCCGGCGATCATCGGAGGAAAGGCCACGTTCTCCAGGGCGGTGAATTCGGGCAGAAGATGGTAGACCTGAAAGACGAAGCCGATCTTGCGGTTCCGGACCGAGGCGACGTCCCGGTCGGTCCCGGCGAAGAGGTCTTCGCCGTCGAGCGTGACCCGGCCCTCGGTCGGGCGGTCGAGCCCGCCGAGGAGGTTGAGCAGGGTCGTCTTGCCGACCCCGCTCGCGCCCATGACGGCGGCGAGCTCTCCCCTGCCGAGATCGAAATCGAGGCCCTCGAAGACGCGCAGCTCCCCTTTCGGCAGGGGGTAGGTCTTGCCCAGACCCGAGGCGACGAGGACGCGGTCACTCATATTTCAACGCCACCGCGGGGTCCACCTTGGCCGCGCGGCGGGCCGGGAAGAGGGTCGAGACGAAGCTGATGAGGAGCGTCACACCGACGATGAGGGCCAGGTCGAGCGGCCTCAGGCGGAACGGGACGTAGGAGATCTGGTAGATGTCGACGGGGATCTTGATCAGCTTGAAGGCGTTCGCCAGGAGGCACCAGCCGAGGCCGAGGGCCACGCCGCAGGCCGTGCCGATGATGCCGATGAGCGCGCCCTGGTAGAAGAAGACGCGGTTGATCATCGGCGGCGTCGCGCCGATGGCCATGAGGATGCCGATGTCCCGGGTCTTCTCCATGACCATGAGGATGAGGGTGGCGATGATGTTGAGCGCCGCGACGATGACGATCAGGGTGATCGTCAGGAACATGATGTTCTTCTCGAGCTTCAGGGCCGAGAAGAGCGACTTGTTGAGCTCCATCCAGGTCGTGATGTAGACGGCGCCGGGGAGCAGGGCCTTGATCGCCTCGCCGATCCGGGGGGCGTCGAAGATGTTCCGGAGCTTGACCTGGATGTAGCTGGCCCGCCCCTCCAGGCCGAAGAGCTTCTGGGCGACGCCCATCGCCACGAGGGCCGTCGTGCTGTCGAACTCGTAGAGCCCGGTGTTGAAAAGGCCGGTGACCTCGAACCGCTTGCGCTTCGGCAGGAGGCCGAGCGGCGAGAGCGTCGAGGAAGCGGTGACGACGTCGACGACGTCGCCGACCTGGGCCCCGAGCCGCAGGGCCAGCTCCCGGCCGAGGAGGAGCCCGTCGCGCGCCCCGCCGGCCTGCGGGACGCGGCCGGCCTCGAGCTTTTCGAGCCAGGGCGCCGTCGGCGCCTCGCGGGCGAAATCGATGCCCTTGACCAGGGCGCCGGAGCTCTCCCCGACCCCGGTGACGAGGACCGTGCCGTAGACGACCGGCGTGGCCGATTCGACGCCGGGGAGGGCCCGGATCTTGTCCGTCATGCCGTCGTAGCCCTGAAGGCCGCGGCCGCCGAGGTCCGAGACCATGACGTGGGAGGTCGCGCCGAGGATTTTGTCCTGGACGTCGCCCTGGAAGCCGGTGATCAGGGCGATGGCGATGACCAGGGCGGCGACGCCGATGGCCACCCCGAGGACGGAGATCAGGGTGATGACGGAGATGAAGGCCTGCTTCCTCCGCGCCGTGAGGTAACGCCGGGCGACGAACAGCTCGAAGGTCATGGCTTATGGCTTGTGGGGCCGCAGGAGCGGGAAGAGGACGACCTCGCGGATGGTCCGCCGGTTGGCCAGGATCATGGTCAGCCGGTCAATGCCGATGCCCTCCCCGCCCGTCGGCGGCAGCCCGTATTCGAGGGCCTCAACGTAGTCCATGTCGACGCCCATCGTCTCCTCGTCGCCGCGCGTCCGCTCGCGGGCCTGCTCGTCGAAGCGGGCCCGCTGCTCGGCCGGGTCGGTCAGCTCGGAGAAGGCGTTGGCGATTTCCATGCCGGCGATCATGAGCTCGAAACGCTCGGATTCCTCGGGGTTGTCGCGTGACGTCTTGGCCAGGGGAGAGATCTCCCGGGGCGGGTTGGTGATGAAGGTCGGCTGGACGATGTGGTCCTTGACAAAGCGGTCGAAGATGACGTCCAGGGCCTTGCCGTAGCTCTGCGGCTTCTTGTCGGGGGCCAGCTCGCTCGCGAACTTGACGAGGCCCTCCCGGTCCTCGAACCGGCCGGGGGCCAGGCCGCTGTAATGGACGCAGGCGTCGAGGAACTTGAGCCTCTTGTAGGGCCGCTTGAAAGAGATCGTGTGCTCGCCGAAGACGGCCTCGTCCTTGCCGAGGAGGTCGACGGCCAGGCCGGTCAGGAGCTCCTCGGTCATGTCCATCATATCGAAGTAGTCCTTGTAGGCCTCGTACCACTCGAGCATGGTGAACTCGGGGTTGTGCTGGGCGTCGATGCCCTCGTTGCGGAAGCTGCGGTTGATCTCGTAGACCCGGCCGAGGCCGCCGACGATGAGCCGCTTGAGATAGAGCTCGGGAGCGATGCGGAGATAGAGGTCGATGTCAAGGGCGTTGTGATGCGTCACGAACGGCCTGGCCAGGGCGCCGCCGGGGATGGGGTGCATCATCGGCGTCTCGACCTCGAGGTAGCCGCGGGCGTCGAAGAACCGGCGGATGTACGCGACGATGGCCCCGCGCAGGCGGAAGACCTCGCCGACCTCCGGATTCATGATGAGGTCGAGGTAGCGCTGGCGGTAGCGCATCTCGACGTCCTGGAGGCCGTGCCACTTCTCCGGCAGCGGATGAAGGCACTTGGCCAGGAAGGCCACGGCGTCGCAAAGGACGGTCAGCTCGCCGGTCCGCGTCTTGAAAAGGGTGCCGGACACCGAAACGATGTCGCCGAGGTCGAGGAGGCCAAAGCGCTCGTAGGCCTCGGCCCCGGCCTTGTCGGCGCGGATGTAGGACTGGAGCTCCCGGCGGCCGTCGGAGATGTGGAAAAAGGTCGCCTTGCCCATCTTGCGGATGGACATGATCCGGCCGGGGACGACAACGGCCGGCTTGCGGCTCTCGAGGTCCTCGGCGCTCAAGCCGGAGAAGGCGTCGACGGCCTCGCTCACTTCGTGGGTCCGGGCCGCCGTGTAGGGGAAGAGCGGCGCCCCGGCCTCGCCCAGCCGCCGGTATTTCTCGCGCCGGGCGACGTCCTGGTCAAGCTCGGCGGGTTCGTTTTTGAGGCTCATGCTCACCTTCTTTGGCGGGCGCTCCGGCCGCCGGCGCGAGGCCGCGGACGACGGCGTCGAGGACGCCGTTGACGAACACGGCCGATTCCTCGCCGCTGTAGCGCTTGGCGATCTCGATGGCCTCGTCCATGACGATGGCCGGCACGAGCGCGGGCTCATAAAGGAGCTCCGTGACGGCGATCCTCAGGATGTTCCGGTCGACCACCGCCATCCGGGGCAGGCGCCAGTTCTTGGAGGCCGCCTGGATCGCCGCGTCGATCGCCGCGCGGTGCTCGAGGAAGGTCTCGACGATCCACGTGCCGTAGGTCCGGACCTGGGGCGAGGCCTTCTGATACTGCCAATAGACCCGGATGAGGTCCTTAGGGTCGCCGGCGTTGAATTCGAGCTGGAACAGGATCTGGAGGGCGCACTCGCGCGCCTTGCGGCGGGGTCCCATGGCACGAACCGGCCGCCCCCTCAGCGGAGCCCGGCCTCCTTGATCACGTTCAGGGTCTCGACAAGCGAGAAGGCCGCGTCGTAGCCCTTGTTGCCGGCCTTCGTCCCGGCCCGCTCGATCCCCTGCTCCACGGTGTCGACGGTCAGGATGCCGAACGAGACGGGCACGCCGTCCTCCATCGCGATCTGGGCCAGCCCCTTGGTCACCTCGGCGCTGAGGTAGTCGAAGTGCGGCGTGTCGCCGCGGATGAGGGCCCCGACGCAGAGGATGCCGTCGGCCGCCTTCGCCTTGGCGATCTTCTTGGCCAGGAGCGGGACCTCGAAGGAGCCCGGCACCTTGTAGACGGTCAGGTCGGCTTCCTGGGCCCCCATCTTCTGGAGGGCCTCGAGCGCTCCCTCGAGCAGCCGTTCCGAGATGAAGCTGTTGAAGCGGCTGACCACGATCGCGATCCGCAGGCCCTTGGCCTGGAGCTTGCCTTGATGGATTTTCATGGACGTCAGGCCCCCTTCTCGGAAATGGATGTTCGAACGGTCCGGTCGATGACCATGGGGCCTTATTCTAACAGATGTCCACGCATAATTCATCTCCCTTCACGGGCCCTCGAGCCGGCCCCGCCCCTGATTTGAGCAAAGGGAAGGATTATGCTAATTTGGAGCCCAGGAGTGGGTTATGAGAACAAGAACGGATTTCGTAGAACTGTCCCCGGACCAGCTGAAGTGGAACTGCTGCCCCGACCTCGTGCCCGTCGCCTCGAGCGCCGAGGCCGAACCCTGCGAGGAGATCATCGGCCAGGAGCGGGCCCTGCGGGCCATCCAGACCGGCCTCGACATCAAGAGCCTGGGCTACAACATCTTCATCACCGGCATGGTCGGCACCGGCCGGACGACGACCATCACCCAATTGCTCGACCAGCTCGAGAAGGGCGAGAAGACGCCCGACGACATCCTCTACGTCAACAACTTCAAGTACCCCGACGAGCCCGTCCTGATCATGCTGCCGGCCGGCCGGGGCAAGGCTTTCGGGGAGGCGATGGCCAAGCTCATCGACATGCTGAAAGAGAACATCCCGCACCTTCTCAAGAGCCCCTATTACACCGAGAAAAGGGACGCCATCGTCGAGACCCAGCAGAAGAAGCAGCGGGAGATCCTCCAGGTCTTCGAGGAGGGGGTCTCGGAGCAGGGGTTCTCCGTCATCCAGGTCCAGATGGGCCTCTTCAGCCGGCCGGACCTGATCCCGGTCATCGACGGCCAGCCAGTCCCCTTCGCCCGGCTCGACGCCCTGGTCAAGGAGCGCAAGTTCCCCAAGGAGAAGGTGGAAGAGCTCCGGGTCAAGTACGAGGAGCTGACCTCCAAGCTCGAGGCCATCTTCGAACGCCTCAAGGAGATCGACGAGGAGACGCGGAACCTGCTCCGGGGCTGGGACGAGGAATCGATCACGCCCATCATCCGCGACGCGATCGGCGACATCCGCAAGGCCTTCGACGCCGCCAAGATCGGCGCCTACCTGGACGAGGTCGAGAAGGCCCTGGTCAAGACGATCGAGGCCTTCAAGGCCCAGAAGAAGGAGGAGGGCGCGCCGGTCGACGACTTCAGCGACTTCCGGGTCAACCTCCTCGTCGACAACTCCGACCAGAAGGGCTCCCCGGTCATCATGGAGACCAACCCGAACTACGTGAACCTGTTCGGGTCGATCGAGTCGACGATCACCCGCATCGGCGCCACCCAGACCGATTTCACCATGATCAAGGCCGGGTCGTTCCTCAAGGCCAACGGCGGCTACCTCGTCGTCAACGCCCTGGACGCCCTGGTCGAGCCCGGGGTCTGGGCGACCCTGAAACGGACCCTGCGCAACCAGGTGTTCGAGATCCAGAACTACCTCCAGATGTACCTGTTCTCGAGCGCGCGGCTGAAGCCGGAGCCGATCAAGGCCGACGTCAAGGTCATCATGATCGGGGACACCTCCGTCTATAATCTCCTCTTTTCCATGGACGACGACTTCAAGAAGATCTTCAAGATCAAGGCCGAGTTCGACACGGAGATGCCCAAGAACGGGCCGTGTCAATGGATGATTGCAACTTCGGGGCCATCGCACACTCACTTCAGTTA
>CAZIQR010000005.1:0-13093 GCA_964541055.1 uncultured Eubacteriales bacterium
TTCCCGGAACTTATCCCGCATGGATCACGACCTGGACGAAGAATCTGGCGATCTTAAGGAGGCCGAGCGCCGACCCAAGGCCCACGAGTATCCATTGGACGGCACTTGAAAAGAAGGCCCTTTCCCAGATCGGAACCTGCCCCGCCAGAGGCGGTCTTTCGCCTTGCTGTTCGGCTTCGATTCGTCCGACGACCCTATCAGCGAAGCCCTCCGGGACATCGGCTTCCATCGCATTTCGGACGAGGGAATCCAACGCCTCGAACTGGGCCGCGGTTCCGGCACAGTCCCCGCATGTCAGGACGTGTTTTTGATCCTCCACGCTCAAGCCTCTTCCCCAGGCGAAATCCTCTTGAATCAGATTGCAGGGACGCGGCTGATCGCTCAAAGCACATTCTCCCTTTCAAGAATTTGTCTCAAGAACTGTTTTCCCCGAAAGACACGGGACTTGATCGTTCCCACGGGGCAATCTTCGATCTGGGCGATCTCCTCAAGCGAAAGGTCATCGAAATAAGAAAGAACAACCGCCGTATGGAATTTTTCCGGAAGCCGGCTCAAGGCCTCCTGGACCCGGGCCTTCAGGCGGCGTAGCTCAAGGACCTCCTGAGGGCCTTTTTCGGTCCCTCCTGCCTCTTCATCCCTGAGGCCGCCGGCTCGCTCTTTCCTGAAGCCCGCTTTCGCCCTTTCGTTGAGGGCCAGATTGCGGGCTATTGTCATGAGCCAGGTCGAGAAGGCGGCTCCCTTTTCAGGGTCAAAACGCGCGATGTTTCTATAGGCTCTCAGGAATGTCTCTTGAGCCAAATCTTCGCGAACTTGCTCGGGGAACGCGAAGTTCTTCAGATAAAAGAAGACCATCCGCTGGTAGCGAAGGACAAGGATCTTAAAGGCGTTCGGGTTTCTTTGAGCGGATTGTTCGACAAGAAACCTGTCGTCCATGACCCCGGGCCTGTCCCCTTCCATGGCATTATACCGTTTGAGCCGGCAAAAGTTCCCGGATCATCAGCTTGGCTAGGCAGCCCCCTATTCTTGACGCCCGCCCGAGGCCGGATTATGCTCTCTTCGCGGGAGAGGGATACCATGAGATCGATCGTCATCATCGGCTCGGGCATGGGCGGGCTCACCGCCGGCAACCTCCTGGCGAAGAAAGGGCACAGAGTCACGATCTTCGAGGCCCAGAAGACGCCGGGAGGCTACACCGGCGGTTTCCGGCACGAGGGTTTCTATTTCGAAAGCGGGACGCTCGCTTTCGAATCTTCCGCCCAGGTTTTCCGGGCCATGAAGGAGATCGGCGTCTTCGACAAGATCGAGTTTGTGCGCCAGAACATGCACATCATGGCCGGGAAGATGAACGGCGTCTGTTCGAGCTACAGGGAATTCAAGGGCCTGGCCTATCGCTCGTACCCCGCCGAAAAGGAGAAGCTCGACCGCTATCTCGGCGAGGCCGATAAGATGATCCGGGCCATGACCGGGATGCTAGCGCCTCGCGGCGTCGCCGGATTCCTGGCTTTTCCATTCCGTCTCGCCGGGTTCATGCACATGTATCGCAAGTACTCGAAGATCACCGTGACCGATTTCGCCGCGGCCTGTTTCGGCGAGGGCTCGCCGCTCTATGCCCATTTCAAGGGTTTCGGTTATCCGGACATGTCGGCGGCCCTCATCGGGCCTGCCCTGGCCGCTTTCCTAGACGACTATTGGACCGTCAAGAAGGGCTTTCAATCCTGGGCGGATGTCCTGGCCGACAACTTCCGGGCCCTGGGCGGTGAGTTGAGGCTCGGGACGCCGGTCGACAAGATCATCACCAAGGACCGGGCCGCCGCGGGCGTCGAAGCCCAAGGTGAATTCTTTCCTGCGGATTGGGTCATCTCCGCCGCGGACTACAAGAAGACGTTCCTGGCCTGGCTGGATGATCGCTCACTCCTGCCCGCGGAGTTCGTGAAAAAGGTCTCGGAAACCTCCGTGTCCGAGGGGATCGTCACGGCCTACCTCGGACTCAGCCTGCCGCCGGTCGAGCTCGGGAAATGCCTCAAGGCGCCGCATGCCAGTTATCGTGATCCGTCTTTGGCCGCCGACTTTCGACATGGAGCCGATGACCCGGACTACTTCAAGAAAGCGGGGGCGGGCCTTTATTCTCCTTCGCTTCATGATGCGAGCCTCGCTCCGGCGGGGAAGTCGGGCCTCATGATCCAGGCCGTGGCGCCCGCGCATTGGATGAACGACTGGGGCGGCGGCGACCGGCAGAGGTATCGGGAGCTCAAGGAAGGAGTCAAGCGGGAACTCGTCGCCAAGGCCGCGGCCGTAATCCCGGGTTTGGGAGCGCACATCGAATATTCCGACCTGGCGACGCCGCTCACGTACGAGCGGTTCACGGCGAATACCGACGGCGCGACATCGGCTTGGAGCTGGAACCCTCATAACAAATTCTACGGGAGCCCTCTCGGCGTCCACATCGACACGCCTGTCAAGAGCCTGCTTATCGGATCATGTTGGTCGGCCCAGATCGGGGGCGTGCCGAGCGCCATCAACGCCGCCCGTCGCTGCGCCAGGAGGATCGGCTAACCTAAATCGTGAGATCTCAGAAGATGGGAGGGCGGGCCTGGAGGGACTCGAACCCCCGACCCGCCGCTGAGAAGGCAGCTGCTCTGCTTGCCAGTCTCAAGCAGAATGAATGAATTATCAGATCTCAAAACGAAGATGTGCTCAGCCGCCGATCAGCTTGGCGGCTTGGTTCCAGCGCCGCCTAGTTCGAGTATTCGGAGGATGCCGGGCGCGAGAGTCAGGACTGAGGAAAAAAGTGCTCCGCGGCCGGGAGACGGCCCTTCGGATCGGAGATGATGACCCTAAAATAGGGAATGCGGATGCTAGCAGAAGCGACGGATCAAAAATTCGAAGACTCGCGTCGCAGCGGCGCATGAGCTTCCTCCGGCCCAGACGCCTGCCAGGAAGATCGTCCCGATCGTCGCCAGGCGAAGCCTGAGGCTCTTCATAAGCCACCTCTCTCCCGGGCCATTCTGAGCCAATCCGGCGCGGTCTCATCTCCGGGCGCTGCCCGCGAGAATGAATCGAGGCGATTCCGAAACGACGACCTCCAGGACGGATCCGGTCACCTCGGTGACTCGACTTTCGCCGTCGCGCTCGACGATCTTGCAGAGGCCTTTCGCCAGCGGGATCTCGACGGATTCCGTTCCTCCGAGCCTCCAAGCAGCGATCATACGATGCGTCCCCTCGAATCTCAGGAGATAGGTGTTGCCCGCTACCCGGAATTCCGCCAGGGGTAGATTTCCGACCGACAAAGCCATGGTCCTACAAGCGCGATAGGCCGGTTTCGGCGCCCGGTCCGTTCGCACGATCCCGAAATTGAATTCGCCATCGTCAGGGTCTTCGCCGTCGTTCTGAAAATCGTACCAGAACAGGCGCTCGACGGACGGCGAGGTCCTGGCCAGCAGGAAAGTCCTGACAAGGTAGTTGGCCTGAGTCTCCTCATCCACACCGGAGGGACCCGAACAGGTCGGATACCCGATCTCAGTGATCCAGAGGGGCTTGCCGGGGGCGATTCCCCTGAGTCTGGCGATGTCCGTCAAGAGCTTTTTTTCGGGAGGCAGCGGCTGGCAGTAGGGGTGAAACGAAACGGCATCCATGAAGCGGCCGCCCCCCGCGGCGAGGACCCGGCCGATGAAATCAAGGTCCGTCCCGGACGTCGAGCAACCGAGCACGGTCGCCCCAGGGTCGGCGTCTTTACAGGACTTGTAGGCGGTTTCGAGAAGCCTGGCGTAATCCTCCGGACTGGGATGCGGCTTCCAGAACGTCGAGGCATTGGGCTCGTTCCAGATTTCGAAATGCCGGACCCCGAGCGGTTTATATCGCTTGACGACCGCGGCACAGTAGCGCCCGAAGGCGGTCCGCCCCGCTTCCGTCGCCGGGGCGATCTTCTCCGCGCCGGAATAGAGCGCGTTGCCGAAATCCAGAATGAGGAGCACTTGGATACCGCGGGCCTGGGCCGACCTGAGGTACTCGTCGTAGGCCAACGGAAATCTGAACGCCCCTTTCTCTTTTTCGACCTGTGACCAATAGACTTCGTCCCGGATCCATCCGATGCCGGCGTCCTTGATGAGATCGAGGAGTGCGTCGACGCCAGATCGGAACTGGCCGAAATGTGTCTGAGCGCCGAAAAATACTCCGGATGGACTATTCGATCTCGGTCGACTCTGCTCCCGCTCGGACCCCCCGAATCCCTTCAACCCAGCCAGCAACAAACTGGCCTCAAAGAACTTCCGCCGGGATATCTTGATGATGGGGCACGACTCCTTTGAGATTCCCCTTCCATTTCCTGTTTGGTCTGAGCATATCGAAATGAACGATGATGGTCAACCCGGAACCGTGAAAGCTGCGGAATATGGGAGCGCGCCTGGAGGGACTCGAACCCCCGACCCGCTGCTTAGAAGGCAGCTGCTCTATCCACCTGAGCTACAGGCGCGTCGAGGCGGCAGGAAGGATATCGGGGAGAGCGGATTTGAACCGCCGACCTCCTGCTCCCAAGGCAGGCGCGCTAGCCAGGCTGCGCCACTCCCCGTTCCGTTCAGCCGTAGAATATTAGCACAAGACGGGGTCAGACCTAAACTTTTTCACTTTTTCTGGACAACGGGCAAAGGCAAGGCAAAAAAACTGAAAAAGTATACGTCTGCCCCCCCACTAGGTCTGCCCCCGTCTTCCGAGGCCCTTGTCGATGGTCGATCTCTCGACGCGGACGACGATCGGGCGGCCGTGGGGGCAGAGGGCGGGCTGGGCGGTCTTGAAGAGCTCGTCGACGAGGAAGCCCATCTTCTCGCGGGTCAGGGGCTCGCCCGCCTTGATGGCCGACTTGCAGGCCATGGTCGCGAGCAGCTTCTCGCGCCGGTCTTCGGGCCTTGCGCCCCCGGCTTCCGCGAGCAGGCCCTCGAAGACGTCCCTGGCCTCCTCGATCTTGAAAAAGTCGGGGTATTCCTTGAGCGCGTAGGACCGGCCGCCCATGGGCTCGACCCGAAAGCCGAGTTCCTCAAAGAGGGTCGTGTTCTCCTCGAGGCTGGCCACGGCCGAGGGTGAAAGCTCGAGGATCGGGGGGACGAGAAGGACCTTGCGCGGCCACATCTTGAGCCGGTCGATCTCCCGGTATTTCTCGAATAGGACCCTCTCGTGGGCGTTGTGCTGGTCGATGACGAGGAGGCCGTCCTCGGCCGAGGCGACGATGTACATGTTCGCGAATTGGCCGAGGACGACGGGGCCCTTCCCTTCCGGGGCGAATGATGTGGCCGTCGACGGCGAAGACGGGGACGCATACCTTCGGTACATGTCCTCCGCTACGCCTATGGCCTTGTCCGCCGTCACATCACCCGTGGCGCCGGCGGGGCCGAACGTCAGCGACTGGGGCTGATAACCGGCGCCCTCCTCCGCGATCCGGCCGCCGGCGGCCTGCTGGCCGCTCTCGGGGACGACCTCTTTAATAACGTGCCCGCGGGCCGCGCCCTCGCTGACAGCCCTCAGGACAAGCCGGAAGACGACCTGGGTTTCCTTGAACCTGACCTCGGCTTTTGCCGGATGGACGTTGACGTCGACGTCCTCGTAGGGCAGCCGCAGAAAGAGAAAAGCTTCCGGCGACCGGCCTTTCTCGAGGATGCCCATATACGCCTGGCCCAGGGCCGCCATCAGGATGCGGTCCTTGACCGGCCGGCCGTTGACGAAGAAGTGCTGGACCGACTTGTCGGCCCGCCCCGCGAGCGGCAGCGAGGCCAGGCCCTCGAGCCGGGCCGCGCCGTCTTCCGAGGCGACATCCATGAGGCCCTCGATCATCTTCTTGCCGAAGATCTGAAAGACCCGTTCCCGGAGCGTGGCCACGGCCGGGCAATCGAGGGTCACCCGCCCGCCGTGGGCAAGCGTGAACCGGACGCCCGGCGAGCCGAGGGCGGCGTCGGTGACATATTTCGAGATCGGCCCTAGCTCGGACTGTCCCGATCGCAGGAACTTGCGGCGCGCCGGGAGGTTATAGAAGAGGTCGCGGACCTCAACCGTCGTGCCCTGGGGGAAAGCGAGGTCCGTCACGGCGACGAGCCTCTCCCCTTCTCGCTCGATCATCGTGCCGCGATCGCCGGCGCCGTCGAAAGTGCGCAGCGTCAGCCGCGAGACGGCCGCGATGCTAGCCAGGGCCTCGCCCCGGAAGCCGAGTGTCGCGATCCGCTCCAGATCCTCCTCGCGGGCGATCTTGCTCGTCGAGTGGCGCCGGAAGCAGAGGGCGGCGTCCTCGCGGTCCATGCCGGCGCCGTTGTCCCGGACCTTGATCAGGGCCTTGCCGCCGTCGACGAGCTCGATCCGGACCTCGGTCGCGCCGGCGTCGAGCGAGTTCTCGACGAGCTCCTTGACGACCGAGACCGGGCGCTCGATAACCTCGCCCGCGGCGATCTTCTGGGCCACGTCCTCGGGCAGCAGATGGATCTTTTTCATGGCACGATCTCGCCTTCGGTCCGGGCCGGCAGGACTTTCCGCACCGCGATCCGGACCGGCGCCCCTTTCCGCGCCGGGCAGGCCGGCACAACGACGCTGATGAAATTGCCGGTCAGGGCCTCGACACCTTGGCCCGTCGGGCCGATAACCACGGCCTCGAGCTCGCGGCCCATGAACCGCCGGCGGAAGGCGAAATCCTTCAGGGCCGCGGCGCGCCTCAGGGCCTTGGCCCTCGCCGTGACGACGCCGGAAGGGACTTGACGCCGCTTCGCGGCCGGCGTCCCCGGACGCGCCGAATACGAGAAGACATGGGCATAGGTCAGGGGCGAGCGTTCGAAGAAACTCTTCAGTTCTTCGAAGTCGGCCTCGGTCTCACCCGGAAAACCGACCATGAGGTCGGCCCCGATCGCCGCGTCGGGCGCGAGCCGGGCCGCTTCGCGCAGGATCGCCTCATAGGACCCAGTCTCGACGGGCCGGCCCATCAGGCCCAGGATCCGGCCGGAGGCGTGCTGGAGAGAGAAATGAAAATGGCGGCAGATGCGGGGGTCGGCAGCGATCTGAGCGATGAGCCCGGCATCGGTCTTTCGCGGGTCGAGCGAGCTCACACGCAGCCGGGCGGGCCCGGCGGCTTCGCTCAGTCCGAGGAGCAAAGACGAGAGCGAGGTCGGCGGCTCGAGGTCCTCGCCATAAGAAGAGAGATGGATCCCGGCGATAACGATCTCGCGGAAGCCGCGCTTCGCCAGATCCCGCGCCGCGCCTGCAACTTCCGCGGCGGGCACGCTCCGGCTCCGCCCGCGCACGCTGGGGATGATGCAGAACGTGCAGCGATCGTCGCAGCCGTCTTGGACCTTAAGCCAGCCGCGGGCACGGAAGGTGGGCTCGGTGTCGATGTCAGGGGACTTTTCAGGCGTGAGTTGGGGCGACGAAGCTTCCGCCCCGATCGCCGCCACCCGATCGGCCAATTCATCCTTGGCGCTCTGCGGCAAGACGGCCGCGACGCCCGGCAGGGCCGCGATCTCGGCCGGCGCCCGTTCGGCATAACATCCGGTCACGACGATCTTGGCCCGCTCGTTCTCGCGGTGGACGGCCCGGATGAACTTGCGGACGTCGCGCTCGGCCCGCCCGGTGAGGGTGCACGAGTTGACGATGACGATGTCGCTCCGGCCCCGATCCTCGTCGAGGCGCAGGCCCCGCTCGCGGAAGGCGTCCGCCCAGGCGAAGGCCTCGGCCTGATTGACGCGGCAGCCGAAGTTCCGGACGGAAAACGAAGGCATCGAAGAGAGCTAAAGCTCTTCTTTCAGCTTGGCCGAGGCCGTCTCGACCTTTTCGGCCATCTTGACCCGATATTCGATGAGATCCCTTTTCAGCCTCTCGTCCTTCAGGGCCAGGATCTCGACGGCCAGGATGGCCGCGTTGGTCCCGCCGTGCTTGCCCAGGGCCATGGTGGCCACGGGGATCCCCATGGGCATCTGGACGGTCGAGAAGAGGGCGTCCATGCCGGCCAGGGCGTCGCTCTCGACCGGGACACCGATGACCGGCCTGACCGTGTGCGCGGCCACGACCCCGGCCAGATGGGCGGCTTTTCCGGCCACGGCGATGAAGATCTCGGCCCCGGCTCCTTCCGACGACTTGACCAGGCGGAGCGTCCGCTCGGGCGAGCGGTGGGCCGAGGTCACCTCGATCCCGTAGGGGACCCCGAACTCCTTGAGGACCCCGAGGGCGTCCTCGATCGTCCCCAGGTCCGACTCGCTACCGAGAAAGATCATGACCTTCATATCCGCTCCTCCTTGACCGCGCCGATGTCGCGTCGGTAGTACGCCGCCTCGAAGTAGATCCTGCCGCAGGCCTCGTAGATCTTTTTCATGGTCGCGGCCAGCGTGTCATCGGACGCGCAGACGCCCAGGACGCGGCCGCCCGAAGTTGCGTATTGCCCGTTCTCGTATTTCGTGCCGGCGTGAAAGACGGTGACGCCCGGCACCTTCTCGGCCTCCTCGAGGCCGGTGATGGCCTTGCCCTTCTCGTAATGGAGGGGATAGCCGCCCGAGGCGACGACGACGCAGCCCGAGGGCTTGGCCGACCAGCGGACCTCGGTCCGCAGGATCTCGCCGTCGACGGCCGCTTCGAGCAGGTCGAGAAGGTCGCTCTCGAGCCGGACCATCTGCGGCTGGGTCTCGGGATCGCCGAAGCGGCCGTTGAACTCGAGGACCTTCGGCCCCTGGTCGGTGATCATCAGCCCGGCGTAGAGGACGCCCTTGAACTTGCGGCCCTCCTCGAGCAGGCGGGTCACGGCCGGGTGGATGACCGTGGCCACGATCTCGTTGAAGAGCTTCTCGCTCATGAGCGGCGAGGGCGAGATGGCCCCCATGCCGCCCGTGTTCGGCCCCTTGTCGCCGTCGTAGGCGGCCTTGTGGTCCATGGCCGTGACCAGGGGCTGGACCCGCACGCCGTCCGAGACGACGATAAACGAGACCTCGCGGCCGCGCAGGAACTCCTCGATGACGATCCGCCGCCCGGCCGGCCCGAATTTCTTCTGGACGAGCATCTCGCCGGCCGTCTCCTCGGCTTTTTTCGGCGTCGCGCAGACGACGACGCCCTTGCCGGCCGCGAGCCCGTCGGCCTTGAGCACGACGGGGAATTGGAACTCGCCCGAGGCCAGGACCTTGCGGGCCTGGTCGAAGTCGTCCGTGACCTTGAACCGCCCCGTCGGGATGTGGTGGCGGGCCATGAACTCTTTCGCGAAGATCTTGCTGCCCTCGATCTCGGCGGCCTTCTTCGACGGCCCGAAGATCTTCAGGCCGCGGCGCTCGAACTCGTCGACGATGCCCATCGTCAGCGGGACCTCGGGCCCGACGACCGTCAGGCCGATCTTCTCGCCCTCAGCGAAGCCGGCCAGGCCGGTGATGTCCGTTTCGGCGATAGGCAGGTTCTCGCCGACGAGCCGCGTGCCGCCGTTGCCGGGCGCGATAAAGATCTTCTCCACGCGCGGCGACTTGGCGAGGCGCCAAGCCAGGGCGTGTTCACGGCCGCCGGAGCCGACGAGCAGGACCTTCATAGTCAGACCCCCGTTGCTTTTTGCAGGTTCTCGACGAACTGGGCCGCGTAAACCGGATCGGGAATGGCGCTGGCCAGGACCTTGGCCGCGAGAGGCAGGGCCTCGTCCGGCGGCAGGGTGAAGCCCATCTTGAGGAAGTTCTTCCGGTATTTGGCGACCTCGGGCCCGGCGGTCTTTCCGCGGATGATGATGTCGGCCATGAGCCCGGCCAGGGTGTCGAAGTCCTTCTCGACCATGCCGAAGCGGGTCATCTCCTGGACGCCCAGCCGGATGCCGCTCGACTCGAGGAAGGTCGCGTCATCGGGAAGAGCCTGATAGTTTGTCAGGACGTTGTTCGTCTCGAGCCGGCGGGCGATCTCCATGCCGGGGCCGAAAGCCTTGACCCGGATGACGACCTGGTGCGTCTCGGTGTAGCCGTCGGCCGGGTCGCCCTCGACCGGGATGCCGTGGCTGTGGAGGGCCTGGGCCAGGGCCTTGGCGTTGGCCCGGACCTGCTTCTGGAAGGGCTCCTTGAAGGCGTTCATCTCATAGGAAGCCATGAGCAGCCCGAGCAGGGCCCCGAGGTGGTGGTTGCTCGTCGAGCCGGGGAAGGCCCGGCCCTTGACCTCGACCCAGAGGGGACGGAACGGCGAGCCTTTCGGGATGTTGCCGGCGACGACGCCGCGCTGCGTCCCGAAATAGGTCTTGTGCGTGCTGCCGGTGACGACATCCGCGCCCTCCTCGAACGGGGCCTGGAAGGCGCCGTAGAGGCCGAGGACGTGGGCCATGTCGAACATCAGCACCGGCCGGTCCTTCCAGCCGCGGACGATGTCGGCCACGAACCGGACCGGCTCGCGGTAGAGGAACATGCTCTTGCCGAAGATGACGAGCTCCGGCCGGCGGGACTCGAGGATCTTGCCGAGGGCCTCGAGGTCGGGCTTGTAGGGGTTGTCCTTGCGGACCGGGAAGTTGACGACCTGCTCCTTGCCCGTCGCCGGGTCCTCCTCGACGAAGTTGAAGAGGGCCCCCATGGGCTGGGCGCTGAGGTGCCCGCCGTAGATGAGCTCGTTGTTGAGGACGAGGCGAAGGCGGCGCGAGAGCTGGCCCTCGGCCCGGCCGCGGTTGACGAAGCGAACGAGGCCCTTGAAGACGACCTCGTTGGCCATCTGGCCGCTGACCGGCCGCAGCTCGATGTCGGTGCAGCCGAAGAACGCGGCCATCTCCTTCTGGCACTCGACCTCGACGTCGCGGATGAAGTCGGTGCCCTGGTAGAAGTAGACCTCTTCGCCCTTCATCGACCGGTGCTCGGCGTACCGGCCGGAGGGATCGGCGATCTCGCACATCTTGACGAGGAGCGATGGCGTCGCCTCGGAGGGGATGAGATTGAAGCAGTCTCTCTGGCGCCAGGCGCTGTTCCGCTCCGTGCGGGCGGCCAGGTCCCTGGCTTTTTCGGCAAAAGTCGGCATGGGTCCCTTCCTTACTTGAAATTCGCCGTCTCGAGCGCGCGGATCTTGTCGACGCGGACGGCGTGGCGCCCGCCTTCGAACGGCGTCTCGAGCCAGATCCGGACGATGCGCTGGGCGAGCTCGAGGGTCAGGGCCCGTCCTCCCAGCGTCAGGCAGTTCGAATCATTGTGGGAGCGGCTGACCTCGGCCGTGTATTCGATCCAGCACGGGGTCGCCCGCAGGCCCTTGAACTTGTTGGCCACGATGGCCATGCCGATCCCCGTGCCGCAGATGAGGATGGCCCGGTCGCATTGTCCGGACTGGACGGCCCGGGCGCCCTTGGCGCCGTAATCGACGTAATCGACCTTTTCCCCGGAACCGCAGCCGAAGTCGACGAACTCGACGCCGCGGCCGCGCAGGAACTCGGCCAGTCCCGCCTTGAGATCGTAGCCGGCGTGGTCGGATGCGAGAGCGATCGTCATTCCGGTCTCCTTTCCCCGCCCCCTCGCCCCGGCCGCCCTCGCGGCCGCGGGCTCTACTTCAGCTCGAGGAGCCGGGCCGCTTCGGGCAGGACCTCGACCGCCTTGAGGACGACGGGGTCGCTTTCCCGGGCGACCTTGATCCCGGTCTCGAGGCCCCAGATGGCCCCGGCGGCCTCGCGCTCGATCTCGCGGCGGATCTCGGTCTCGGCCTCGGCGAAGGCTTTCGCGTCGTATTTGACGTCGCGAGAGGCCAGGTACTTGCGGAAGTCGGCCACGACGTCCGCGTTGGCGGCAAAGGCGCTGCCGATCTGGATCTTCCCGGCCGCGTCGGCCCCGGCCGGCTTGGGCTCCTGGGGAAAGACCATCTTGCGGCCGAGATCGGTCTGGTGCTGGACGAGCTTGCGGGCATAGGAGAAGAAGGCCCCGCTCAGGCGGAGCCGCCCGGTGATCGTCTTGAGCGTCGAGTCCACGGCGTAGTCGGGGGTGATGCCGCCCTGCCCGCGGACCGTGCGGCCGTGGTCGGTATGGAAGACCTCGCGGCTCGTCTCGGGCGCGCGCTTGCCCATGAGATATTCGTCGAGCTGGCTGTAATCGCGCTGGATGGAGCGGCCGCTCGGGGTCAGGTACTTGGCGACGGTCAGGGCCACGGCCATGTCCGACGCCAGGGGGAAGACCTGCTGGACGAGGCCCTTGCCCCAGGAATCCTCGCCGACGATGAGGCCGCGGTCGTGGTCCATGACCGCGCCGCTGACGATCTCGGAGGCGCTGGCCGTGCCCTGGTCGATCAGGATGACCAGGGGCAGCTTCTCGTAGGGGCCGTCGGCATAGGCCCGGAATTGGCGGTCAAAGTTGGTATTGCGGCCCTTGGTCGAAACGATGAGCGAGCTCTTGGGAAGGAACAGGTTCGACATCTCGATCGAAGCGGCCAGGGCGCCGCCGGTGTTCAGGCGAAGGTCGAGGATGAGGTTCTTCATGCCTTGGCCCGTGAGCTTGGCCAGGTTGTCCTCGAGCTCGCGGGGCGTTTCCTCGCCGAAGTTCCGGACGTAGATGTAGCCCGTCGCGTCGTTGAGCATGAAGGCGTAGGGCACGCTCAGGAGCGGGATCTCCTCGCGGACGATGGTCAGGTCGAAGGCCGGCTGGCCCTCGCGGACGATGGTCACCGTGACCTTGGTGTCCTTCTCGCCGCGGAGCTTCTGCATGGCGTCGTAGCTCGAGATGGGGACGGTCGACTTGCCGTCGATCTTCGCGACGACGTCGCCGGGCTGGACCCCCAGGCGGTACGACGGGCCGCCCTCGATCGGGGCGATGACGACGATGGCGTCGCCCTGCTTCTGGATCTGCATGCCCACGCCGTAGTACTTGCCCGTGTAGTCCTCGCGCATGCGGGAGAAGCTCGAGGGGTCGAGGAAATAGGAGTGGGGATCGAGGGTGTCGAGGGTGCCCTTGATCGAGGCCACGGCCAGGGCCTGCTCGTCGAGCGGCTTGTAGTAGCTCTGCTCGATAAGGTCGGCGATGGCCCGGGCCTTGCTCTCGGCCGCCGACCAGAGGTCCTCGTCGCGGGACCAGGCAGGAAGGAGCAGCAGGCCTCCGAGGATCAGGGGCAAAAGGCTTTTTTTCATAGACCTCACGTCCCCCCGATTTTACCATCTACCCGGAGCGACTGCAAGGAG
>CAZIQR010000005.1:13193-39638 GCA_964541055.1 uncultured Eubacteriales bacterium
TCATAGACCTCACGTCCCCCCGATTTTACCATCTACCCGGAGCGACTGCAAGGAGTGGCTACCCGGAGCGACCGCAAGGAGCGGAGGCCCAGGCGCGCTGCGGAGAGACTTCCGGTTTTTGGCTGCCTGCTGTGAGGCGTGCTATAATGGCTCGTCGAGAAAGAGCCATGTTCGGCAGCATCGGACCCGCGGAACTCGTCCTGATCTTCATCATCGCCCTGCTCGTCTTCGGGCCCAAGAAGCTCCCCGAGATCGGCCGCTCGGTCGGCAAGGCCCTGCGGGAGTTCAAGAAGACCTCGGAGGAGATCAAGGGCCGCATCGAGGAGGAGATCGAGGCCTCGGAGATCAAGGACATCCGCAAGGACCTCCAGACCGGCGTCGACAATCTCAAGTCGACGGTCAAGAACGTCAGCGGGTCGCTCGCCGACGAGATCAACAAAACCCCTGTGACGGCGCAAGCGCCCGAGACCGCAAAAGAACCGGAGACGGCCCCGGCCGCGAACGCCGCTAAGGACACGGAGCACCAGGAGCATGGGGAAGGGCCGAAAGTCTCCTGACGAGATGACCTTCCTCGAGCATCTGGAGGATCTCCGGAAGCGGCTCTTCTATTCCTTTTCGGCTCTGGCCGTCGGGTTTGTCCCGGGCTGGATCTTCGCCCGCCAGCTCTATGAGATCCTGGCCCGGCCGGTAACCCAGTACCTGCCCGCGGGCACGAAGCTCGCCTACACGACCCTGACCGCGCCGTTCATGCTCTATATGAAGGTCGCGGCCCTGGCCTCGCTCTTCTTCATGTCGCCGTTCGTCTTCCTCCAGCTTTGGTATTTCATCGCCCCGGGGCTCTACCAGAAGGAAAAGAAATACGTCGTGCCGTTCGTCCTGATGACGACCTTTTTCTTCGGCCTTGGCGCGGTCTTCGGCTATTTCATCGTCTTCCCCTGGGCCTGCCGCTTCTTCCTGACGCTCGCCAAAGACTTCCAGCCGGTCATCACCGTCGACCAGTACTTCGGCTTCGCCCTGAAGGTCCTGCTCGGCATCGCCCTCGTCTTCGAGATGCCGACCCTGATCTTCTTCCTGGCCAAGATGGGCCTGGTCACGGCCCGCTGGATGATCCGCAACTTCAAGTACGCCGTTCTCGCTTCGTTCGTCGTTGCCGCCGTCATCACGCCCACGCCCGACGCGGTCACCCAGAGCATCGTGGCCGTGCCCATGCTGGCCCTCTACGGGTTGAGCATCCTCATCGCCCTGGTCGTCGGCCGGGGCAAGGAGAAGACCCGGCGGAACGCGGATACCGGGACGGCGGGTTAAGCCCGGCAAGGAGGGCCCGCCATGGACGGACGCCTGATCATCCGCGGCGAGCGTGTCGAGACGGGGACCCGGATCGTTTCCGAGAATCCGGCGACGCTCGAGGCCGTCGGAGAGGTCTCCGTCGCCTCTCGGGAGACATGCCACGAAGCGGTCCGGGCGGCCAAGGATGCCTTCCCCGTCTGGCGCTGGCTCGATCCCCGGGAGAAGCGGGCCATCTTCAAGCGGGCCGAGAACATCCTGGCGCGGCGGGCCTCGGAAGCGGCCCGGCTCATCGCCATGGAAAAGGGCTCGCCCTACCCCGAGTCGCTGGCGGTCGAGGTCTTCGGGGCCCTGCAATCGCTGAACTATTACGGCGCGAACCAGGGGCGGCTGCTCCAGCCGCGCCGGGCCGGCCATCACGCGCCGCTCTTCTTTCACAAGTCCGGCGCCTTCCATTTCCATCCGCTCGGCCCGACGCTCATCATCTCGCCCTGGAACTTCCCCTTCCTGATCCCGATGTGCGACATCCTCAGCTCCTTGACCGCCGGCAACACGGTCGTGCTGCGGCCGTCGACGTCGACGCCCCTGACCGGCCTCCTCGTCGGCGAGATCTTCCTCGAGGCCGGGCTGCCTCCCGGCGTCCTCAACGTCGCCGTCTGCCGCGTGCCCGAGGCCGAGGCCATGATCGTCGACCCCGACGTGCAGACGGTCATGTTCACGGGGAGCGTGGGCATCGGCAAGCGCGTCGTCAAGCTCTGCAGCGAGAACCTGACCAACGTGACCCTCGAGCTCGGCGGCAAGGACCCGATGATCGTCCTCGACGACGCCGATCTCGAGCGCGCGGCGCGGGGCGCGGTCTGGACGGCCTTCATGAACTGCGGCCAGAGCTGCGGCTCGATCGAACGGGTCTACGTCGCCCGGACGGTCGCGGCGCCGTTCACGGCGAGGGTCGTGGAGCTGGCCAGGGAGGTCCGGGTCGGCAACCCGCTCGACGACGGCGTGGACATGGGCCCCATGGCCACGGCCGGGCAGATGAAGGTCGTCGAGGAGCACATCGCCGACGCCAAGGCCAAGGGCGCGAAGGTGCTCGTCGGGGGCGGGCGGGTGCCGGGCCTGGCCGGATACTTCATCGAGCCGACGGTGCTCACGGACGTCGACCACTCGATGCGGGCC
The DNA here is from genome assembly GCA_964541055.1 of uncultured Eubacteriales bacterium. Taxonomy (GTDB): domain Bacteria; phylum Acidobacteriota; class Aminicenantia; order Aminicenantales; family Saccharicenantaceae; genus RBG-16-66-30. Next base: position 15,651 of record CAZIQR010000005.1, read on the forward strand.
ATGAGCGAAGAGACGTTCGGGCCGACGCTCCCGATCATGGTCTTCGACGGCGACGAGCAGGCCGTGGCCCTGGCCAACGACAGCCAGTATGGACTGACGGCCTCGGTCTGGACCCGTGACAAGAAGCGGGCGGCCTGGTTCGCCGAGCGGCTCGAGGCCGGGTCGGTCACGATCAACGACCACATGTATTCCTTCGTCGAGCCCCGGGCGATCTGGGGCGGCATCAAGCAAACGGGCATGGGCCGGTCGCACGGGCCGTACGGGCTCCACGAGCTCGTCAACATCAAGTACGTCGGCACGGATTTTCTGAGGAAAAAGTCGCAGACGTGGTGGTTCCCGTACGACCGGAGCCTGAGCGGCATCATGGAGAACGCCATCACCCTCTTCCACGGGGCGGGGCGCGGGCCTAAAATGAAGGCCGCCTGGGCCCTCCGGTCGGAGATCCGGCGGCTCAACGACACGAGCCCGCTCCTGAATTACGTACGGGCCCTGCCGAGGATGATGAAGAAGTGAAGACGAGGACGGCGCCGCGGCTGATCGGCTTGACGGGGACGAACGGGGCCGGCAAGGGCGAGGCCGCGGCCTATTTCATGACCAAGGGCTACGCCTATCACTCGCTGTCCGACGTCATCCGGGAGGAGCTCGGGCGGCGGGGCGAGGCGGCGAGCCGGGACAACCTGATCCGCGCCGGCAACGAGCTGCGCGAAGCGCACGGGGCCGACGTGCTGGCCCGGCGGACGATGGAGAAGGTCGGGCCGGAGGAACGGGCGGTCATCGACAGCATCCGCAACACGAGCGAGATCGCCTGCCTGCGGGGGCAGCGGGGGTTCGTGCTGCTCGGGATCGACGCGCCGGTCGAGATCCGGTTCGTGCGGACGGCCGCGCGCGGGCGGGACGAATCGGCGGCCGACCTCGAGGCCTTCAAGAGGAAAGAGGCCGAGGAGCGGGACGGCGGGGCCAAGGCCCAGCAGCTCGAGGCCAGCATGGCCGCCGCCGACAGGCTGATCATCAACGACGGAACGCTCGAGGAATTCCGCCGCAAGCTCGAGGAGGTCGCATGATGCCCCAGCGAACGTCCAAGGACCTGTACTACCTCGGGATCGCGCGAGAGGTCTCGACCCGAAGCACGTGCTTCCGGCGGGCCATCGGGGCGATCATCGTCCGGGACGACCAGATCATCTCGACGGGATACGTGGGATCGCCGCGGAAGACCAAGGATAGCCTCGAGCACGGCTTCTGCCTGAGGGACAAGCTCGGCATCCCGCACGGGCAGAGATACGAGCTCTGCCGGAGCGTCCACGCCGAGCAGAACGCCATCATCAACGCGGCCCGGGCGGGGGTCAGCCTGCTCGGCGGCGACATGTTCATCTACGGGAACGATCCCGCGAGCGGAACGCCGATCAACGCCCTGCCGTGCTACATCTGCAAGAAGATGCTCGTCAACTGCGGGCTGAAGCGGATCGTCTGCTCGACCGCGGAGGGCGGGGTCCAGATCTTCCAGGTCGAGGATTGGATCCGGGATTGGCAGGAACGGGACATCCTCGACGACGAAAAGCAGTACGGGAAGGACTGATGACGCGGAAGATCCCGGGGTGCGGGTGCCCTCCCCGGAGCGAGGCGAAGGGCGGGCTGCTGCGCGTGGCCATCGTCATAGCCGTGTTCTTGGCGCTCGCCGCTCTCGTCGTCGGAAGGGGACAGGAGAAGCCGGCCGGAGAAGCGCCGGCGGGCGGGCTGCTCAAGCTGCTCGCGATCGAGCCCTCGGCCGAGTCGGTCGACTACGTCCTGAACAAGACCCAGTTCCAGCTGCATACGCTGCTGACGGAGCAGCGGCATCAGAAGACCTGGTATCTCGGCGAGCGGATCCAGGAAGACACCTTGGCCGGGCTAAAGATGCTTTCGGCGGTCGACGACGACATCGCGGCCAGGATGGACGAGCTCGCGGCGGCGCCGGAGGCGGTCGAGCAGGCGGCGCGGGCCGTCGAAGGCGCGATCCGCAGCGGCCGCAAGATCTACGTGTATGGGTGCGGCGCGACGGGGCGACTGGCCAAGCAGATGGAGAGCACGTTCTGGCGGCCGTTCTGGCGCGGCGTCAAGGCCGACGAGCGGATCTGGAAGAAGGCGGCCGGGCGGCTGCCGGCGGGAGAGGCGATCGACGCGAGCCTCATCGGCGAGATGACGGGCGCGGACCGGGCCCTCATCAGCTCGCTCGAGGGCTTCGAGGACCTGCAGCTCATCGGGCGGCTGCAGCTCCACGACCGGGGGATCGAGAAGGGCGACGTCGTCGTCTGCGTGACGGAGGGCGGCGAGACGTCATCGGTCATCGGGACGGTGCGGGCGGCGCTCGAGGAGTGGAAGAGCGCGCCGGGCTACGATCCGGCCGAGAGCCGGAAGAGCCTCTATTTCGTCTACAACAACCCGGACGACCGGCTGATGCCGTTCGAGCGGAGCCGGACGGTGCTCGTCGAGCCGGGGATCACCAAGATCAACCTGACGACGGGGCCGCAGGCCATCACGGGCTCGACGCGGATGCAGGCCACGACCATCGAGACCTGCGTCGTCGCGGCCATCGTCGAGACGGCGGTCGAGCGCGTGCTGGGACCGGCGCTGGGGGCGCGGGACATGGAGAAGCTCGGCTTCGCGGCGATTGGGGCGCGCGGGGCGGTCGCGGGCGAGCCGAGCGTCACGGCCAAGCTCAGGGAGTTTGGGAGCGTGCTGACCGGAGTGAGGGCGGCGCTGGCCGATCTCGCGAAGCTGACGGACATCGAGGCGGCGGCGTATGCGGGCGGGCATTTCTCGACGTATTACGCTGAGAGAGGGCTCATCACCGTGTTCATCGACAGCACGGAGCGCAGCCCGACGTTCCGGCTCCTGCCGCTCGACACGGTGAAGGAGCCGCGGCGGAAGTGCTGGATCCAGGTCTGGACGGACGCGGCGACGCCGGAGGAGGCGTGGCGGGCGTTCCTGGGCCGGCCGTTCCGGGGATTGAGCGCGGAGATGTACCGGCGGCCGTTCGAGACCGAGGTCGAGGACCCGTATCTGAGGCGGTCGGCCCTCGAAAGCCTGAAGAAAGCGGGCGACGAGCAGGCGGATCTCTACGATTTCTCGCTGTCGAAAGCGAACACGGAAGCGCGGGGGCCGAAGAGGGGCGACCTGGGCGTGCTCGTCGCGCTGACGCCGGAAGAGCGGGAGCTCGCGGACGACCGGTCGGGGTTCGCCAGGATCCTGCGGCTGGCGGCGGAAGGCGGCGCGGACGCGGCGGCCCTGGTCGTGACGGACCGGCCGGAGAAGGAGTTCGCGGCTGTGGTCGAGCCCGTGAAGAAGAAATGGGCGGGGGCGGCGGGGCGGCTCGTGGTCGTGCCCGTATCGGTGCGGACCGAGGGCGACCCGTTCCGCATCCGCCAGCAGATGGCGGCCAAGATGCTGCTCAACGCCCATTCGACCGCGGTCATGGCCAAGCTGGGCAAGGTCGTCGGCAACACGATGACCAACGTCAGCCCGAGCAACCTCAAGCTCATCGGGCGGGCCACGTTCCTCATCCAGTCGCACGTCAACGACGTGCTGGGGCGGCCGGAGTGGGTCAAGGCCCACGGGGCGCGCGGGCCGATCCGGTATGGGGAAGCGAACGCGGTCCTCTACGATTCGATCGCGTATCTCCGGGACCAGCCGGCGGCGTCCGGCCAGACGGCCGAGGTGGCCTTCTCCATCATCCGTATCCTCGAATCGCTCAAGCAGAAACGGGGGATCCCGCACGACGAGGCGCTGGCCTTGGTGAAGTCCCCCGGCCTCCTCGCCTACCTGGCGAGCATCAGATAGGACCGGGGCGACTTGGTTCTGAAGAGGGACCTGGTTTACGCAACGGCCGGTTGTCCCCGGCAGCCGTTGCGTAAACCTGGTCCCTTCTTCGCTGTTTCTTCGCTCTATGAGAAAAACCTGTTCAGGGAATCGTCATTCTATCGGGAATGGGACAGGCGGGCTCATCAATGTCCAGACTGGGTCGGATCGAATACCCCGGGGCGTTCTATCACGTCACGAACCGGGGGAACCGCAAGCAACCGATCGTCCGATCGGACGATGACCGGCTCTTGTTCCTGAACTGTCTAAGAGAGGCTCATGCGCGCCTCGGCGCCGTCGTCCATGTCTATTGTCTCATGGACAATCACTATCATCTGTTCCTGGAAACCCCCAGAGGGAACCTCTCCCGGACGATGCACTTGATCAATCTGAAATATGCGGCCTATTTCAATCGCAAATATTCCCTGGACGGCCACACTTTCCAAGGCCGGTTTCAGGCGATCCTCGTTCAGGCGGTCGAGTATGCCTGCGAAGTCGCGCCCTACATCCATCTGAATCCTGTCAGGGCTCAGTTGGTCGACCGCCCGGAAGAATTCAGGTGGTCCAACTACCGCGCGTATCTGGGACTGACCCCACCCGAGTCATGGGCGCCGTGCTCGTTCATTCTAAGCCTTTTCGGCGCTTCCTTGCCGGAGGCCCGAAAGCGTTACGAACGGCAGGTGCTGTCCCGGATCGGTCTGCCGGCTCAAGACCCTTTCGGACCGGCCGCGTCGACAGGGATCCTCGGTCGGCCCGAGTTCATCGCCAAGATCCAGCGGCCCGGCAAGGCCGATCCGGTCGGCCTCTCTGAGCCTAACGCATCCCAAACCGGCTTGAGCACGCCCCGGCCCTCGTTGTCTCAGATCCAGGAACAGACCCGGGCCCTATGTGGACAAGAGAATCCGCTGAGTCGCAAGATCGCGATCTATATCGCTCATGAGAATTCGGGCCTGCCGCTAAGCGTGATCAGCGAATTCTTTTCGATCGGAAGGTCAGGGATCACGGACATCTGCAGGAGAATGAAAAGGGAGATCGTCAACAACGAAACCCTGGCCAGGGTCGTCGGGGAGGTCGAGTTCAGGCTAAGAAGGGACCAGGTTCACGCAAGACGGTAGGCCCTCCGTCTTGCGTAAACCAGGTCCCTCAAACGACCCCGTCTTAAGGCATCGGGGGGGCGCCGTCGAAGGCGTAGCAGGGCGCGGTCGCGGACCGCGGCTTGCGCTTCGGCTTGGGCTTGACCTGCGGGTAGACGAAGAGCTCGCCGGCGTAGTTCCGCAGCACGACCTGATCGTCCGTGATCGATTGCAGGTACTTCGGCAGGACCGGGATCTTGCCGCCGCCCCCGGGCGCGTCGATGCAGTAGTAGGGCACGGCCAGCCCGGAGGTCCAACCCCGCAGGCTTTCCATGATCTCGATGCCCTTCTCGACCGTCGTCCGCAGATGCTCGGTCCCCGTCACGTAGTCGGCCTGGTAGATGTAGTAGGGCTTCACGCGCACCGTCAGCAGCTTCTGCATGAGCCGGCGCATGACCAGCGGGTCGTCATTGACGCCCTTCAGCAGCACCGTCTGGTTGCCCAGCGGGATGCCGGCGTCGGCCAGCCGGTTGAGGGCCAGCGCGGATTCCGGCGTGATCTCGTCGGGGTGGTTGAAGTGCACGTTCATGTAGAGCGGGTGGTACTTCTTGAGCATGGCCGCCAGCTTCTCGGTCACCCGCTGCGGCAGCACGCACGGCACCCGCGTCCCGACGCGCAGGATCTCGACGTGCGGGATGGCCCGCAAGGCCTTGAGGATGGCCTCCAGCCGCCGGTCGCTCAGCATGAGCGGATCGCCGCCCGAGATGACGACGTCCCGGACCTCGGGATGCCGCTTGATGTACTCGATCCCGCCCTCGATGTAGCGCGGGTGGATCTTCGACGGATCGCCGACCTTCCTCTTCCGGGTGCAGAACCGGCAGAACGAGGCGCAGCTGTGCGACACCAGGAACAGGCACCGGTCCGGATAGCGGTGGACGATGCCCGGCACCGGCGAATCGGCGTCTTCCTCGAGCGGGTCGGCGACGCCGCTGTCTTCTCTCAGCTCGGCCGGATCGGGGACCATCTGCCGCCACATGGCGTCGCCCCGCTCCTTGATCAGGCCGGCGTAATACGGCGTGATCTGGATCTTGAACACCTTGGCGATCCGGCGGACCTCCTCGACGTCAAGTCCGAACCTCTGGGCGATCTCCTCCGGTTTCCTCAGAGCGCCCTTGAGCAAGCGTTGCCAGTCGTCCATCTCCATCGACTCCTAACGAAAATATTTCGCGTAAATGACGCGATCGTCCCCGGCCCGGTAGAAATCCGGGACCCGGGCGACCTCTTTGTACCCGAGGCCGATATAGAACTGCCGCGTGCCGTGGTATTTCGGCTGCGACGACGTTTCGATGAGGATGACCCGCCCGTTCCGGCGCCCGGCCTCGGCCTCGAGCCAGCGCACGAGCTCCTTGCCGCGCCCCTTCCCCTGCTGGGACGGCGCGACGGCCATCCAGTACAGATCGTAGGCGTCCTCGGCCAGCGGCGTCGGGCCCCAGGTCATGTAGCCCACGGGCGTTCCCGCCGCCGCCTCGTCCTCGACGACCACGATCCCGTAGTCCTTCTGGTCCGGCCGCCCGAGGTAGACGTCGATGAGCTCCTCGGCCACGCCGACCTCGTCCGGCGTGAAGAACCCCGTCGCCCGGACGAGCCCGAGCACGGCGTCCTTATCGTGCGCCCGCATCGGCCGGATCACGGACGACCTTCCTTTCCTGGGCGTTCTTGACCATCGTCCCCCAGAACGCCGCGTATTCGATCCCGGCCGCCTTGAGGGCCCGGGCGTAGCCGGCATTGGTGCTGATGTCCGGGTTCGGATTGACCTCGAGGATGAAGGGACGGCCCTTCGGATCCATCCGGAAATCCACCCGGGCGTAGTCCCGGCAGCCCATCGTCCGGAAGGCCGCCGCCGCCAGCGACTGCAGCCGCGCCCGCGTCTCGTCGTCGATCGGAGCCGGGCAGATGGGCGGCGTCTTCTGGTACAAGGGATTGTCCTCGAACCACTTGGCCTCGTAGCCGAGGATGCGCGGCATGTCCTTCGGCATGGCCGAGTAGTCGATCTCGGAGACCGGCAGCGGCACCGGCGCCCCGTTCTCCATGACGGAGACGTTGAACTCGCGCCCGTCGATGAAGGCCTCGACGAGGACCGGCTGCTTGTCGTTGTCGAGGCACCGCTTGACCTGCTTGCGCAGCGCGTCCTCGTCCCTCACGACCGATTCCGGATAGATCCCGAGGCTCGCGTCCTCGGCGTTGGGCTTGACGATGAGGGGGAACTTCAGCTCGAGCGGCTCGGCCCCGTCGTGCATCAGCTGCGCCGGCGCCGTCGGCAGCCCGGCCGCCTTGAGCACGGCCTTGGCCTTGAACTTGTCCTGGCACAGGGCCAGCGTCTTGGCCGCGTTCCCCGTGAACCGCAGGCCCAGGAGCTCGAAGATCCCGGCCACGTTCGATTCCCACTGGGGCCGCCCGTAATAGCCCTCGATGAGGTTGATCAGGACGCCGGGATTGACGTCTTTGATCCGCCCCATGAAGTTGAGCAGGCTCCGCTGGAGCGGGATGAGCGTTGCCCCGAAGCCGATCGAGCGCACCGCGTCGTGGGCCTGCTGGGCCATCTCGGCCACGGACTCCTCCGACAGGCGCTCGCCCGTCGCCGTCGGTCTCGGTTCGTAGGCGTTGAAGACGATCGCGATGGTAGGGTCCGCGCTCATGCACGATCCGCGAGGACCGCCGGCCGCTCACTCGTCGCGGGCCGGACGCGCGTTTGAGCGAGGCCGCAGCGCTTAGCGGCCTCGTCCACGACCCTGTGGATCAGGTCCGAATAGGAATACCCGGCGGTCCGGGCCGCCTTGGGCAGGCAGGAATTGTCCTCGGGGCGGGGCAGGATGCCCGGCAGCGGATTGGCCTCGAGGATGTGGGGCTCGCCCTTCTCGTCGAGCCGGACGTCGACCCGGCACCAGTCGCGGATGCGCAAGACGCCGCAGGCACGGGTCACGAGGTTCTCGATCCTGGCCTGGAGCACGCCGGGGATCGGCGCGGGGCACTTGAAGATGTCCAGCGGCTTCTCCCGCGTGTCCCAGATCCACTTGGCTTCGTACGAATAGATCGGCGCGGCCCCCTTGGGGAGCTCGGCGTGATCGATCTCGACGATCGGCAGGATCTCGTAGTGCGGCGCGTTGCCGAGCACGCCGACCGTGAACTCGCGGCCCCCGAGGAACCGCTCGACGATGACCGGCTGCTTGTAGAGCCCGACGACCTCGTCGATGCGCTCGTAGAGCTCGCCGAGCGTGTGCACCAGGGAGTTGTTCTTGATGCCCTTGCTCGACCCTTCGTAGAGCGGCTTGACGATGGCCGGGAGGCGCACGCCGGCCGGGATGGCCGCGGCCGACTCGATGATCCAGAAGGCGGGATTGGGGATCCGGTGGTACGACAGGATCTCCTTGGCCCGTGACTTGTCGAGGCAGATGCCGAGCGTCAGCGGGTCCGAGCCCGTGTACGGCAGGTCGAGCATCTCGCAGACCGTCGGGATGTGCGACTCGCGGTTGGGGCCGACGACGCGCTCGGCGATGTTGAAGACGAGGTGCGGCCGCTGCCGTTTCAGGCGGCCGTAGGCCTTGTCATCGGACTCGATGAAAACGACTTGGTGGCGTTCTTGGAGGGCCTGCCCGACCGCTGCGATCGTCTCGTCCGAATCGCATTCGGCGAGCATGTCTTGGGGCAGTGGAGGTTCGTCCTCCTCGTCCTTGCGCTCGTCCGGGCGATGAAAGAGCGTTGCCTCCATCCCCGACTTCGAGCTAAAAAGCAATGCTACTTTCATCGCTCGGTTCCTCTTTCAACTCAAACTTTCGTAAGTTCCTAAAGCTGTGATCATGAGAATTAATTTTCATTTCATTTATAGAGCATTCTAACCAATTGTCAAGCCTTTTCTCGGTTTCGACCACTTTTTTTTGTAGAAGGGCCGTTGAAGGCCACAAGCGGTAGTGTCGTTTGCCAAATGACGCAACATCGTCCACACGCGGCCGCCGCCACCCGCGCAAGATCTTCGCGCGGAGATCCGGGTGGCGCGCATACTGGGAGTTCATGTGAGGGGTCCGGCGGCGGTCTACCTGAAGAAAATCAAGGTCACTACGATGAAGAGGGGAACGAGGATGGCGCAGGAATACGCCATGTAGCCGAAGAAGGACGGCATCTTGAGCTTGTATTCCTCGGCGATGACCTTGACCATGAAGTTCGGCCCGTTGCCGATGTAGGAATTGGCCCCCATGAAAACGGCGCCGGCGCTGATCGCCTTGAGCATCAGGGTCGGGATGCCCATCATCGGGCCGTTGAGGCCGAGCCCCTGGGCCATCGAGAAGAAGGCCAGGTAGGTCGGCGTGTTGTCGAGGAACGACGAGAGGGACCCGGCCGCCCAGAAGAACTGCCAGGGCTTGGTCAGGCCGAGCTCGGCGCCGCGGGCGTTGAGGATGAGCAGGGCCGGGATCATGGTGACGAAGATGCCGGCGAAGAGGACGGCGACCTCGATGATCGGGTTGTAGGTGAAGCGGTTGTCGGCCCGGCATTCCCGCTTGGTCGTGAGGAGCGACAGGACGCTCATGACGATCAGGACGCCCTCGCGGCGGGGAAAGGGCAGGAAGATGGCCGCGACGACGCCCGCGATCCAGAGGAGGTTGATCGTCCCGGTCAAGCGCAGCGGCACGACCCGCCGGCGGTCGCGGATGAGGTCGCGGCGTTCCTCCTTGGCGTATTGGACCCGGTCGAAAAGATAGAACACGAGGAGCACGCTTCCGACCATGACCGCCCAAAGCGGAAAGAGACGGAGGGTCCAGGTGAGCGGTACGCCCTTGATCAGGCCCATGAAGAGCGGCGGGTCGCCGAGCGGCGTCAGGCAGCCGCCGATATTGGAGACGAGGAAGATGAAGAAGATCGGGAGGTGGATCGTGTGCCTTCGCTCGGAGTTCGTCTGGAGCAGCGGCCGGATGAGGAGCATGCTGGCCCCGGTCGTGCCGATGAAGTTGGCCAGGACGGCGCCGATAAACAGGAGCAGCGTGTTGACCTCGGGCGTCGCCCTGAGATCGCCTTTGAGGACGATGCCGCCGGAGATGATGAAGAGGGCCGTGAGCAGGAGCAGGAATGAGGCGTAGTCCTTCAGCGACAGGACCAGCTCGTGGGGGGCGTTGAAAAGGAAATAGACCGCGATCGGCAGGGACCACAGGAAGGCGACGAGGCCCTTGTTCCTATGGCTTTCCCAGAAGTGGGGCGCCCGCAGCGGCAGCAGGGCGATGGAGAGGAGAAGACCCACGAAGGGGATGACGGACCACAGGGAGAGCGAGGCTCCGAGCTCTTGCGGGTTCAAGGCGGCGTTCGCTCCCTACGGCAAAAAGGCGGTGGAGAGCCAGTAGGCCCGCGCCGGGACCTTCCGGCGCGCGGCCTTGACCTCGACCGGCCTCAGCCGCGAGCGGTCGTCGCTCGGCGGCGTCAGGAAGAGCAGCGCGGCGCCGGCGCCCCAGAGCTCTTCGAGGAGATCGAACTCGAGGCCGCGCTCGATGTGGGCCACGGCCCGCGAACCTGCGTCCGCGGCGGCCCGGGCGATCCGGACCGCCAGCTCGGCCGCCGGTCCGTCTTGAACAGAGGCGTCGGCGAAGTGGATCCAGGCGCGGCGGCCCGCCGGCTCGACGAGCCCTTCGACAAGCGGCCCGGCGTGATAGATGACGAAGAACGACTTCCCTTTCCGGCCGGCCGCGGCCAGCGCGGCGAGCGTGTCGGGATCGCGGGGCTGGGCCCTGTTCGAGACGTGGAGGTCGAGGCCCGACGCGAGAAGGTCCTCGAGGGATCGCCAGGAGACCGGCGAAGGCCCCTCCGCGGCCGGCAGCGGTCCGTTCCAGAAGACGGCCAGGCGAGTTCCGCCGGCCCGGCAGGCCTCCTGCAGGATCTCCCATTCATCGGCCTTGGGACGGGCCTCGTCGGTGGTCAGCAAACGGGCCCCGGCCCGGGCCAGGGACTCGAGATCGTCGAGGCCGAACCGCCCCGTGTCGAGGACGCTGAGGGGGATGCGCCGCCGGTCCGCGTACCGGGCCGCTTCGAGAAGGGCCTCGCCATCGAACTGGTCGTCACGGATGACGAGGGCCTGCCGCGTGCGGACGCGGTCGAGCAGCTCGTAGACCTCGACCACGCCTGTGATGCCCTTCTCGATCGGATGTTCGCTCATTGGCGGATTTTCAAGATTACCATCCCGACTCCGGCCTGTCAAACCGCCAGCACTTCCGTTCCGGCTGCGGAGGGTTCCCCTTCTTCCGCAGCCCCCGTGTCCATCCTGCCTTGATATTGCCGGGGACGTCCATTATCATCGAATCGGAGCTGAAGCCGGTGAAGTCCTGCGTCGTGCTGTTTTCCGGGGGGCTCGACTCGACGACGGCGCTCGTCTGGGCCATCCGCCGCTATGACCATGTTTACGCCTTGACGTTCGATTACGGCCAACGGCATCGGGTCGAGATCGACGCCGCCCGCAAGACGGCCCGGCGGATGGGCGTCCCCCAAACGATCCTCGAGGTCGACCTGCGGCCGATCGGCGGCTCGGCCCTGACGGACGCCCGCATCCCCCTCCCCCGCTCGCCGCGCCGGGCCGGGCCTCACGCGGGCCCGCCCGCCACCTACGTCCCGTTCCGCAACGGGATCTTCCTGGCCGTAGCCGCGGCCTGGGCCGAGGCGCGGGGCGTCCGCGAGCTCGTCTGCGGCTTCCACGTCGAGGACTCGCCCGACTATCCCGACACGACCCGGACCTTCGTCAAGGCCATGGAGAAAGCCGTCCAGGCCGGGACGAAGGCCTCGTTCGGCGGCCCCGAGGTCCGCATCCGGGCGCCGCTCGTCGGCCTCGACAAGGCCGGCATCATCCGCCTCGGCCTCCGCCTGGGCGCCGACTACGCCTACGCCGTCTCGTGCTATGCCGGCGCCGAGCGCCCTTGCGGCAGGTGCTCCTCATGCCGCTTCCGGGCCCGGGCGTGGAAGGCCGTCGGCCGCGAAGATCCCCTGATCGCCCGTCTTCGAAAAGGAGTTGCCCGATGAGCTGGATACTCAAGGTCCGCGACACGTTCTCGGCCGCCCATTTCCTTAAAGAATACAAAGGCAAGTGCGAAAAGGTCCACGGCCATACCTTCCAGGTCGAAGTGGCCATCGCCGTACGCGAGCTCGACCGGACCGGCCTCGGCTACGATTTCGCGGAGATCAAGAAGGTCCTGGCCGCGGCCCTGCCCGACCACGCCCTCCTCAACGACGTCCTCCCCTTCAATCCCTCGGCCGAGAACCTGGCCCGCCATCTCTACGGCGAGCTCAAGAAGGCCTACCCGGTCCGGTCCGTGACGGTCTGGGAGTCCGACGATGCCTCCGCGACCTACTCTGAAGACGATTGAGATCTTCGCCTCGGTCCAGGGCGAAGGCCTGCGCCAGGGCGAGCCGACGATCTTCGTCCGCCTGGCCGGCTGCAATCTTCGCTGCGGCTTCTGCGACACGAAGCGCGCCTGGCGTGCCGGCCGCGAGATGACGGTCGAATCGATCGTCGAGGAGGCGGTGAGGCTCAATGCGGAATATCCGGCGGTTTGGGTTTGCCTGACGGGCGGGGAGCCCCTGGCCCAGAACGTCCGGCCGCTCGCCCTCCGGCTCCACGGCGCCGGCTTCAAGGTCCAGGTCGAGACGAACGGGACCTTTCCGCCGGCCCCCCTCGCCGACTGGCACACCGTCTCGCCCAAGCCGCCCGACTACGCCGTCCATCCCGGGTTCAAGAAAAAAGCGAACGAGGTCAAGCTCGTCGTCTGCCGCGGGTTCGGACTCGACGCCATCCGCGCCGTCCGTTCGGCCGTTCCCCTTCCCGTCCCGATCATCCTGCAACCCCAGTCGAATGCCCGATGGAGCATCGACAGGGCCGTCGCCGTGCTTCAGGACGCGAGCCGGGCCGGGCTCGAGGGCCTCCGCCTCTCGGCCCAGCTCCACAAGGTTTTCGGCTTGAGATAGGGGCGGGACGCGCGGGCCCGGTCAGGCCCGATAGCTTTTCCAGAGAGCGCCCCACTCGGTCTTCGAGAATTCCCGGATCCGGGACTTGCCGATGGTGGGATACCAGATCCAATCGTGGTAGATGTTGCTGGCCAGGGGGGCCCAGAAAACCAGCGGCGAATGGAGGAGCGGCCCTTCCAGGAAGCGCAAGCCTCCCTTCCGCAGCATCTGGTCGCCCCAGATGACGAAGCTCCTCTTGGTCTTGAATCCCAGGTCCAGCCCTTCGATGTCGTCCCCGGCGATCTCGATCTCACGGGGATCACCGACGCCCAGGCCCCGCTCGTGGGCCATGCGGATATAAGGGATGGTCAGCGGATCGAAGCCCATGATCCTGGCCGCGATGGCGTCGATGGCCACGGAGTCGCCCGAGGCCAGCAGGAGGTTCTGGACGCAGGGCGTCATCGTCCTCGGCCCGGCCCCGTTCCCGCAGACGGTCCCGTCCATGACGCAGAACAGGCTCGGATGGATCTCCTTCTGCATATAGAGAAGGTCGACGAGGACTTCATGGATATATTTATGGGCGTAGTGCCGGACCTCTTTGAGCAACCCGCCGAAGGCGTTCTTGACCGCGCCCGTGGTCGTGGAGTGCCCGTGGGTCTTGACAGTCGGCAGATGAAGGACGTTCTTCCCGACGTACATGGCCGGGATCTCGATGCCCTTCGGGAAGATCTCGTTCAGCTTGAGGAGCGGGCTCTTGAAGCGGTAGACCGTCCAGGCGACCTCGGGCAGGGCGATGAACGGGAGGCCATAGCGGTCGAGAACGCCCGTCCAAAGGTTGTTTTGCGCCCCCTTGCGGGGGTTGGTGACAACGGTCTTGTTCTCGATCGGGAACAGGCGGTCCTTGGGGAAGCCGGATCTGAGCAGGGTCCGTAAGACCCCCTCGACCTGCCACGGCTGGCTCGAACAGGAGGGGAAATACTTGGTCCAGGAAAGGTTGAGCTTGACCAGGGTGTCCCGGTCCTGCGGGAGATATTCCCGCCAGCGGGCCAGGTCCATGAGCCGGGCGTAATCGTCGAGGACGCGCTCGGGGCGGGTGCGGAGAACGGCGACGCGCGAGCGGGTCATCGGGTCACTTCAACTTGAGGATGAGGGCCGCCGCGACGACCCAGAGGAAGATGTCGATAAGCAGCGGCCGGTCGCGGATGATCAAAGCCTCAGGCGTTCCCCCTTCCTTCTTTTGGTGGATCAGATAGAGATAGCGGAAGATCCCGTAAAGGACGAAGGGCACGGTGAAGAGCAGGTTCTTGGTCCCGAACTTCTGGACGGTCTCGGTCGAGATCGTGTACAGGCAGTAGGCCACGAAGGTCGAGGCCGTGACCACGGAGATCATCTGATCGAGGAGATAGGGGCTGTATTCCCTGAGGATGGGGCGGTGGTCGGCGGCGGTGTCCTGCAGGAGGGTCAGCTCGTACCGCCGCTTGCCCAGGGCCAGGAAGAGCGAGAGGAGGATCGTGCAGATCAGGAGCCAGGAGGAGACTTCGACGCGGATCGCCAGGCCGCCGGCGACGACGCGGATGAGGAAGCCCGCGGCGATGATGAAGACGTCGAGGATGACGATGTGCTTGAGCCAGAGGGTGTAGAGGATCTGCAGCACGAAATAGCCGGCCGTGATGATCAGGAAGGGCCCGTTCACGGTCGCGGCGACGAGGAGCCCGGCGAGGCCCATGCCGGCCAGGGTGAGGACGGCCGCGGAGACCGTGATCCGGCCCGAGGCCAAGGGCCGGCGGCGCTTGACGGGATGGGCCCGGTCCTCACGGACGTCCCGAAGGTCGTTGAAGAGATACTGGGCGCTCGAGACCAGGCAGAAGGCGACGAAGGCCCGGACGGCCGTCAGGAGGAGGGGCTTGTTGGCCAGGTTCTCGGAAAAGAGGAGCGGGGCGAAGACGAACAGGTTCTTGATCCACTGCTGGGGCCTCAGCGATTGGAACAAGGCCAGGACGCTCATCTCTTTGCGGCTATTCTAGGCTAAGGGCCCCGATCATTGCAATGTCCCGCCGCGCCGCGGCTCGAAGAACCGGTATCCCGAGCGCGTCAGGTAAACGCCGGCCAGCGTGACCGCGGCGCCGACGGCCTGGATGGCCGTCAACCGCTCGCCGAGGAAAAGACTGGCGGCAAAGATGGCCAGAATGGGCGTCAGGTTGCTGTAGATCCCGGTCTTGGCGCTGCCGACCTCTTTGACCGACTGGTACCAGATGATGAAACAGAGGAAGATCGCGACAAGGCCCGAATAAGCGATGGCCCCCCAGCCCGTCCAAGGGATGCGGCCCCACGCGACCTTGGCCAGGTCCGGCGCGGCGAAGGGCAGGTAGACGGCCGTGCCGGCGATCGAGCCGATGGCGGCCACGCGGAAGGCGGAGTTCCGGTCCAGGACGGGTTTGGAGAGCACGGTGTAAGCCGCCCAGCAGGCGTTGGCGAGCAGGATCCCCACGGCGCCGCGCCAGGCGTTCCAGGTGAAGACGAGGCCCCCGTTCTCGCCGGCCACCACCAGCAGAAAGCCGCCGAAGGAGATGGCGATGCCGGCCCAGCCCGCGGCGGAGATCCGTTCCTCATGGACCGCCGTCGCCAACAGGGCGATGAAGATGGGGCTCGTGCCCATGATGATCGAGGCCGTCGAGGCGTCCATTACGTTGACGGCCTTGATGAAGAAGACCTGGTAGAGCGTGATCCCGAAGAGGCCCAGCCCGGCCGCCTTCCAACCGTCGCCCTTCCGGCCTAACCGCCGCGACCGCGGGCGCGCCACAAGGACCACGGCATAGGCGAGCGAAGCGAGTCCCAGCCGGACGGCGTTGAAGGCATGCGGCGAGAACTGACGCAGGCCGATCTTGATGACCGAGAGATTGACCGCCCAGAGGACGACGACCAGGACGATGAGCACGTCTGTTCGGCCCAGGCGGGAGCCGTTCAAAGGTCTGGCCATGCGGGTCTCGGGTCCTTCCTTTCGATGCGATCGGCGATGCGGGGTGGGGATCCTGTCAGGCGCGCCGTTGCCGCGGCCGCGGGTAGCGGGCTTCGACGACCGAGCTCATCCCGCCTCGGGGATTGAACTCGCCGCGGACGAGCGCGCTTTTCGGCTTGCAGGCCCGGACGACGTCCTCGAGGACGCGGTTGACGACGTTCTCGTAGAAGATGCCCAGGTTCCGGTAGGCCAGGAAATACTCCTTGAGGGCCTTGAGCTCGAGGACCTTACCGGCCGGAACGTAGCGGAGCGTGATCGTCCCGAAGTCCGGCAGGCCCGTCTTGGGGCAGACCGAGGTGAACTCGGGGTATTCGATGGCGATTTCGTAGTCCGGGAACTGGTTGGGGAAGGTCTCGAGCGGCGGCAGCTTGGCGGCCAGGCCGGCTTTCGCTTCGCGCTCCGTGTATCCGGGCATCGTCGTTCTCCTAACTGATTGAACCGGGCTATGATACTTGAATTCCGGCGGCTCGGCAACGGGAGGTTCCCCCGGCCGGCTCGAATCCCTATAATAGAGGAATGAGCGAATGCAAGAGCGCGAAGAACAGGGCCCGGTGCAACTGCAGCTACGAGCCGTGCAGCCGCAAGGGCGTTTGCTGCGACTGCCTCGCCTATCACTGGCGAAACCGGGAGCTGCCGGCCTGCCTCTTTCCGGACCCGGTCGAGCGGACCTACGACCGCTCCCTGCGCCGGTTCATCGAGATCTACAAGGACCAAGCCTGATGCCAGAGCAGAAGTACGTTTACGGCCCGGTCGCGTCGCGCCGTCTCGGCTTCTCCCTGGGCGTCGACATCATCCCCTTCAAGACGTGCACCCTCGACTGCGTCTACTGTCAGCTCGGCTCGACCGGCAAGACCACGGTGCGGCGCGGCCGCTGGTTCCCGCCGGAAGAGATCCTGGCCCAGATCAAGGCCGCCGTCGACTCGGGCCGGAGGATCGACGTCATCACGTTTTCGGGGTCCGGCGAGCCGACCCTCTGCCGGGATCTCGGCCGGCTCATCCGGGCCATCAAGGCGATGACCCGGATCCCGGTCGCCGTCCTAACCAACGCCACGCTCCTCACCCGCCCCGACGTCCGGCGCGACCTCCTCGCGGCCGACATCGTCGTGCCCTCGCTCGACGCCGTCGCCTCGCCCGTTTTTCGGCGCGTCAACCGGCCGAACGCCGCCCTCCACAACGCCGGGATCATCGACGGCCTGGCCCGCTTCCGCGACGAATTCAAGGGCGAGCTCCGGCTCGAGATCATGCTCGTCAAAGGGGCCAACGATTCGCCGGCCGCCGTCCAGGCCCTCCGGAAGGCGATCACGCGCATCCGCCCCGACCGGATCGAGATCAACACGGTCGTCCGCCCGCCTGCGGAGCGGCGCGCCGTCCCGCTCAGCCCCGCCGCCCTGGACCGGATCCGGACCAAGCTCGGCCCCAAAGCCGAGGTCGTGGCCTCTTTCGCGAAAAAGGAGCTCGCCTCCGCCCCCGCCGCGGAGGGCCTCGAGGAGGCCATCCTGGCCACGGTCCGCAGGCGCCCGCAAACGGCCGAGGATATCGCCGCGGCCCTCGGCGTCCATCGCGACGAGGTCCTCAAGGCCCTGTCCGCCCTTCTTGGCCGCCGGCGCGTCCGGACCCTCCGCCATGGCGGAAAGGCCTATTTCGAGGCGTCCTCCCCCCGCTTTACTTGACCGGCCGCGCTGTGATACGATGAACTTTGAACAAGCCGGAAGCCGCAAATCCGATCGTTCTGCGAGGTCGTGCCTTCTATAAACCAGGTTCGATCGATCCCGGATCGAGCGGCCCTTCAATGCCCCCGGGGCTCCAAAAACCCGTCTACCGCCGGGGGCGCCGTCCCTAATCCGCAAAGGAGAGCCCCATGTTCCTCAACACCAACTTCCCCAAGGCCAAGAAATACTGGTACGAGGGGAAGTTCTACGATTGGTCTGAAGGCGGGTGCCACCCGACCATGCACGCCCTCCACTACGGCAGTTGCGTTTTCGAGGGCATCCGGGCGTACAGCACGGCCAAGGGCCCGGCCGTTTTCCGCCTGCCGGAGCACAACGACCGTCTTCTCCTCTCAGGCGGCGTGCTCAAGATGAAAGTCCCCTACACGAAAGAGCAGATCACGGAAACCATCAAGCAGACCATCCGCGAGAACCGGCTCGATAGCTGCTACATCCGGCCCCTCCTCTTTTTTTCCTACGGCAATCTCGGGCTGGTTCCCAAGGCCTGCCCGGTCGAATTGGCCGTCTTCGCCTGGGAGTGGGCCGCCTACCTCGGCGAGAACGCGGCCAAGGGCGTTCACGCCTACATCATCCCCTCGCGTCGGGTCCATCATACTCAGTTCAACATGGCCGCCAAGCTCGGCGGCGTCTACGTCCAGTCGACGATCGCCGGCCTCGAGGCCCGCGAAAAGGGCTATGACGAAGCCATCTTCCTGAACATGGAGGGCCGCATCGCCGAGGGGCCCGGGCAGAACGTCTTCATCGTCAAAGGCAGGACCCTGTTCACCAACGGCCGGCTCGAATCGGCCCTGGAAGGCATCACCCGGACGAGCCTGCTCGAGATCGGCGCCGACCTCGGCTACAAGACCGTCGTCGGGCCGATCACCAAGGCCGACTTCTTCGGCGCCGACGAGGCCTTCTACTGCGGCACGGCCGTCGAGGTCATCCCGATCACCGAAGTCATCGACGGCTCCGATACGACGGCGCCGCCCACGACGCACACGATCGGCACCGGCCGGCCCGGGCCGGTCGCCCGGCAGCTGATCAAGGCCTTCAACGAGGCCGTCACCGGCCGCGACCCGCGCTACGAGAAGTGGCTGACATACGTCGGGAAGTGAGGCCGGGGCCGCGCCTCCGGCCGATCGGCTTCGTCCGCTCGCCCTACAAGGACCCGTCCGACCTGCCGCCGCCGGCCTTCGCGGCGCCGCGGTTCTTCGAGCGGTCGCGGGGCGAGATCGAGATCCGCCCGGAGTTCGCCGCCGGGCTCGACGGCTTGGAGGTCTTCTCCCACATCATCGTCCTTTTCCACTTCCACAAGGCCGGCGGCGCCAAGCTCAAGGTCGTCCCGCCGGGCGAATCGAAGGCGCGCGGCGTCTTCGCCACCCGGTCGCCGCACCGGCCGAATCCCATCGGGATGAGCGTCCTCCGGCTCCTCGCCCGCGACCGCCGCGTCCTGCGGGTCTCGGGCCTCGACCTCATCGACGGAACGCCCGTCCTCGACATCAAGCCTTACACCCGCCGCGACCGGAAATCGCACATCCGGACCGGCTGGCTTCAAAAACCCAGGCCCGCCCGCTAGCCCGGACAGTTCATGGACCGGCGTGTTCATGAACGGGCCGAGCCGGGCCGGCGCCGCTTGAAGGAGGCCCTCATGCGCGCCCGCACCCTTTGCATCGCGATCCTCGTCGTGGCCGGCGCCGCCCTGGCCGGACAGGACATCCTCCAGAACCTCGGCCGGAAGCAGGACTACCGCAGTCGCCGCATCTCCTCGTACGACCGGAACGGGGGCAACCGGGATTCGATCGTCATCGAGCCCGGCCAGACCGCGGTCCTGGCCGAGATCGAAGGGCCGGGGGCCATCCATCACATCTGGACGACGATCGCCGCCGAGCCGTTCTACGGCCGCAAGATCGTCCTCCGCATCTACTGGGACGGCGAGAAGTCGCCGTCGGTCGAGGCCCCGATCGGAGACTTCTTCGGCGTCGGCCACGGCCTGAACCGGAATTTCGCCTCGCTCCCGATCACCTGTTCGTCCCAGGGCCGGGCCCGGAACTGCTATTGGTATATGCCCTTCCGGCGCTCGTGCCGGATCACGGCCAAGAACGAGGGCGCGCAGCCGGTCGACGCCTTCTATTATGATGTCGACTACCGCGAGCTCCCCGAAGTCCCGGCCGACGCCGCCTATTTCCACGCTCAATATCATCAGGAGTTCCCGCCCGACCCGGAACGGGACTACCTCCTCCTCGAGGCGGAAGGGGCCGGTCACTATGTCGGATGCAACCTCAGCGTCCTCCAGCAAGCCATGGGCTGGTGGGGCGAGGGCGACGACCGGATGCGGATCGACGGCGAGGATAAGCCCTCTCTCCACGGCACGGGATCGGAGGACTATTTCTCGGACGCCTGGGGCATGCGCGAAGGGCAGAGCCTGTTCTACGGATGTCCCCTCCAGGAAGAGGACTTCCAGGCGGGATCCAAAGCGACGGTCTACCGCTTCCACATCCCCGACCCGGTGCCGTTCAAGAGATCGATCCGGGTGACGATCGAGCACGGGCACGCGAACGACCGGACCGATCTCGACTCGTCGGTCGCCTATTGGTACCAGACCGAGCCGCACCGGCCATTTGCCCCGCTGCCGGCCGTCTCCGAGCGGCTGCCCTACGCCTTCGAGCCGTCCGAGAACTTCGTCCGGCCGCAATGGCAGGCCGAAACGCCGGGCGGGGCGGAGGCCTTCATCGATCCCGGGCACGGGCTCCGCATGGCGGCGCCGCGGCTGGCCTCGGCCCTCGCGTCCTATTACGACGGCGCTGGCGCGCGCTACCCGGTGCTGCGGACCGACGGCGCGGCCGCCGGGACCAAGGCCGAGTTCCGCTTTCCGGTCGATGTTCGCGACCTCTACACGGTCGAGCTCCATTTCCTCAAGTCGCCGGCCGCGGGGAACGTCCTCGTCCGGCGGGGGAAGGAGATCATGGGACGGTTCCAGGGCTATGCCAAAGAGGCGACCCTGGGCTCGGTCGTCCTCGAGGGCCTCGTCCTCGAGACCGGGCCCAACGCCTTGACGTTCGAGATCGAAGGACGGGAGGCGCGGAGCGCGGGCTTCGACCTCTTCTTCATCGGCTTCGGCCTAAGGCCGGCGGGCCGCCGCTTCGTCCGCGAGTGGAACTTGGCCGGCCCATTCGAGGCCGCCGACATGAACGACCTCCAGACCGTCTATCCGCCGGAGACGGAGCCGGCGCCGGCCAAGAGCTATAAGGGCAAGGACGGGGCGACGGTCCGCTGGCAAACGTATCGGGCCGGCGAGTCGGGCTACGTCCGGCTCGATGACCTTATCCGGCCGAACGAGCAGGGCCTCGTCTACGGGTTGGCTTATGTCTTCTCGCCGGACGACCGCGCGGCCGCGATGCTTCTCGGGAGCGACGACGGCGTCCGCGTCTGGCTCAACGGCGAGCTCGTCCACACCAATCCCACCTACCGGGCCGCCGAGCCGGACCTCGACCGGGTCGACGTCCGCCTCAAGGAGGGCTGGAACAAGGTCCTCGTCAAGGACCTTCAGGGCGCGGGCGGCTGGGGCTTCTATCTCCGCTTCGCCGACCCCGACGGCGCGCTGCGCTACGCCCTGAAGCCGGAGTGATCCGCCGGCCGGCCTAGGCGGTGAGGACCTCGCCGGCCGCGGCCGAGATGATGTCCCACGCGGCCCGGACGTGGCGCTCTTCGGTCGTCCGCTGGCCGACAACGAAGCGGATCGTGTACCGGCCCCGGAGCGAGGTGTGGGTCAGGAAGATCGGGCCGGCGGCGTTTATCCGCTCGAGGAAGCGGCGGTTGAGATCGCTGAGGGCGGCCTCGTCGCGGCCGTCGTTGAGCCGGAAGCAGACGAGGGCCAGATCGGCGGGGGCCAGGAGCTCGAAGCGGCGGTCGGCTTCCACCCAGTCTTTGAAGAGCCCGGCCAGCCGGATGTGCTCGCGGACCATGGCCTGCAACCCCTCGACCCCGTAGCTGCGGATGACGAACCAGAGCTTGAGGGCCCGGAAGCGCCGGCCCAGTTGGATGCCCCAGTCGCGGTAGTTCTTGACCTTGGCGTCGACGCCGGTCTTGAGGTATTCGGGGTGGACCTCGAAGGTCCGAACGAGGGCCCCGGGGTCGCGGATGAAGTAGGCCGAGCAGTCGAAGTTGGTCACCATCCATTTATGGGGGTTGAAGACGAGCGAATCGGCCAGCTCCGCCCCCTCGAGGATCCAGCGCTTCTCCGGCAGGAGGGCGGCCGTCCCGGCCCAGGCGGCGTCGACATGGAACCACAGGCCGTGCCGGCGGCAGATCTCGCCGATCGCCGGTAGCGGGTCGATGGCCCCGGACGAGGTCGTGCCGACCGTGGCCACGACGCAGGCGGGGACGAGACCGGCCTCCTTGTCCCTGACGATCGCCTCCTCGAGCCGGTCCGGAACGAGGGCATACCGGTCGTCGGTTGGGATGCGGCGGAAGTTCTTCCGGCCGTAGCCGGCGATCTTGACGCCCTTGTCGGCGCTCGAGTGGACCTCCTCGGAGGCATAGACGGCGAGGGGACGGGCGAAGCCGGATTCGTTCGTTTGAAAGCCGGTGGCCCGCTCCCGGGCGCAAAGCAGGGCGCAAAGGGTGGAGGTCGAGGCGGAGTCCTGGATGACCCCGGTGAAGCCGGCCGGGAGGCCGATCATCTGGCGGAGCCAGTCGAGGACGACCTCCTCGAGCTCCGCCGCGGCCGGAGACGTCTGCCAGACCATGCATTGGGCCCCTAGGCCGGCCGTCAGGAATTCCCCGAGGACGGAGGCGGGGCTGTTGTTGGCAGGGAAATAGCCGAACCAGCCGGGGTGCTGCCAATGCGTAATGCCGGGCAGGATGGCCTTCTCGAAATCCCCGAAGATCGCGTCCATGCCCTCCCCCCGGGCCGGAGGGACGGCGGGGATGTGAGCCTTGACGTCGCCGGGCTCGAGGCGCGACAGAACGGGATATTTTTCGATATTTTCGAAATAATCGGCGATCCAGTCCACAAATTGGTGCCCAGCCCGCCGGAAATCTTCGTTTTTCATGGGAATCTCCGCATTCCGGGGCCATTTCCCGCCCCAGGAGACTCTTCTCAATATACCCAATTCCAGAGTAAACCGCCAGGAGCAGAAGGGCGAAAACGGCTTTTTCGGAAAAGCGTCGGAGAGCCCGCTTTTCGCGGTAAAAAGCGGCTGCAAAGGCAGCCCTTCGGCGGTTTTCACAAATTATCGCCTCAGACTATTGCGGATGGCCGCGAGCTGTGGTATAATTAGAAATGGTCGTTGAGAGGGGCGGGGAAAAAAACCAAGATTAGGCAGCGGGTCGTTTTCTGTCCCGCGCTCCGGCTAAATCCGCCCTTCCGCGCCCGAGGGCCTCGGCCCGCCCCTGAATCTTCTGCAGGTCATCGCCCCTCTCCATATCCCTGCCCCGGCATTTTTCTCCGGCCCGCAACTTTTGGGCCGGCGCGCGAGTAGTAATGTGTGAGTGAAAGAAATGGCCGGAAGAGACCTCCTTTCGAAAATCTTCGATAAAACCCATTCCCCCAACGAGACTGCCCTGATCTGAGCGCCGGGTCAGGGCAGTCTCCCTCTTGCCAAGACAGGGTCAGACCTACACCTTTTAACTTATCGGATCGTTCAGGTGGCCAAGAAGTAAAAAGGTGTAGGTCTGACCCTGTCTTTATTGACGCCGGCAGGGCTTTGCCTTATCATTCCCTGGGCTTGATTCGAAGGGAAGTCCGTCGCAAGCGGACACAGCCCCCGCTACTGTAACCGGGGACGAATCCCGAGAGACGCCACGGCACAAGCTGGAAGGCTCGGGAGGAGAGCGATCCGGGAGTCAGGAGACCCTCTTTAAGCCTCGGTCGATCCGTCTTCGGGTGGAAGGCGGAGGGCTGAAACCGGCGGGGGCCTTACGGAGCTCCTGCCATGATCCCGAGACCGATCGCCATCGCGGCCCTCGCCGCCCTCATCGCCCTTCCCGCCGCGGCGCAAGACCCGCAGGATCAGGCCCCGGCCCCTCTGCGCCACGAGGTCGTTGTCACCGCGACGCGTCTGCAGACGCCCGAAAAGAAGGTCGGAAGCTCGGTCACAGTCGTCAGCGGCGACGAGCTTGTCCGCACCGGCCGGACGTTCGTCCTCGATGCCCTCGAATCCGTGATGGGGCTATCGACGATCCGCAACGGCGGGCCGGGCGCGACCGCGTCCGTCTCGGTCCGCGGCGCCAACAGCGAGCACACCCTGTTCCTGCTCGACGGCGTCGAGCTCAACGACCCGATCAACCCGTCGCGCTCCTACGACGTCTCCCACCTCCCCCTGAGCCAGGTCGAACGGGTCGAGATCCTGCGCGGCCCCCAGGGGCTCCTCTACGGCTCGGACGCGCTCGGCGG
>CAZIQR010000006.1:0-1410 GCA_964541055.1 uncultured Eubacteriales bacterium
GCTTCCGCCTGGCCGCCCGCGACCTCGAGATCCGCGGCGCCGGGAACCTCCTCGGGCACCGCCAGTCCGGCACGATGGAGGCCGTCGGCTTCGAGTACTACATGCAGCTCCTCGACCAGGCCATCCGCGGCCTCAAGGGCGAGGCCGTCGAGGAGGTCCATCCCGAGATCAACCTGCGGGTCGACATCCACGTCCCCGAGGACTACCTGCCGCAGGTCAATCTCCGGCTCAACCTCTACAAGCGCCTGGCCGCGGTCGAGAGCCTGGCCGAGATCGACCGCATCCGGGAGGAGATCGCCGACCGCTTCGGCCCTGTGCCGGGATCGATCGAGAACCTGCTGCGCTACGGCGCCCTCAAGTTCCTGGCCGCGAGGCTGAAGCTCCGGTCGATCGACCGGACCGAGCACCGGGTGGCGTTCAAGTTCCGGCCCGAGACGCCCGTCGACTGGGGCCGGGTGACGCCCCTTCTCAAGAGATACGCGGGCTCGCTCTCGCCGGACGGGGTACTCTCCCTGGGCCTGAGGGCGGCGACGGAGCGGGCCCTCCTCGATGAAACGGTCGGCGTCTTGATGGAGTTGATCAAGTAGGATACAATAGATTGATATTAAAAAAGATGGACGCGCTCCACAGGACGGGCGGAAAGCGGCGGACGGCGGGGAGAGCCCCGGCCGTGGCGGTCCTCGCCCTCCTGACGCTCATCGCCGCCGGGGCCTGCGGGCGCGACCAAGGC
The DNA here is from genome assembly GCA_964541055.1 of uncultured Eubacteriales bacterium. Lineage (GTDB taxonomy): Bacteria > Acidobacteriota > Aminicenantia > Aminicenantales > Saccharicenantaceae > RBG-16-66-30. The sequence goes on from CAZIQR010000006.1 coordinate 731, forward strand.
CGGGGGCCCGTCTCCCGCGTCGCCGATCTCGTCCAGGGCACGCTCCATGGGCGCCCTATTCTCCGAGTCGAGAAGAGCGAGTTCACGAACGCCGACTTCCGGGCTTACGTCGCCACGACCGGGGCCGACGTCAAGGGGCTTCCGGCCGAATCCCTGAGCCGGCTCTATGACCGGTTCCTCGACGAGAAGATCCTGCTCGAGGCCGCCCGCGAGCGCGGCATCGCCCTCACCGAGGATGAAAAGAAGGAATACCTGGCCAAACTGGCCGTCGGCGCCGTCCCGGCCGAGGGATCTCCGAGCGCCGAGCCGGCCCCGCCGGAGGGCGCCTTCGACCGGCTGCTCGTCGAGAAGTACACTTACCTCATCGTCCGCGACATCCGTGTGGAGGAAGGCGAGATCCTCGATTACTACGAGCGGAACAAGAAGGATTTCCTTCAGCAGGGGCGCATCCAGGTCAGCCAGATCCTGGTCGACACCGAGGAGAAGGCCGTTTCCGTCGTGCGCCGGCTCGAGCGCACCGGCGAGGACGAGTTCCGGAGGATCGCCCGGGAAGAATCGATCGGGCCGGAAGCGGCCAAGGGCGGCGTTATGGGCGTCTTCCAGCAGGGCGACCTGCCGGCCGACATGGAGAGGGCCATCTTCGCCCTCGACGAGGGGCGGACGAGCCAGGTCGTCGAATC
>CAZIQR010000006.1:1510-15587 GCA_964541055.1 uncultured Eubacteriales bacterium
CGCCCAGGAGACCGTCGAGGGGATCGTGGCCGTCGTCAACGACGATATCATCACCCTGTCCGAGTTCCGGACCCAGTTCGACCTGGCGGTGCAGGGCCTGAAAGCCCAGCAGCTGCCCCAGGACCAATACGACCAGACGCTCGAACGGCTCAAGAAGGAGTTCCTGAACCAGCTGATCACGGAGATGCTGCTCCTCCAGAAGGCCAAGGAGCTGAACCTGAACGTCCAGGAGCAGATGAAGAGCATGCTCGAGAAGATCAAGACGGACAACAACATCGCTTCGGACGCCGACCTGCGCCGGGCCATCGAAGCGCAGGGCATGCCCTACGAGGTCTGGCTCAAGCAGTACGAGGAGGGCATGATGCGCCAAGGCGTCATCTACACGGAAGTCCAGCGATCCATCGCCCTCGAGGACTCCGAGGTCGTCAGCTACTACAAGAAGAACCCGGCCGAGTTCACCGTGCCGACCGAATACAAGCTCAACGCGATCTATCTCTCGATCGAGAACCGGGCGGCCGATGACGTCGCGAAGCTCAAGGCCGCGGTCGACGACAAGCTCAAGTCGGGGGCGTCGTTCGCCGACACGGCCGCCGAGCTCTCGGACCCGCCGATGAAGGAGGCCAAGGGCGAGCTGGGGACCTTCAAGGCCGGCGAGCTCGAAGCGGTCCTCGAATCGCCGGTCGAGCGGCTCAAGGCCGGCGACCGGACCGGCTGGATCGATCACAAGAACGGCTGGTACCTGCTGCAGCTCGTGGAGAAGAAGGACAGCTACCTGCGGCCGTTCGAGGACGCCCGCAAAGAGGTCGAGGAAAAGATCTACAGCCAGAAGTCGTCCGTCAAGACCGAAGCCTATGTCAAGACCCTGCGCGAGCGGAGCTACGTCAAGATCCTCAACCCGGATCCGCTGGGTCTGGGCAAATAAGAAGACAGGGTCAGACCTACACCTTTTTAGTTTTTCCGCTCGCTTCAAAAGAAAAAGTAAAAAGGTGTAGGTCTGACCCTGTCTTGATTATCCAATAAGCACGGCGGCGGCGACGGTCGTCGTCCACATCCCCGCGACGCCCTTGGCCGTCTGGGTCATGCTCCGCGTCTTGAGCGACAGCCCGTTCGAGACCCTGAACACCTTGGCGAACTCCCCGGGCTTCGGCTCGCGCAGCTTCTCCCCGAGCTTGGTCGCCAGCATCTCGGCGGCGAGGTATTCGGTGTGGAGCGAGACCGCCCGGGCCGACTTGCCGACGTCGGAGTGCTCGGCGAGATAGCCGTAGTGCGATGGGTCGTCGGGCACGGCCATGCCGATCGACGACGAGATGAGCGCGCCGGGCTCCTCGGTGGCGTTCTCGCTCAGTACGACGAAGAGGATCTGGCCGTGATGGAGCAGCTTCAGCCCGGCCGCCTTGCCGACGAGCCGGCAGCGGGGCGGGAAGATGCTCGAAACGCGGACGAGGTTGTAAGGGGCGATGCCCGCCTCGCGGAGGGCCTTTTCGAAGCTGACGAGCTTCTCCCGGTGCTGCCCCTTGCCGCGGACGAGGAAGACCTTGCTCGGGACGATCGCGCCCATGTCACTTCTTCGGCTCGACCGGCTCGGGTTCCTTGAAGTCGATGTCCCTCGAGACGTCGTAGACGCCGATCTGAACGGGCTGCGACCCCTTGGAGATGGCGAAGAGGCGCACGAAGGCCGGCTTCCAGGCCGGGTTGTCGCGGATGCCGGCCAGGTTCTTGCCGTCGACGCCCATGTTGCTCTTGAGGACGATGAGGTCGCTCGTCCCGCCGGGCGGCACGGCCTTGCCCCGGATGGCGGCCATGAACGAATCGCCGAAATTCTCGGGATCGCCCTTGAACTGGTAGACGGCGTTGAAGTTGACGTAAGATAGGGGCTTCGGCCCGATGTTCTTGATCCGGAACTTGATCTGCGGCACCAGGATGAGCCGGGGCGGCCAGGGCTGGTAGTATTTGGAGACCCAGGACGAGCTATAGTCGAGGACCTCGATCGAGCTCTTCAGCTCGTCGCTCGACATCATTTTGCAGGCCGGGGCCATCGCGAGCGCGAGCGCGGCGAGGACGACAACGGACGGGGCGAGTCTCTTCATGGAGCGCCTCCTCTCTCGGGATTCATCATAACGGACGGGGGCCGAATATTCAACCGGCCGCCCCCGGTCCAACGCTAGCGGACCAGTCGGGAGACCGGGACGGCTTCGAGGTTGTAGGAGTCGATGAGGAACAGGCTCGACTTGAGGACGGCCAGCGTTTCGGGGAAGGGGTGGCAGATGCCCACGGCCCGGCCCTTCTTGCGGGCCTTCTGGAGGAGCTCGATGAGCCGGCCCTTGATGCGGCCGCGGTCCTCGTCGGCGTCGAGGAAGACGTCGCGCTGCGCCGACGGGACGCCCATCTTGCGCGCCTCCTCGAGGGCGACCGTCTGGGCCGTCGTCCGGCTGTCGACGAAGAAGAGCCCCCGCTCCTTGATCGGCCGCAGGATCGTCCGCATGAGGTCCCGGTCGGCCGTGAAGCGCGAGCCCATGTGGTTGTTCGTCCCGGCCGCGAACGGCACGCGGTCGTAGCTGGCCTCGAACGAGGCGGCGATGGCCGGTTCCGTCATCATCGTCAGGATCATCCCCTCGGTGTTGGCCATGGCCTCGTGGTTGTTGATCGACTCGAGGGGCAGATGGAGCAAGACCTCGAGCCCCTTGCCGTGGGCGATCCGGGCCGTCTCGGCGGCGTATTGGCTGTAGGGGAGGACCGAGACCGTGATCGGCCGCCCCAGGGCGATGAGCTCGTCGAGCGTTTCGAGGCTCTGGCCCATGTCGTCCATGATCAGGGCGACCTGGCCCCGGGGCCCCGTACGGGCCGGCTCCTTGGCCGCGACGGCCACGGGTGAAGGGGCGGCCGGCAGGACGAACGAGATGGCCGCGTCCTCTTTGGACGGCCGGCGAAGGGACCAGAGGATCTCGGTCCGGTCTTCGCCCGAGGTCTTCTTCTTGCCGAGGACGCGGAGGCCTTGCGCCTTGAGGGTCCGCTCGACCGCGGGGGCGACCGACTGGTAGAGCTCGGCCGGGAGCTCGACCTCGAATAGGGGCCGGCCCTTGGGCCCCTTGAGCTCCAGGATGGAATCCTCCGCGATGCCCGCCGACGAAAGGGCCGCGGCGACGACGTCGCCAAGAGGCTTCACGGCCTGTTGCGGAGCGGCCGCCTGAGGCGGAGCCGGCTCAGGGTATTTTTCGGTCGGCCGCGCCGCAGGCCCGGGCCCGGCGGCAACGTTCGCCGCGGGCTTCGGGGGCGCCGCCTGCGGCGCCGGCCCGCTCGAAACCGGCCTGAAGAGATACGCAGGCTGGCCGCGCCGGGCGTTGAGATAATCGAGACACACGACGGAGACGAGCGCCATCGCCGCCAGGATCGCCGTAAGAAGGGTGAAAGCCGGCCAGGGTTCGCGGAGCTTAGGCGGGCGCCTCTTCGTCATCCGTCAGAGCTTGGGAAGGAGCAGGATCGTCTTCTCGAGGTATGTCTTTTCGTTGAGCTCGTCGGCCGGGATGGCCGCGTCGGGGGCCAGGCCTTCGTCCCAGAGCTTGCGGCCGGACGGCAGAACGAACACGGCCGACGTCAGCAGGACGGCGCTGTCGTCCTTGAGCGGGAAGAGCGCCGTCAGGCCGGCCAGGCCGGGCGTCTTGTAGCCGACGACCTTCGCCTTGCGGAGCTCTTGGAGGACGCCGGCCGCGAGCTCGGCCGGTCCGGCCGTCCCCGCGTCCACCCAGACGACGACAGGAACCGGGGCCAGCTCCGCTTCGTCCGGGCAGGCGAGCGTTTTCTTGTCGCCCTCGCGGCCCTCGAAGCGGCCCGCGTCGTTCGTCTTGACGAACAGGTTCGCGAGCCGGCCGGCCTCCTCGAGCGTGCCGTCCTGGGCGCCCCTGAGGTCGAGGACGAGCGGCGCCTTGCGCCCCTTGAGGCCGGGGATGATCAGTTTCCTGAGGACGTCCGCCAGACCGGGCTCGAAGCGATGGATGCTCAAACGGGCCGGTTGGGACGCGCCCGCGCCGGCCGGCACGAACGTGTAAGCCGAAGGAAAGAGCACGGCCCGCGGCACGTCGAGGTTGTGCGTGTCGTTGCCGCGGAGGACGCGGATCGCGACCGGCTTCTCGTCCGTCCCCCGGAGCAGGAGCTTGACCTCGGCCAGGCTCATGTTCAGGGTGCCGCGCCCGCCGATGGCGCTCACGAGATCGCCCATCTCGACGCCCGCCGCGGCGGCCGGCGACTTGTCGACCAGGGCCACGACCTGGGGGAACGCCGCGTCGCGCTTGAGAACGACCATGCCGGTCTCGGTCGTCTTGGCCGATTGGGCCCTGTAGGAGGCCGCCAGGTCCTTGGGCAGGTAGGCCGACAGGGGGTCGAGCGAGTTGACCATGCCGCGGAACGTGCCCTCGGCCGTCATGACGGGGTCCCTCTCCTCGAGGTAGTCGTTGCGGATGTGGCTCATCAGGGTGTCGAGGAGCTCGAAGCCCCTGGGCGCCGTGGCCCCGTGGCCGCGGGACAGGAAGCCCATCTCGGAGACGAAGAACACCGCCGCGGCCAGGGTGGCCGCCCAGAGGATCCAGCGGTACTTCGGGACTTTCATGAGCGAGCGGACATTCATTCTATCATCTCCGCTTCAGCCATTGCAAGGGATCGAGGGCCTTGGTCTTGTACCGGACCTCGAAATAGAGGCACTCGCCCTTGAGCGAGCCCGTGTCGCCCACGACGGCGACCGGCTGGCCGGCCCGGACCATGTCGCCGACGGCGGCCAGGAACTCCGCGCAGTGGCCGTAGAGCGTGTAGTAGGTCATGCCGTGATCGACGATCAGCAGGTTGCCGTAGCCCTGAAAGTAGTCGGCGTAGACGACCTTGCCCGGATGCACAGCGAGGATGAGCGACTTGTCCTTGGCCGGGGCGATCTCCACGCCCTTGTTCATGACGACGGTGTTGAAATGGGGGTTCCGCTCGAACCCGAAGGGCGTGATGACGCGCCCTTCGAGCGGCCAGATGAGCTGCCCCCTGCGCTCATAAAGGGGCAGCCAGGCGGCCGGCAGGACCCATTGCTGGTCGACGATCTTGGCCAGGAGCTTCTGGAGCTCCTCGGCGCTCTCCGATAGCTCCTTCAGGGCCTGCTCGTAGGACGTCCGGTTCCTGCGGATCTCGTCGACCAGGGTCGCGCTCTTGCGGGCCTCCGTCTCGAGCTCGCGCCGCTTCAGGGCCGCCGCCCGCGCCATCCCGGCGAGATCGGCCTGCCGGCCCTCGAGCGTGTCTTCGGCGGTCCGCAGCTCGCCGAGCGAGGCCTGGTAGCGGGTCAGGGCGTCGCTCTGGGCCCGGGCCAGCAGGCCCAGATGCTTGCTCTCCGAGGCATAGGTCTCGATGTCGCGGGCCTGGAGCAGGAACTGGAAGAAATCGACCCGGCCGAACTTGTAGAGCGTCACGACCGTCCGCTCGATCGAGCTTCGCTCCTCGTCGATCCGGACCCGGAGGACCCGCGCGTTCTCCTGGACGACGGCCAGGTCGGCCCGGCCGCGCTCGAGCTCGATGTTCCGGGCGGCGAGCTCCCGCTCGACGATGCTCTTGTTGATGTTGATCCGAGCGAGAGAGGTCAGGATCGAGCTCTCCTTGCGGCCCTCGGCCTCCAGCCGGGCTTTGAGGTCCTTGATCTGGCCGTTGAGGCGGGTGAGGCGCTGCTCGAAGTCGCTCACGGCTTGGGACTGCGACGGCGATTGCGGCGCGGCGGCCAGCCCGGCCGTGATCGCCGCCGCGAGAAGTAAAGACGCGGCGCGCCGGGGCGCCGGATTCCTGCTGTCCATGGCGTTCCTGCTATTTTACCGCATTTCGGCGGGCAGACAATCCCGACGGGCCGTCCGGCCGGGCTCCCGGCTCGACGCGCCGCCGGGGACGGAGTATCATCGTCCCATGGCCGCGGTCCCGCGGAGCTTCCAGGTCTTCGTCAAGCCGGCCGGCGCGGCCTGCAACCTGGCCTGCGGCTATTGTTATTACCTCGACCGGGACCCGGCGGCGCGACACGAGGCTCCCGCCCGCATGTCCGAAGCCCTGCTCGAGCGCTATCTCTCCGAGCACATCGCCGCGGCGCCCGACGATGTCATCCGCTTTTCCTGGCACGGCGGCGAGCCGACCGTTCTCGGCTTGGACTTTTTCCGGACGGTCGTTGCCCTCGAGCGCCGGCTCGCGCCCCCCGTAAGGAGGGTCGCCAACGGCCTGCAGACGAACGGCACGCTCTTCGACGACGAGTGGGGTCGCTTTCTCGCGGCCGAGGGCTTCTCCGTCGGTCTCAGCCTCGACGGCCCGCGCGAGATCCATGACCGCTATCGCCGCGGCCGGGACGGACAAGGCTCCTTCGACCGGGCCATGCGCGGCTATGGGATCCTCCGCCGCCACGGCGTCCCGACCGATATCCTCTGCGTCGTCGGCGGCCACAACGCGGGCTGCGCGCTCGAGGTCTATCGGTTTTTTCGGGAGATCGGCGCGCCTTACGTCACCTTCTTGCCGCTCGTCGAGCGGCGCCCGCATCGTCCCGAAGGCGTCAGCCCCGAGAGCGTTACGCCCGAAGCCTGGGGCCGCTTCCTCTGTGCCGTTTTCGACGAATGGGTGGAGCGCGACATCGGCCGGATCAAGGTCCAGATCATCGAGGAGGCCGCGCGGACGGCCTTCGGCCAGGAGCACTCGCTCTGCATTTTCCGGCCCGTTTGCGGCGACGTCCCGGTCCTCGAGCGGAACGGCGACGTTTTCTCCTGCGATCACTTCGTCGACGACGCGCACCGGCTCGGCAATCTCATGGGAACGGATCTTGCGGAGCTTCTCGACGGCGAGGCCCGGCGGGCCTTCGGCCGGGCCAAGCTCGAGACGCTTCCCTCCGTCTGCCGGGCATGCGAGGTCCTCGACATGTGCAATGGGGAGTGCCCGAAGAACCGCTTCACCGTCTATCCGGGCGGCGAGCCGGCCCTCAATTATCTCTGCCCCGGCTACAAGGCCTTTTTCAGCCACGTCCGGCCGTTCGTGGCCGCGATCGCCGAGGCTTGGCGCCGCGAAAACCCGGAACGCTAGCTCTTGAGCCTATCCTTTAGGAAATCGACCGTGCGCTTCCAGGCCAGCTCGGCCGCTTCCTTATTGTAATTGGCGCCGGTGTCGTTCATGAAGGCGTGCTTGGCGCCTTCGTACATGTAGATCCTGTAATCGACCCCCGCCTTCTTGAGCGTTTCCGTGAAGGCCGGGATGCCGGCGTTGATCCGCGGGTCGTCGCCGGCATAGTGGACGAGCATGGCCGCCTTGATCTTGGGCACGTCCTCGGCCGCCGGCTGCATGCCGTAGAACGGGACCGCGGCCGCGAGGTCGGGCGCGTTCACCGCGACCTGGTTCGTCACCCCGCCGCCCCAGCAGAAGCCCATGCAGGCCACCTTGCCTGTCGCCTGCGGTCCCGTCTTGAGATAAGCGACGGCGGCGACGTAGTTCTTGATGTTCGCCGTCCGGTCGAGGCCCATGAGGAGCTCGCGGGCCTTGTCGGGATCGGCGGGCGTGCCGCCGACGGGCGTCAGGGCGTCCGGCGCGATGGCGTGGAAACCCTCGAGGGCCACGCGCCGGGCCACGTCCTCGACCCAGGCGTTGAGGCCGCGGTTCTCGTGGACGACGATGACCCCGGCCAGCGTCTTGGCGCCCTTCGGCCGGGCCGAATAGGCGCGCACCTTCCCGGCCGGGCCCTCGTATTCGACATACTCCGTCTCGAGCCGCGGGTCGTCCTTGGCCACCAGCTGGTCCCGCCACGCGCCGCCTGTCCGGGCGGGCCGTATCGAGACGACGGCCGCCGTCCCTCCCGTGAGCGCGGCCAGCTGGGCGATGAACTCGCGCCGGTCCATTTCCATGTTCATGGCGGTCCTCCCTCCGATCGAAATTCCCCCGGAACGTCCCCATCGTAGCGGGGAGGCGCGGGCCCTGTCAACCGGACCGCGCGGGGCCCCGGCCTGGCGTTGGGCGGTGGCGGGCCCGTCCGATTTGGGCTATCATGAGGACATGACGGATCCGCGGGGCAAGGCCAGTTTCGCGGCCGACGCCGAGGCCATCTGGCGCGCGGCCCTCGCGGCCGTCGACCCGTGGACGCTCATCCGGGCGGGCGTCGAGCGTCAGGGCGACCGCCTCAAGATCAAGGACCGCGAGATCGACCTCTCCGCCTACGAGCGCGTTTTCCTCATCGCCTTCGGCAAGGCCGCGCCGGCCATGGGCGAAGCGCTGACGGCCGTCCTCGACGACCGCCTGACGGCCGGGCTCGTCGTCGTGCCCTGGCCGGTCGGCAAGGAAGCCTCACGTCTCGAATACCTCGAGGCCTCCCACCCCATCCCGGACTCGCGCAGCGTCGAGGCCGCCCGCCGCGCCCTCGAGATCGCCGGGCAGGCGGGGGAGAAAGACCTGGTCTTCGTCTGTATCTCGGGCGGCGGCTCGTCCCTGCTGGCCCTTCCCGCCGAGGGCATCACCCTCGACAAGAAGCGCCGCCTCACCGACGACCTGCTCCGGTCCGGGGCCAACATCCAGGAGCTCAATGTCGTCCGCAAGCACCTCTCCGCGATCAAGGGCGGCCAGTTGGCCCGGGCGGCGTTCCCGGCCGTGGTCCTGACGCTCGTCATCTCGGACGTCGTCGGCGACGATCTCGGGACGATCGCCTCGGGCCCGACCTATTGGGACGACTCGACCTTCGCCGACGCCAGGGCCATCCTCGAGCGTTACGGGCTTTGGGACGGCGCCCCGGCCATGGTCCGGGCCCGCCTCGAGGACGGCGCGGCCGGCCGCGTGCCGGAGACGCTCAAGGCCGGCGATCCGGTCTTCGCCCGCGCCTCGGCCTTCATCATCGGCGACAACATGACCGCGCTCCGGGCGGCCAAGCACGAGGCGGAGAAGAGAGGCCTCGAGCCGATCTTCCTGTCTTCGGCCGAAGGCGGCGAAGCCCGGCGGGCGGCTTCGAGCTTTACCGCGTTCATGAAGGAGCTCGCCTGCTCGGCCTCGTACCTGCCGCGACCGCTTTGCCTCTTGGCCGGAGGAGAGCTCACCGTCACGGTCAAGGGACGGGGGCGGGGGGGCCGGAACACCGAGTTCGTCCTGGCCTCGATCGTCGAGCTCGAGCGGGACGAGGTCGAGGGCCTCGACTGGCTCATCCTCAGCCTCGGCACGGACGGCATCGACGGCACGACCGACGCGGCCGGCGCCTGGGCCGACCCGCGGACGGTTAAGACGGCCCGGGCCCTCGGCCTGAACCCGGTCGAGTACCTCGAGGACAACGACTCCTATGCTTTCTTCAAGCAGACCGGCAACCTGATCATGACCGGCCCGACGGGGACCAACGTCATGGACCTCCGAGTCTTCCTGCTGCGGGCCGCCTGAAAAATTTTTTCTTGATTTTTACGGGCCCCTTTTGAATAATGATAGCGGCTCTCTTTCGCCGGCTGGAGAGGGCTCCCTCAAAATTTCCAATCATCACCCCCCCTTTGCTGACCTCAGCCGGCACTTCCTTTCCCCCGGAGCGGGGATTGTGCTATCATACGGCCGACCCAAAGACCCGGAGACCGCCATGGCCAAGATCGATTGGAAAAAGGACCTGGCCAACCACTTCGAGAACATCCGCGTCCTCGAGACCTGCCAGAACGAGACGATCGGCCAGTTCGAGCAGTTCTGCGAATTCATCGCCGAGCCCGCCTTCGAGGCCCTCGCCGAAGAGCTCGGGAGCTACAAGATCCGCGCCGAGCACGTCAAGACCAAGGGCCGGAGCATCCGCTTCGTCATCTGCTTCCCGGGCCTCAAGGACGAGCAGTTCCACTACCGCATCTCGATCCCCAAGAACTCGATCGAGCTGCGGCTGAAGCTTCAGATCAAGGCCCGCAAGACCCCCAAGGCCGATTACGCGACGACGGACGAAGACTTCATGCCCGGCCTCTTCCCGTTCAAGGTGCTGCGGATGGACAAGGACGAGGTCATCGCCGACGTCGTCAAGCACTTCACGAGCTTCTGCTATACGGCGCTGACGTCGCCCGATTGATCAGAGCCTACCCGCAGCGACCTACCCGGAGCGACCGGAGGGAGCGGAGGCCCAGATGCGCAGCGGAGAAACACGAAGCTGAGCATCTGGTAAATATCTGAAAAAAAGGGCTTTTTCCGGCTATCTCGCAGATCAGGGCTTTGCCTCCGGGCCGTGCACCGGCGATTCGCGAAGGACAAGGGCCAGCCCCGCGGCGACGGCGACCAGCCCGGCCAGGACGAGGAGCGACGTCGTCATCGAGCCAGAGGCCTTGTCCTTGAGGGCGTCCATGGCGACGATGAAGAGGATGCCCGAGATCTGCCCCATCAGGATGAGCAGGCTGTTCGAGGTGCCTTCGGGGGCCGGGTGGGTCAGCTCGGCGCCATACTGAAAGGCGATCGGTCCCGCGCTCAGCAGGAAGAACCCCAGGACGAACCCGGACAGATAGAGCAGCCCGGACGAGGCGGCGAAGGCGACGCCGATGAGCCCGGGGAGAAGCCCTATCAGGGCCAGGACGACGAACGGCTTCCGGCGCCTCGTCCGGTCGGAGAGGACGGGGATGACGATGGCCCCGGCGATGCCGCCGACGAGCATCAGCGCGCCGAGGAGGCCGGCCTGGGCGATCGAGAAGCCGCGCGGCCGGACGATGTCCTCGACCCAGGTTGTGACGCTGTTGAAGAGGCCGAGGCCGATGAAGAAGATGGCCAGGAGAAGGAGGAAGTCGCGTTGGCGGATCATCGACTTCAGTCCGTCGAACATGAGGACGCGCTCGTCGCGGCCCGCCGGCGTGGGCGGATGCTCCTTGGCCACGGCGAGGAAGACGGCGGTCGTGACGGCCATGGCCGCGCCGTAGATGAGGAGCATTCCCTTCATCCCCGAGCGGACGAAGAGGGCCGGCGAGCAGAGCATGGCCGCGAGCGGCCCGACATAGAGAGCCAGGGTGCCGAGGCCCGAGGCCGTGGCCCGCTCCCGGACCGGGAACCAGCGGGCCGCGACCTTGGTGATGGCGCCGATGACGAGGGGCTGCCCGGCGGCGATGCCGATCTGCGAGACGAGGACGATCGTATAGCTCGAGGCGAACAGGCCGCGCGTCAGGGCGAACACCGACGACAGGATCGCGCCGAGGCCGGCGGCCCGCTTGAAGCCCCAAGTGTCGATGGCCCAGGCGGCCGGGATGGCCAGGACGATGTAGACGATCATAAAGACCATCGAGAGGAGGCCGATCATCAGGTCGGACTTGCCGAAGAAGGCGGCGGCCGGGCCGGTGATGGGAGCGAAGCTCAGCCACAGCACCTGGGTGACAGCGCCCATGACGCCAAAGGCGGCGAGGACGAGCCAGCGGGCGGGGTAGACCTTGATCGGCTCAGAGTCCATGATGGGACCTCCTGGGGCGCGATGCGAGCGGGGGGGGCGCGCTCGGGGGGACTATAGGCCCGGCGAGTGCCGGGTGTCAAGGAAAGAGAAGAAAGAGCGGAGCGGGCAGGCTATTTGTCAGGCCCGCCGGGCCGGGGCTTGGGCCCCTTGGGCTTGAGGCCCTTGGCCTTGACCCATTTGCCGGGCTTCCAGGCCCAGTGGCTGCCGACCTGTTCCCAGGCGCCGGGGACCCAGATCCGGCCGGGCTTGGCTTTGACCCACCGGCCGTCCGTCCATTCGTAGTGGATGCCGGTCCACTTCCAATAGCCCGTGATCCAGATGTGGCTTGAGCTCGGCTGCAGGGTCGGGGATTCGACCCTGGGCGGGGGAGGGCCGACCCGGGGCTGGGCGAGGGCCGCCCCGGCCGACGCCAGGATGAGAGAGAGAAGAAGGGACAAGAGAGCGAGGACTGTCTTCCTCATCGTCTTCCTCCGATAGATTTAGTCGGAGGAACGGGCCAAAAACGGATTCCGGGGCTGCGCTACTTGTCCGCGTTGATGACCTCGAGGACCTTCATCAGGTAGGCGTAGCTCGGCCGGTCGACCGTGTTCTGGCCGAGGTACTTGAACTGGAGGACGCCGTTCGCGTCGATGATGTAGACGCTGGGGATGTTCTGGGGCGCCTTGCCGCCGCTCCACTCCATACGGAAGAGGTCGAGCCGCTTGGAGAGGGCCTGCTCGCCGTCGACGAGGATCGGGAAAGGATCGAGGACTTCGCCCTTCTTGAGCGAGAAGTCCGCGGGGAAGAGCTGGCGCCAGCGCTCCATGCGGGTCTTGCCGGCCTGGTCGAGCTTGGACGGGTCGGCCGGGTTCTTCGTCTCCCGGATCTTGTCGAGCTGGCCCGGCAGGGCCTCGAGCCAGGTCGTGACGACGTCGCGGGGGTAGGGGAAGACGACCAGGATCTCGACGTTGTATTTCTCGCGGATCTTCTGGGCCTTTTCGAGCTCGGCGAGCTCGACATAGCGGTAATTGCAGATCGTGCACCAGTAGTCCTTATCGGCCCAGCCGCGCGGGAAGATGATCATCACGTTTTTGCCGCGCAGGGACGACAGGGCCAGGGATCCGCCTTGATAGACGGGCAAGGCAAAGTCGGCGAACGGTTGGCCGAGGAGGGCCGGCTGGGGCCTGGGCTCGGGATTCTGGACCGGGGCGGCGGGCTGGGCCTGCTGGGCAGGCTGGGCGGGTTGGGCCGGCTTGGGCTTGGTCACGACCTGGGCCGCGGCCTGGCCTCTAAAGAGAATGAGTATCGCGACGACCGCCAGAACGACGATGACGATGGCGACGATCGCGGCCTTCTTTTTGTTGATCACGGGCGGGCCTCCTTCGGCAGAGATGCTCCTATTAGAGCCCTCCCCTCCGTGCGAGTCAAGCCATTGGGGTCGGACCCCAGGAATCAGTATATAAATCAACAGGATAAAGCCATTCTGGGGCCCCAAAGAGGCCTTAAGTCCGCGTTTTTGCCGGCAAAAACGTGAAGATAGCCTGGCCCTTTGCTTAGAGATATGCGCCGCGGTAACTTCTAGACGCAGCTACGCCCGAGGCCACCACAGAGAATCGCGCCGGCCCCTAGAACCGGATGTGGATGCCCGCCCGCAGGGCGAAGCCGCTGAGATCGATCTTCGGGTCCTCGTAGATCGTCGAAGGGGAGCTCACCGGCGGGGTCTCGGAAATGAAAAACGTGCTGTACGATCCTTCGGGGAAAGTCGACGTCACGACATAGAGCTTGCCCGTCTCCGTTTCCGAAGCGCCGGCGCTCGACGTGGTCATGCTCGTGACGGAGTCGAAATTCTTGAAGCTCGCGTATCGGCCCTCGGCCTCGACGAAGAATCCCATCGTCCGCGAGAGCTTGTATTCGAGGCCAAGCCCGCCCTGGAAGCCCAGGTTCGAGAGGTCGCTGCGGCTGCCGGTGAGGTTCATCTCGGTCCAATCGGAGCTGCTGAGATCGAACCGCTCCTTGACGCGGAGCTTGAGCCCGGCGTACCAGGCGCCCCCGGCGTTGGCCGTCAGGTCGAGCTTGCCGGAGACGGGGAAGGAGGCGAAGACGCCGAGACGGACCGGCACGGCCGAGAGGGTCGGCCCTCCTGTGATGATACCCGCCGCAGAGCCCACGGCGAAGGCCATCAGGGGCTCATTGCTGCTCTTCATGTATCCGGCGCCGAGCCCGACGCCGATTCGGGGCGTGATCTGATAGATGACGTCGGCCCCGTAGTTGGCGCCGCCATGGGTCGGCTCGTATTCTCCGACGGCGCTCCCGGTGCCCAGGGAGTCGTAGAGCGCGATCAGGTCATAAAGACCCCGGGCCCCCTTGTTCATGTCGGCGGCGCCGATGGTGCTGTAAGCGCCATAGAGCCGGACCGAGAGCTTCGAGATATCCTTCGGCGCGGCCGGCTCCGCCTGAAGCGCGGGGGCTCCATAAGCCTCGTTGTCGAAGCGGAAGCTTACCCTGGCCGTCGCGGTTTGCGCGCCGAGCCAGGACGGAATGAGAAGAAGGCCAGCCAGCGCAAGAACAGGGAACAAGACGCTCTTTGCTCGCAGGAACATGGTTGAACCTCCAGAGGACATCCTCGACCGTTTAGTCGGTTCTCCGGGCGGAAAGTTGAACCTCCAGAGGACATCCTCGACCGTTTAGTCGGTTCTCCGGGCGGAAAAT
>CAZIQR010000006.1:15687-35668 GCA_964541055.1 uncultured Eubacteriales bacterium
GTTGAACCTCCAGAGGACATCCTCGACCGTTTAGTCGGTTCTCCGGGCGGAAAATGGGGACCGACATTGAACGGGACCCTCGATATCTGTATAGTCCGGATATTCACGCCGGAGGATGGCCATGGACGAAAAAGGGATCGTCGAGCTTCTTCAGAAGATGGTCCGGGCCCCGAGCCACCCCGGGATCCCGCGTCAGGAAGAAGCGACAATCTTTGCCCTTCGCGACTATCTCGCCCTCCACGGCATCCCCAGCCGGCTCTCCGATGTCCGCGACGGCCGCCCGAACCTGATCGCGACCCTCGAGAGCAAAAAACCGGGCCGGCATCTTCTTCTCAACGGCCACACGGATACCGTCCCGCCCAACGCGGGGTCCCCGGCGGATCCCTTCTCGGCCGCGATCCATGACGGCCGCATGTTCGGCCGCGGGACCGTCGACATGAAAGGGGCGCTCGCCGCCATGGCCGGGGCCCTCGTCGAGATCCGCGAAAACGGGGGCCTCGACGCCGGCCGCGCCACGCTGGCCGCGGTCATCGACGAGGAGCTCGAGAGCCTCGGCACCGAAGCCCTGATCCATAGCGGCTTCAAGGCCGACGGCGCCATCGTCGGCGAGGCCACCGGCAACCGCGTCGCGATCGGCCACAAGGGCCTCGAATGGCTCGAAGCCCGCTTCTTCGGCCGGGCCGTCCACGGCAGCGTGCGCGAGGAAGGCATCGACGCCATCGCCGCCGCCGCCCACTTTGTCTCGCTCATCGAATCCGAGCTCATCCCGGAGTTCGCCCGCCGGCCCGACCCGCTCCTCGGCCCGTCGGCCATCAACGTCGGTACCATCCACGGCGGCCAGCAGCCCAGCATGGTCGCCGCCGAGTGCAAGGTCCAGGTGGACCGGCGCTGGGTCTCGACCGAGACGATCGACGAGGTCTTCGCCGGCCTCGAGGCCCTCCTCGCCAAGGTCCGGGCCGCCCGCCCCGGGCTGAGAACGGAATTAGCGCGGATGCCCGAAGGCATGGCGACGATGCTCCACGGCCCGCTCGTCATCGACGCCGGCCATCCCCTCGTCCGGGCCGCCCAAGAGGCCATCAAGGCTTCCGGCGGCGACAGCTCTCCGATCACGTTCCCCGCCTGGACCGACGGGGCCCTCCTCTCGCGCGAGGCCGGCATCCCGACCGTGATCTGGGGCCCGGGCGATCTCAAGCTGGCCCATTCGGCCGAGGAGAGCGTCGCGGTGGAAGAGATCCTCCTCGCCGCCCGCCTCTATGCCTCCGCCGCCCGCAGGTTCACAATGGGGTCGGACCACAGGAAATAGATATGAGAGCGCGCACGTGAGAACCGATGGCCTCATCCCCGTCGCGTTGGCCGCGCTCGCGGCCCTAGCCGTATCGACGTCCTGCCGCCGCTCCGATATCCGGACCGAGATCACGAAATGGCAGGACGGCAAAGCCGCCGCGGTCTCCCTCACCTACGACGACAACAGCGCCAACCAGTTCCGGGTCGCCGTTCCTCTCATGACCCGCCACGGCTTCCCAGCAACGTTCCATATCATCACCGGCGAGATCGAAGGCTCCCGCTTCCACGGCGCCTTTGTCGGGCGTCCGGTCAAGGACATCATCGATGAAACCGCCCGCGTCCCCACCGGCCCGGACAATCTTTTCGAACGGGCCTCGGCCGTCGGCCGCCTGGGACTTCGCGGCGGCTTCGATGATCACCTGCGCGCCGGCGAGCTCTTCGAGGACGGCAAAACCGCCGAAGCCTGCAAGCTCATAGACGACGCCTACGCCAAGGTCCGCGCCGGCCGCCTCGAAGCCGAACCCGCCACCCCGCCCGGTCCCGTCGCTTTCGTGCCGACCTGGGGCGGCCTGCGATCGCTCGCCGCGCAGGGCTTCGAGTTCTCGAGCCACACCGTCACCCATCCCCGCCTGGCCGTCCTCGATGACGCCAACCTGGACTACGAGCTCGATAAGAGCCGCGAAGACATCCTCGACCACCTCGGCCCCAAGCACACCTTCACGATCGAATGCCCGTTCGGCACCGAGGACGAGCGCGTCGTCCGCCACGCCCTGGCCCGCTACCCGGCCTCGCGCAACCGCCTGCCCGAGCCGTTCCTCGATGAGCTCAACCGCTGGAGCGAGAAAGACCCCGCCTCCTCGGGCAAGGAATACGTCCAATGGCAGCGGGGCGTCCTCACGGCCACCCCCATGGCCGAAATGAAAGGTTGGGTCGACAAGATCGTCCGCCGCGACAACATCTGGCTCGTCCTCGTCTTCCACGGCGTTGACGGCATCGGCTGGGAGCCCAAGACCGGCGCCGAGCTCGAAGAGTATTTCGCCCATATCAAATCGCTCGAGGGCCGCGTCTGGGTGGCGACCTTCCGGGACGCCGTTAAGTACATGCGGGAGCGGATGTCCGCCCGGGTGACCACCGTCCGCAAGGGCCGGACGATCGAAGTTTCCCTAGGCCACGATCTCCCGGCCTCGCTCTACGACCTTCCGCTGACGCTCAAGACTTATGTCCCGTCCGGCTGGCGCCTGGTCGAGATCAAGCAGGGAGACCGGAGGACACAAGCTACGCCGGCTCATGACGCCACGGGCGCCTTCGTCCTCTACCGGGCCGCACCGAACCTTGGTCCCGTGTCGCTCGAGCGGACCGCGCGCTGATTCCCTAGAAGCTCCAGCCAGCCTGATACGGCCGCCGGATGACCGGCTCGGCCTCCGGGTTGTCCGTCACCCTCAGGTCCGCCGCGTCCCAGGCGATCCGTGTGTCCAGTTTCTTGGCCACGTTGCCGAGCAGGCCGGTCTCGGTCAGGGGAGGACAGGATCCGGCCTAGCGCGACCGGTGGGCCGGCTTCAAGGTCCAAAGCTGGAGCCGGCTCAGTTCGATGATGCGGGACATGTCGAGGTCCGGTTTGTGAACGGGCCAGGTCTTGTAGCCCTGGATCTCGCCCTCGATCTTCGCCGCGTTCGCCGACGGATACGCTTCGAACTCGGGCACGTCGTATTCCGCCTGCTTTTTGTTCGCGTCGAGGTCGAGGTAGACGGCACTGAACAGGGCGAAGAGCGACCCCGTCCCGATGCGCTTCCCCTCGCCCGCCTCGAGCGACGAGGGCAGCGTCCCCGTCGCCGCGACATGATCGGCCGCGGCCCGGGCCAGGGCCAGCGCTTCCGCGAAGGTCACGCGCGCCGTCTCGGGCCTGACGAGGGGCCTTTCTTTAGGGCCGAGAGCGTGGATCGCCGGCTGGTCGGCCGGGAGCCTCCCGTTCCCGCCGAAGGACGCGACCGCCCCCGCGAGACCGGCGAACGCCTCGGCAGGGGAGAAGTCGTCGCTCGGGGCGAGCCTCTTCTCGCGGAGGGCCCGCCTTGCCATGCCCCGCAGCTCCTCCCTCGTGATGATCTCTTTCTGGCGGCCGTAGACGTCCATCAGGTTCCGGTAGGTCGTGATCTCGATGTCCTTGCGGTCGCCGAGCCAGCGCATCATGCGGCGGAAGTTCTTGCGGGCCGTGACCATCGTCTCCTGCGGCCTCAGGCGCGGCATGACCCACTCACTCGGCAGCGTATTCTTGCCGTTGTAGAAGTTCAGGTCCCAGAACTCTTCTGCCCGGATCTTGGTCGGATGGCCGCCGAACAGGGCGATGACCTGCGATCTCCTGATGACGTCAGGGAGCTCCGCCTTGAGCTTGTCGAAGAGGGGCTCGAACAGATCGTCCCGGTAATAGGCGTCGTCAAACCCGGCGGCGTACTGGTAGCTGAAGTTGAGGGCGTTGCAGAACCAGACGACGTCATGCCCCGGCAGGCTTGCGGGCGAGCCCTGGTAGCCGGCCCCGAGACGCCCGAGGGCCGCGACGAGCTGCGGCCCATACGAGCCGCCGTGGCGGGCCAGGGTCGTGACGGGGATGCCGAAGATCCGTGCTAGCTCCTTGAGGCCGGCCGACTCCTGCTCGAGCATGTGCCGGACGCCGTCGTCCCACCCGGCCGTCTCCAGCTCTTCGGTGACCGTGGGATGGATCGAGCCGAAGTTGGTGTGACTGCCGATGTCATGCTTGGCCATGGCGGCGATGACGCCGCCCCGGCCGCGACGCTCGAGCGAGCGGGCTTTCTCGCCGATGACGAAGAAGGTCCCGGTGACACCCTCCTCGGTCATCGTCTCGGCCAGCCACTTGGGGATGTCGTCGATCCTCTCGGCCTCGGGCGAGATGTCGTCCTCGGTGTCGAAGGTCACGACGAGGAACGTCTTCGCGGGGGTGAGGCGCTTAGAGCCCGCCGCGGGGAACGATGCCGCGGCGGCGACGAGGACGGCGAGGGCTACGATCGTTCGGCCGCGCATGGGCAGGCCGATTTTGCTCTCACTCCGAAGGAGAGTCAAACGGCCAGGCCGCCAGGCCAAGGGCCGCGTTGAGCCGGGCGAGGGCGGACGTTTCGTCGGGGTCGCCGAGGACGAGGACGGCAATGGCGCCGCTCCTTTTATAGAGAAACCAGCGTCCGGCCTCGTTCTGGCCCCGGATGATCCCGCCATCCAGCCGCACGCCTTTGAGATACTCCCCGAACAAGGCCTGCACGCCGGCGTCGACTGTTCCACCCGCCACGCCCTCCGCGAGCTCGACGACCACGAGCTTGGAGACGGCAGGGAGAACGCTATACTTGGCCGAGTATGCCCGAGTGCTCTTTTTGCCGTCTTCCACGGCCGCGAAACCCCAGAACTCCCCATCGAGCAACGGCGACTCATTCTGCGCCGCAAGAGGGCCTTTGACGAAGTGCCAGCTCGAGGGGACCATGCCTTCGCGCGGCAGCCAAGACAATCCCTTCGGCCTCGCCGTGCCCTTCCCGGGGACGCGGCGTTCGACCTGGGCCAGGAAGCCGCCGATCCCGGCCTCGTCCGATCCCGGGGCCAGCACGTTGACGTAATAATCGCCCTTCACGAGGCTGGCCTGACCTTGGCCGACCCAATGGTCCACCTTGATCTCCGGCCGGCCCTTCTCTCCGCCCTCGAGCCTGATCGAATAAAGGCCGAAAGCCGCCTCGGCCGACGCCATCCGGTAGATCTCGAGGACGATCTCTTCCGAGCTTCCAGCCCCTGCCGCCGGGACGTACCTCGAGACGGCGAGCTCGCGGAAGCCGTATTGAAGGACGATCTCCGCCCCGCCGTCGATATAGCCGTAGAGCGCTTCTTTGTTATATCGCTCGACCTCTCCCGTGCGCTTCCAGCCTTCGAGGCCGTCGATGCCGCGCAGGACGGGCGGGTTGACCTCGTTCGACCCCGAGCATGCTGCGGCCCCCAATAGGAGAATAGCGATCGCCAGCCTGCGGATGATATTCATGAGCCGATCTCTCTGCCGAGTATATTCTGACCCTCGAGCCTTGGGCAACCCCCTAATTGAGAATCGGCGAGAATTCTAGGCCTCCCTCCGCCGTCCTGTTCTATGGCGGCGCCGGCGCAGAGAAGCGAGGAGGAAGGATCTGGCCCATGGACGACGCGCTTGACAAAGCCCACAGATATAATTATATTGTATTTACAATTGGTCTTCGCTTCGAGTGGGACATACAGAAGGATCTCCTCAATCGGAAAAAACACAAGATCACTTTCGAGGAGGCCAAAACGGCTTTCTTTGACGAGAACGGCCTGTTGATCGAAGACCCTGCCCATCCGGATCGGGAGGACCGGTTCATCTTGCTGGGCTTGAGTGAGCGCATGAAACTCTTGGTCGTCTGCCATGTCTATCGAGATAAAGAACAGGTGATCCGGATCATTTCCGCGAGGCGAGCCGTGAAACGGGAACAAGATCAATACTGGCTGCGAAGGCGAAAATGAGGAAACAATACGATTTCTCGCGAGCCAAGACGAACCCTTATGTCCGGATGATCAAGAAGCAGGTGACGATCAGGCTCGATGAAGACACGGTCGAATACTTTAAAAAGATGGCCCGGGAGGCTGGGGTGCCCTATCAGACGCTGATCAATCTCTATCTGCGAGACTGTGCCGCCTCACAAAGAAAGCTCCGGCTCAGCTGGCCGGCCGATCCCGCCCGGCCCGAGCGTGCTCAGTCCGCCCCGGCCTCGGGCGGCAAGTGAGGCTGATCCGTCAGATTAGCCTCTAGATTTCCCGGGTTTCTTTTTCGACGGCCCGCTGGACGAGCTGATTGAGCGAGATGCCCAGCAAGGCGGACTTGCGGGCGGCCTTGCGGTGGAGCTCCGCCGGCATACGGATGTTGAACGAGCCGCCATACGATTTCGATAGAGGCTTGCCGGCCTTCCGGCACAGCTCGGCATAGTCGTCGACGGCTTCGCGAAAGGCCCGCTTGAGCTCGTCGACGTCGCGTCCCTCGAACGTCACCAGGTCGTCGACGCCCTCGAGCTTTCCGAAGAAGCACTCATCTTCGGCGCTGAAATGGACCGAGCCGATAAAGTCCTTGTATCGCAAGACGTCCTTCACGTGATGATCCCCCTCGTCCGGAGGGCCTCCTCGACCAGCTCCATCTGATATCTCTTCAGCGGGTTCCCCGGATGCGGCCGATGGAGCCGGATGATGTGGCCGCTCGACCTTTCAATGAACGCGACACGCGAGCCCGAGGTCTTCCCGGACCTGACCTCTTCATAGCCAAGGTCGTTGAGCAGCCGACTCATATCTTCAAACCGGAAGTCCGCCGGCCGGGCTCGAAAACGTTTCAGGAGCTTGTCCCGACGGCTCATGAGCAGTCTAGCACTTCTCTCATAGATATGCAACTAAAATATAGTTGCTTACCTGCCCCGATCTCAACGCGGGCGGACAGGGGCCGTTTTCCTTGCTCCCTCTTGAAAAGACGCCGAAAACGGGCGAGATGTCTCATTCGGGGCGTCATGGGACGGGCAACAATCGCCCCGCCGGCCGGCGAGCCGCCAAGGCCGCGGACGGCGACGCGAGAAGAGGGGCCCGGATCAGCGCTCGATGGCGCCGATGTCGCCGGCCCCGCCTCGCGGCCGCGCCGTCCCGAGCTGGTCCTCGCCCTCCATGTGGAACGTCTTCGCCGCCCGCTCGACCGTGATGACCTCGTGGCCGATGGGGCCGCTCGTGAACGTGCCCCAGAAATCGTCGCCGAGCTTGGCCATGCCGAGCCGGTCGCCGATGGCCGTGTCGAGATTGTGCCAGAAGGCGATCCAGGCCGCGTTCTGCGCGTTCGAGGGCCAGGTCCGGGCCGGGCCGTACCAGGTGACGCCGGTGAGGTCGCCGAACTCCGATCCGAAATCGGCCCCCAGGACCGCGCCGTACTGGCTCCGGCACTGGAGGATGACCTGGTTCAGGAAATCGTCGGTCGCGGCGCCGAAGCCCGTGTAACCCGCGTTGACGTAGATGATCCCGTAGCTCACGTTCGGGATCTTGTCGGCCGCCAGGTCCGCGGGAAGGTACCAGAGGATCGCCGGGCCCCCCGCGTCCGTGCCTGCCGAGATCACGCTCTCGTGGTAATTCGCGTGGCCGACTTCGAGGGCCTGCTCGAGGGTGACGCCTTCGACGTCGCCCGTCTTTGGCCAGCGCCGGCGGCTGGACATCATCCAGTCCGGCACGGGCACGAGGATCCAGTCGAAGTTGACCTTCCCGATGAGGTTGTAGCCCTGGCTGTAGAAGTCGAGGATGGAGCCGGCGAACCAGTCTTCGTTGGCGCCGTTGAGCAGGTTCCCGACGACGATCGAGTTCTGGACCCAGACCTCTTCGACCGTGTGGGCGTTGCCGATCGTGGCGCAGACGCCGCCGCCGCCGAGGTTGGGCTTGCCGCTGAAGGTGGCCAGCTGGCCCGTGACGGCGTTCTCCGCGACAGTGCAGCCGGAGAGCCGCAGCGATCCGCCCCCCATATAGATGCCGCCGCCGCGGTCGTACCACTGCCCGACGTTGGCGTATTCCGGGTGGTCCTCGACGAGGTTCCGGGCGACGGTGCAGTTCGTCAGGAACATCGTGGCCAGGTTGCTCGGGCCGCCGGACAGGGTGAAGATGCCGCCGCCGTAGGAGTGATTGGCCGTGCAGCGGTTGCCGCTGATCGTGCACTGTTCGAGGAAGGTGTCGTTGCCGCGGCCGTTCGTGTTGGCCCCGCCGCCGACCGAATAGATGCCGCCGCCGCCCGCCCCGTAGGCGCTGACGGAGTTGCCGCTGATGATGCAGCCCTTGAGATCGAGGCCGTTGGCGTAGATGCCGCCGCCGTAGGTGCCGCGGTCCCGCGCCGACGAGGCCTCGCCGATGCACCGGTTCCCGGCGATCGTGCAGTCCGTCAGCCGGGCCGTGCCCCAGACGGCCAGGCCGCCGCCCCGCGCGAGCGTGTAGGTCTGGACGGTGTCGTCCCTTGCCTCGGAGACGGAGCCGCCGCCCGTGATCGTCACGTTCTTCATGACCAAGTCGCCGTAGACGGCCAGGACCCGGGCATGGCTCGCGTCGCCGCCGTTCCACTCGACGGTGATGCCGTGCGGGAGGGCCGAGGCGTCGATCGTGAGGCCATGGGCCGCATAGAGGGCCGACTTGCCGTAATCCCGGTCCGAGTAGCCGGCAAAGACGTTATTGACGTAAACCTCGCCTTTGAGGACGGTGTGGTCGTCCGCGATCGCCGTGAGCAGGATCGTCTGTCCGTCGAGGTCGGCGTCGAAGGTGATCGTGTCGCTCGCGCCGGCCGCCGCGATCGCCGAGCGCAGCGTGACGGTTCCGCCCGAGGGCGCGGCCGTGTCGGCGAGCGAGTTGACGACCAGCTCGGCCGCCGGCCCCGGACCGTTGTCCGGCGAGCATCCGGCCGCCGCGAGGGCCAGAGCCAGCCCGAGGGCCGCCGTGATCCTTTGTCCGTGCGTCATGACGGACCTCCTTTCTCGAGAGCTGCTCCAGGCCGGATATCGGTGTAGTATAGGCCGACGGTCCGCCCGTTTCAAATCCCCCCTCTGGCATAATCCCCCGATTCGTCTATGATAGCAAAGATGAACAAGCCGCAGAAAACTCTCCTCCTTGCCCTATTCCTCGTCCCGGTCCTCGGGCCGCTGGCCGCCCGCCCGGCCTCGGCGCCGCCCGCGCAGGACGTCGCGCCGGCCGCCGTTCAGGCCGCCCCCCAGGCGGTCCCGGCCGCCCAAACCGGCCTCGGCCAAGCTATTCCCGTCGATCCCCGGATCACGGTCGGACGGCTCCCGAACGGCCTCCGCTACTGGATCCGCGAGAACCGCGAGCCCAAGAACCGGGCCGAGCTGCGCCTGGTCGTCGACGCCGGCTCCGTCCTCGAGGACGAGGACCAGCGCGGCCTGGCTCACGTCGTCGAGCACCTGGCCTTCAACGGCACGACCCACTTCCCGCAGCAGAAGCTCGTCGACTTCATGGAGTCGATCGGCATGCGCTTCGGCTCCGACCTCAACGCCTTCACCAGCTTCGACGACACGATCTACCTCCTCCAGATCCCCATGGACTCGCCGGCCGTCGTCGAGAACGCCTTCCTCATCCTCGAGGACTGGGCCCACAACGTGACCTTCGAGCCCAAGGCCATCGACAAGGAGCGCGGCATCATCATCGAGGAATGGCGCCTCGGCCAGGGGGCCGACGCCCGCATCCGCGACAAGCAGATCCCGGTCCTTCTCAAGGGCTCGCGCTACGCCGAGCGCCTGCCCGACGGCAAGAAAGAGATCATCGAGACCTTCGCCTACGACACCCTGCGGCGCTACTACCGGACCTGGTACCGGCCCGACCTCATGGCCGTCATCGCCGTCGGCGACTTCGACCGGGCCAAGATCGAGGGGCTGATCAAGGCGCACTTCGGCCCCATCCCCATGCCGGCCAACCCTGTGCCGCGGCCGTCCTATCCCGTGCCGGACCATGACGGCACGCTCTTCACCGTCGCCGCCGACAAGGAAGCGTCGCAGAGCGTCGTCGCCGTCTATCACAAGCTGCCGGCGGCCGAGCAGAGCCGCGTCGGCGACTACCGCCGGATGCTTGTCGAGCGCCTCTTCAACGACATGCTCAACGACCGCCTGACCGAGATCGCCCAGAAGCCGAACGCCCCGTTCCTCGGCGCCGTCTCGAGCCGCGGCCGGTTCGTCGGCTCCAAGGACGCCTACGTCCTCTCGGCCCTCGTCGCCGACGGCGGCATCCCGCGCGGCCTGCGTGCCCTCTACACGGAAGGGGAGCGGGTGGCCCAGTTCGGCTTCACCGCGACCGAGCTCGAGCGCCGCAAGGCGGCCGCCCTGCGCTACTTCGAGCGGGCCCTCGTCGAGAAGGACACGGCCGACTCCAACTCCTACGCTGAGGAGTTCACCCGGGCCTTCCTCGAGGGCGAGCCGACGCCCGGCATCCAATACGAATACGAGCTCCACAAGCGCTTCATGCCCGAGATCACCCTCGACGAGGTCAACGCCCTGGCCCGCGAGTGGATGACCGACCGCAACCGGGTCGTCATGGCCAGCCTGCCCGAGAAGCCCTCGGTCCCGGTCCCGACCGAGGCCGAGCTCCGCAAGGTCCTTGAAGAGGTCAAGAGCGCGCCCCTCACGGCTTACGAGGACACGCTGAGCGATGCCGCCCTCGTCCCGCAGGAGCCGCAGCCCGGCACGATCGTCGCCCGGCGCGAGATCCCCGAGATCGGCGTCACCGAGTGGACCCTTTCAAACGGCGCCAAGGTCCTTCTCAAGCCGACGAAATTCAAGGAGGACGAGATCCTCTTCCGGGCGACGAGCGCCGGCGGCGTCTCGCTCGCCGCGGACCAGAACCTCATCCCGGCCAACACCGCCGACCAGGTCATCCCCGCCGGCGGCCTCGGCGCCTTCAG
The DNA here is from genome assembly GCA_964541055.1 of uncultured Eubacteriales bacterium. Taxonomy (GTDB): domain Bacteria; phylum Acidobacteriota; class Aminicenantia; order Aminicenantales; family Saccharicenantaceae; genus RBG-16-66-30. The sequence continues at coordinate 26,420 of CAZIQR010000006.1, forward strand.
TACCGTCGATCTCGAGAAGAAGCTGGCCGGCAAAGAGGTCACCATCAGGCCCTCGATCGGCGAGCTCGAGGAGGGCCTCTCGGCGAGCGGCTCGGTCAAGGACGCCGAGACGCTCTTCCAGCTCGCCTATCTGACCTTCACCGCGCCGCGTCCCGACCCGGCCGTCTTCGAGGTCCTCAAGTCCCAGCTCAAGACCTTCCTCGAGAACCGGACGAAGAGCCCCGAGACGGTCTTCGGCGACACGCTGCGGACGACCCTCCAACGCGACCAGCCTCGCTTCCGGCCGATGACCGTCGACGAGCTCCCGCAGATGGACCTCCAGAAGTCGCTGGCCTTCTACCGTGACCGCTTCGCCGACGCCAGCGACTTCACCTTCATCCTCGTCGGCAACCTCGACCTCGCGGCGGTCGAGCCGCTCGTCACCCGCTACCTGGCCTCGCTCCCGTCGCTCCACCGTACCGAGACGTGGAAGGACTGGCGCGTCCCGCCGCCCGAGGGCGTCGTCAAGCGGGTCGTCGAGAAGGGCGTCGAGCCCAAGAGCATGACGGCCGTCGTCTTTTCCGGGCCCTTCCTTGACGGTCCGGGGAGCCGGATCAACATCCGGGCGGCCGCCTCGATCCTCGAGTCCCGGCTGAGGAAGCTCCTCCGCGAGAAGCTCAGCGGCACCTACGATATCAGCGTCCAGCCGTCCTACGGGCGCATCCCCCGCGCCGAGTTCCGGATGTCGATCGACATGGGCACCGACCCGGCCCGCATGGACGAGATGAGCAAGGCCATCTTCGCCGAGATCAAGAAGCTCCAGAAGAAAGGGCCGACCGCAAAAGAGGTGGACGAGGACCGGCTGGCCGAGTCCCGCGACTACGAGACGGCCGTCCGCGAGAACGGCTGGTGGCTGAGCCGGATCACCGAGAAGGTCCAGCTCGGCGACGACCCGGCGACGATCATTAACTTCCCCGCGTCGCTCAGGCTCCTGACCCCGGGCTCGGTCAAGGCTGCGGCCAAGGCCTACTTCAACACGAAACGCTTCGTCCAGGTCACGCTGTATCCGGAGAAGCGTTAGCCGGAATCAGGCAACCGGTCGTTTTTGGTCTCTGAGCTCAGCATACGTCTGCCGTCAATTCAGCATTATCGAGGCATATTGACTTGTGATCAGATCCAAGTTGGTTTCCAGGCATAGGCCCCATAGCGAACGCTTGTACTATCATGGCGGTGGGCGTCAATCGTAGTGGGTCCACATTCGGAGGACCTTGACCGTCCGGATGTCGGTGAGTACTTGATAAACCAGCCGATGCTGGATATTGATGCGCCGGGAATAGGCGCCAGCCAGGTCCCCGACCAGCTTCTCGAACGGCGGGGGATCGGCGAACGGATCCTCAGCAAGGACCCTGAGAAGAGCTTCGGCTTTGGGGCGAAGCCCGGACGCGGCCAGTTTCTTGGCGTCGCGAGCGGCCTGGCGCGTAAAGACGACGCGCCAGCTCACCACTTGAGGGCGGGCCGGCATTTCTCGACGGGCTCCTTCAGCCCCTTGCGGATGGACTCGCGCATCCCCGGGATCGAGAGCAGGAATAGCGTCTCCTGGATCGAGCGCCAGTCCTCCTCGGAGACAAGGACGGCATTCGCCCGCTTCCCCGTGATCTGGATGGGCTCGTGCGAGGATGCCGCTTGATCGAGGAGCCTATAAAGCTTCGTCCTGGCCTTGCTGGCCGTCAGTGTCGTCATGGCATCGACCTCGATCCAAAGCGTACCATATTGCGTACGCTCCGTCAATCGAGGGGAGCCGCCAAGCGCGCCGTTTCCCATGGGGACCTCCTGTTATGCCCTTCCTGACGAAAAGACGCTCGGCGAGCGGGTTCCTTCTCATGGCCCGGGCCCGCCGCGGGATTGCAGTTCACTCGGTCCCGGAGTAGGCTAGGGGGCAGCACAGCCTGTCAGGAGAAGAGGAATTGAACAAGCGGCTCTCCCGAGTTAGGCTCCAGAGCGATACGGCGTGCCTGTCCTATCTCGCCGCCGCCGACCTGCTCATCCATCTGGCCGTCGCCGGCCGTTACTTCTTCTTTCGGGACGAGCTCTATTACATCGTCCTCGGCGAGCGGCTCGGCTTCGGGTTCGTGGACGTCCCGCCGTTCACGCCCGTCGTTGCCCGCCTCTCGCGGCTCCTTTTCGGCGATTCGCTCGTCGGGCTGCGCCTGTTCCCGGCGCTCGCTGGCGCAGCGACGGTCGTCCTGGCGGGGCTCATCGCCCGCAAGCTCGGCGGGGGCCGCCTCGCCCAGATCCTTGCCGCCCTCGCGGTCATCTGCTCGGACGTCATCCTGAATTTCGGCTACCTTCTCACTAACAACGCGTTCGACATCTTCTTCTGGACTTTGGCGGCCTATCTCCTGGTCGTCATCCTGAAGGAGAACAAACCCAAGCTCTGGCCGGCCTTCGGGCTGGTGGCCGGCCTCGCCCTCCAGAACAAGTATTCGATCGTCTTCTTCGCCGGCGCCCTGGCCATAGGCTTCGTCCTGAGCTCGGCCCGCGCGCAGCTCCGGAGCGGCTGGCTCTGGTCGGGACTCGGGGTTGCCTTGGCCGTCTTCCTGCCCAACCTCGTCTGGCAGGTCCGCCACGGCCTGCCCTTCGTCGAGCTCAACCGGAACGCCGTGGCCTACAAGAACGCCGTTCTTTCGCCTGGTCAATTTCTGACCGGGCAGATCATGGAGACCCTGCCCTTTGTCTTCCTCCTTTTGATCGTCGGCCTGGCCTACTTTCTGCTGGCACGCGACGCGAAGCCGGTCCGCGCCTTCGGCTGGGCCTTTCTCGCCCTCCAGGCCTTCTTCATGCTCTCGGGCGGCAAGACCTACTACATGGCGGCGGTCTATCCGGTCATGCTGGCCGGGGGCGCCGTGGCCTTCGAGCGCTGGGCCTCAAGGCCGCGGCTGCGATGGCTGGCGCCCGTCCTGATCATCCTCATCGTTCTGAGCGCCGCCGTCACGGCCCCGTTCGCCATCCCGGTCCTTTCGGTCGAGAAGCTCGTCGCCTACGCCCAAAGGCTCGGCGTGGCGCCGCCGGCGGGGGAGCGCCAAGGAATGGGACTCCTGCCGCAGCATTTCGCCGACCAGTTCGGCTGGCAGGAGCTGACGACCGAAGTGGACCGCATTTACCGGGGATTGAGCGAAGCCGACCGCGCCGTCTGCGGCATCTACACCCAGAACTACGGCGAAGCCTCGGCCATCAACGTCCTCGGCCGGAAGCTCGGCCTGCCCTTCGCGGCCAGCGGCCACAATCAGTATTGGCTCTGGGGATTGCCCCCGGGCCGGGGCGAGGTCATGATCGTCGTCGGCGGCAAGGCCGAGGATCACCGCGGGTCCTATCGCGAGGTCGTCGAAGCCGGGCGCCTCTCCAATCCCTATGCCATGCCGATCGAGAACGGCCGGCCGATCTTCCTCTGCCGCGGCCTGAAGGTCCGCCTCGCGGACATCTGGCCGCACATCAAGTTGTACATCTAGAGAACCTGACCGGTACGCCGCTTACTTCCTCTGTAGAGGCGGCTCGGGCTGCGGGTTGAGCTTCAGAAGTGACGTCCGGTCGAAGACGCGGAGCGACGGGAACTGGATCGTCGCCGGAAGCCAGGTCACCTCGTCGTCGATCTTGATGTAATCGGTGGGCGGGGCGTCCTTCAGGGCCTTGCCCGAGTCGCCGATGATGGCCTTGGCGGCGCCCTTCAGGACCCCGTTGGCTCCCGTGGCGATGAGCTTACCCTTGGCGTCGTGGATCCCGCAGTCGCCGAGGATGCCCGCGGCGCCCGGCGCGGCGGCGTTGCCTCCGGTCTTCTTGTAGCTCGTGATCTCGAAAACGATCCCGTCGGGCGTCGTCAGCTTGAAATTGCCCGGCCCGACCTTCTGGATCTTGGTTCCTTTGGGGATGGTCACGGTCTTGCCCTGGGCCGCGGCCGTCGAAACGGCGGAGACGAGCAGCACCAGCCCCAGGAACAAAGGCAGGAAACAAGACCTTCTCATGATCCCTCCTCCATATTGTGGCCGATAACGGCTAGGCTCTTGACGACAATATAGGTTCGGCCATTGAGGAAGTCAATCTTTTCAACTTCTTGACCGACTTTTGACAACTCCACCCCCCGAAAGCCTGATATTGGTCCCGTCAGCGAGGCTTCCAGCAACGGAGCAGGAACATGAGAAAGAGAACATTCCCCATGGATCTCGTCGGTGCGGCGCTTTCGGCCTGCCTGGCCTTATTCGGCCTGGCCCTGCCGGCCGACGCGCAGCAAGGCGAAACGCCCCCGGCCGCAGCCTTCAAGCCGAAGTCCGAGATGACGGCCGCAACCTTGTCTTTCATTGGCACGGCCCTGCCCTGGGCCCTCATTCTGGCTCTCGGCCACGACGACGCGCGCACGAATGGCGTCGATTGGCTCCGGTACCTCTCCCTCGCCGCCATATCGGTGGGGCCGGCGCTGGGGCATTTCTATGCAGGGGCGACAACGCGCGCCTGGACGGGCATCGGCATCAGGATCGCCGCCCTGGCCGCGTTCGCCGGAGGCGTGGCCATGGCCTTCGATGAGACGCACAGCGTGAGCTACCCCTTGACCCTCGGGCTGATCCTGGGCGGCGCCACCGCTCTGCTGGGGTCCAGCCTCGCCGACATCGTCGATGCCCGGGAATCGGCCCGAAAACACAACCTCAAGGGCCAAGGGCTCACCGTGACCGTCGCCCCCGTCATCTCGCCGCGGTCCAAGGCCGTGGGCATCCAGGCCCAGATCAAGTTCTAGATCCGGGCCTGCTCGATGCCCAGCCGGGCGAAGTCCCTGCGGTCGAACGTGGCCACACCCGTGCAGCCCGCCGTCTGGCTCGCGGCCGCGATATAGGCGTCGGCGAATTCGGTTCCGGCCGCGGCGGCCAGCGTCAGCGCTTGGGCGGCCAAGCGCTCGTCGGTCAGAGTCATGCCCGGCATAGCGAACACGGCGCTGAGGATCTCGAGCACGCGCGCTCGGGGCGTCTTGTAGGCCGCCCGGAGAGTCCATGCCAGCTCGAAGAGGACCGGCGGACCAGTGACCAGTCCGCACTCGCCGCGCAGGGCGGATTCGAATAGGCGCACCGCCCGCTCGTGCTGCCCCTGATCATCCTTCGTCAGGAAGCGCAAAAAGACGTTGGCGTCGACGAACCAGACCGTCACGAGTCCTTCTTCAGGCGGTCCGCGACCGCGCGGGCCATCCTCTTCGTCTCGACCGGCCGCGGCAGGGCCTTGCCCAGGACCCCCGCGAAGGCCATCAGATCGGGAGCCGTGCGAATGACGATGATCCCGTCCCTGACCTCGACGAGCACGCGGTCATGGGGCTTGATGCCGACCTCGCGGCATGCCGCCGCCGGCAGCGTGATCTGGCTCTTCGCAGATACGGTCGCTGTAGTCATCCTGGGATGTCCTTTACTAATGACATAATGCTATACTATTATGCTAAGTAAAGCAATGTTTGTCAACACGGAATGGGGCCGGCCCATCCATGAATGAATGACGCTCGCCAAACATCGGCTGTCTCATTTTCACAGCCAGCCGACTAAAGGTTATGATCGCGGGCGCGAGAGGATGCGCATAGCGCTGACGGTCCGCGGAAGGACCAGAGGAGTCAACATGTTCCACCGGGCCGGTCTTGCCCTCGGCTTGTCGGCATGCTTTTTCCTCCTGGCCTGTAATTCGGGCCCCGGGAAGTCCGGCTCGCCTTCGCCAAAGGGCGCACCGTCCGCGGCCGAACGGAAGGTCGAGTATCTCACCGCCCTAACGGACCGGCGCGGCGACGCCGGACGCGCCTGGAACGCAGTCGCCGCGGCCTTGCCCGACGGGGTCTGGCTGACCGAAGCCGCCTACGATGCCGGCAAGGTCCGGATCAAAGGACGGACCGCTTCGAACAACCTGCTCGCCGACTACATCTCGCGGCTGGGAGAAAGTCCCGGGATCGCGAACCTCGCGCTCGGCGGAACGGCCCTGAAGACCGTGCGGGGCCGCGAGGTCCAGGAGTTCTCGCTGACCGCTCAGGCGGCTCCCGGCCCCGAGAACGCCGCCGGCCCCGATGAGCTCGAAAGAGAGCTCGGTGTTCGCCCGGATACCGCGGCGATCCTCCGCGAGGTCCAGCGCCTGGCCCTCGACTCGGGCTTCAAGATGACCAAGTTCACGCCCGGCGCCGAAGTCCCGGGGGAGTTCGCGGGAAATATCTCCATCACGGTCGAGGCTTCGGGCGATAAGGCCGCCGTGCGGGATTATCTTGGCGGGTGGGCCGGCCTTCCCGGCCTATGGATCATCGACAAGGTTTCTCTGAAGGCGGCCTTTCCCGACGATCCGAAGTCGCCCGTCCGGATCTCGATCTCGGCCCGCGCCTACTTCCGGCCCTGATCAGTCCTCGCCGGCGTCTGCTGGGCGATCCTGATGACCGTGAGCCCCGACGGGTGCGCGCCGTCGGCCAGGGCGAACGGCGACCGGTTGTTCTCGCTCAACGTCCCGGTCGAGCTGATGGAATAGGCCGTGATGTCGTCCGACCAGTAGTTGGCGACATAGATGAACTCCCCGCCCGGGTCGATGGCGGCGGCGACCGGGGCCGCGCCCGCGTTGTAGGGCGAGCCCGAAACGGCCGACAGGGCCCCCGTGTCCTTGTTGATCGCATAGGCCGAGACGGTGCTGCCGTCGGTGTTGGTCACATAGACGAACTCGCCGAGCGGATCGACGGTGACGGACGAGGCGTTGTTGCCCGCGGCATAGGGCGAGCCGGCGATGACGGCCAGGGCCCCGGTGGCCGGGTCGATGGTGAAGGCCGAGACGTTCCTCGTCGTGGTGTTGGCCGCGTAGAGGTATTTGCCGCTCGGATCGACGGCCACGGACCGGGGGTAGCCGCCCGTCGCGAACGGCGACCCGGCGAGGGCCGCGAGCTCGCCCGACCCGGCGTTGATGGCATAGGCGGTGACGGTGCCGGAGTATTCGTTGGCCGCATACAGGAACTTGCCCGTCGGCTCCACGGCGACCGAGGTCGTGTGGAGGCCGGACGGGGCGGCCAGCGTCCCGAACGCCGACAGAGCCCCGGTATCGGGGTCGATCCCGTAGGGCCAGATGTTGCCGCCGTCGGCATTGGCCACGTAGAGGAACTTGCCCGAGGGGTCGACCGTGAGGGCGATCGGGCCCAGCCCCGCGGAGAACGGCGACCCGGCGACGGCCGTCAGCGCGCCCGTCGTCTTTTCGACGGTGAACGCGGAGATCGTGTCCGAGAAATAATTGGCCACGTAGAGGAATTTCCCCTCCGGGTCGGAGGCCACGGCCTGGGGCTCGGCCCCGACGGCGAAGGGCGACCCCGCGACCTCGGTCAGCCCGCCGCCGCTCAGGATGGCGAAGGCCGAGACCTTGCCGGCGCCGGCGTCCGCGGCATAGACATAGTAGTAATAGCCGGTCTGCTCCTCGGCGCTGCACGCGGCGAAGAGGGCCGCGGCGCCCAGGGCGAAGACGGCGGCCTTGAGCCAACTGCGTTTCATGGGAACTCCTCTCGGGGTCTCGCCGGATCCCTTTGCAGGTCCATCATAGCCGAGCGGAGCCCGTGTCCGCAAGCCGTCAGATCTCGACGAACATCGCCGGAATCGTAGCCACGAGGTTGCTGATCCCAGTCGGCCTGTTTACTGACGGCAGTCAGTTAGGTACGATCAGGCGGCTACCTTCTATGGCTTTCAGCCGATCATATGCCTGTTTGCGATGGTAATCTTTCGCGATCGCGGGATCGTCGCTCAAAGCCAGATGGTCTCCCGGAGCCGGGAGAGACGCCGTCAGCGTGAGTGGTTTTAGAATGAGCCCGACCGTATGCCAGCGGTCGATTGCCGCCGTCGGGGGCCTGGAGGATCTCGATCTCGGGGGCGTAGTTGCCGTACAGAAAAATCCTGTGCACCTCAACTGACGGCAGCAAAGGTCACCCTGGCTTTGAGACGGCACACTCTTTTAGTCTTCGGATAAATTCTGGATAGCCCGATTCTGGCAACCGCTATTCGCCGCAGCGGAATGGTATCGTTTTCGTTAACGTCCCTTCTCCCATGGCTTCATCAGGCAACCCATCTAATCTCGCCGTGATCTCAAGGTCCCCGCAACCCGTGCCATAAATCAGAAACGGCAGGGATATCTTATTGCCGCTACAAAACCAATCTCCCAAAATCAGAGATTTATCCAAGAGAGTTTTATTGCCAGTAATCGCCTTCACAACGAGTTTGGCGTCTAGTTCTCTCGAAAAGCTGGGGCCCATTATTTCGATGACCACCAACACAGCTCCCGAGGGCGAAAGGGCCTCGCCTTCCCCGATGGGCGTATTCCACAAAACGTGTGACTTGCCATCCAATAAATTCGCCGGGTTTATCTCGCCGGTCGATTGATGGAAGAGGTGAGCTCGAATATCTTTAATCGAATATTTTGTATCGAAGGCGAGATTGCCACCAACGGCTAATGTCGAAAACACGATAATGATTAGGAACTGCATAAGCTTGGTTTTCATCGATTTACTCCTTATTCAGGATCTTGGCGACATCACTCTCACATTGGCCCAGAGTCGTGCGGAGCATCACTTATTGTATCGTAAGTCTGATTCGGCCTGATGAACTACAAGCCAGGCAGCACGTTCCGTAAAGACCCCGTAGAGCGAATAGAGATCTTGAGATGATAAACCCGTTATGCCCCAGAAATCGTATGCGGCGATTGTCATCGCCGCTTTGTCGATCAAATCTGATCTCTTCTCAGAAGGCTCTTCGTAAAAATGAACTGGATCATACTTATCGCCCTGATAATCCCCGCCCCATTTCAGGCCTGACATCTGCGCCGCCACCACGACCAGAATTTTCTGCAAACAGGTTAGGCCATCCCAATTGATATCGATTGCCCAACCAGCAGAATGTAAGCTATTCGTAACGTCGGGATTAATTTTCGCCTGAGCTTCACGAGTTCTATATGCAGAGGTCACTTCTATATTAATTCCGAAATAGGCTGAGGACTTGATGAAGGCCCCCACGTTAGCAGAAAAATTAGAATCCAAGTAAGAATGAAGTGCAGAACCACCGGCTCCCGGCAATATTACGGGGATCACATCTCTACCGTCTGGATCAAGATATGAAATGGGATTGGATCGACAGTACGAGTATAAGTTCCAATTCTGCGAGCTGAATGGACAGTGAGAAGAAGAGCAGATTGGATCTACCGATATAAACCTATACTGGCTCCGGTCGTAATACCTGGCCCCGAAGTAGTCGAGCTGGG
>CAZIQR010000007.1:0-35451 GCA_964541055.1 uncultured Eubacteriales bacterium
CCTCGTTGATGTTGATGACGCTGCCGCCGAGGCGCTCCATGGCCGCGATGAAGGAGGAGGAGGTGCGGGTGGAAGGTTCGTAGAAGATCGAGGCCAGGATCTTGCCCTTCAGCAGGTCGAAGGTGCCGACGCGCTCGACCATGGTCCGCATCTCGTGGGCGACGCCGAAGATGTATTCGAGGTCGGCCCGGCTGAACTGCTTGACCGAGATGATGTCCTTGCCGTACCAGGGGGCGGAGCGCTGGTCGCCGAAGGGTAGGTGCGGGTTCTTGGTCGGGCTGGGCATGGCGGCACTCCTTTTCGAAGCGGTCGGCCGGCGGTCCCCCCCGCGCGGTCCGCCTCATCCTACACTACGAGCGGAGAGGGAGTCAACGAGAACGGGCCCTGGGAGAGGGCCGAGGAAGAAACGGATTCAAGCCGGCCTGAGGAAGGGCAAGAAGGCCAAAAAATGGGAGTGAGGGGCGCCCCCGCGGCGCCCCTCGCTCGGGAACAAAAAGAAGGAGGGTTATGGAAGGGTATCGGGAATCCTGAGGTTGATGCCGTTAACCTTCTCTTTCACGCCTTTTTTTGATGCATATTTTATGCCATCTCGTCCCGCCTGTAGAAGGCGCGAAAGGGGGTGAAAAATGTAAACACCCGGTGTAAAGAAAAGACGAGGGTCCGGACGCCCTCCCCTTCTTATTCCGCTGCGTGATTGTCGAGGGGGTTCTTGGGGAACAGCACTCGATCGATCGACAGGTTCAGGTCGTTGAGGTCGAGGGGCTTGACGAAGAAGTGGCTGATGGCGTACCGGCCCATGTCTTCGATCCGGACCTCGTCGGGGTGGGCGGTGATCAGCATGGCCTCTCCCTCAAAGCCGTTCTCGCGGAGCCGCTTGATGAGCTCCATGCCGTTGATGTACGGGAGCCGGTAGTCGGCGATGATCAGGTCGGCCCGGCCGCTCTTCAGCTTGGTCAGGACCTGGCGGGGGTCCTTCAGGGATTCGAAACGGTACTTCTTGCCGAGAACGAGGGCGAAGGTCTTGCGGACGGTCTCGTCATCGTCGACGAGGATGATCTTTTTTGTTGCGGTCGTGCTGGCGTTCGTGCTCATGACGGGCCTCTTCCTTGCGGCCACCTCTAATGTTGCACCTTTTGTGCCAAGTCCGGGCGCGTCTTCCTCAGGAAAAACGCCCTCTCAGGCCCGGTTCCCCCGTCCCCTCGGCAATTTTATTTACAGGCCTGAAGCGGCTTTTACACCGCCCCCCAGCCGGGGTCATCGACAAGCCGGGTCAGGGCGTTTCGCCCAGGTCGAGCCCGTAATCCTTGATCTTCTTGTCCAGGGTGGGACGGCTGATCTGGAGGATCTGGCTGGCCCGGGTCTTGCTGCCCCGGACCGCCACCAGGACATGCTGGATGTAGGACTTCTCGACCTCCTCGAGCGGCACCAGCTCGTCGGTGAAGGTCCGCCGCTCGTCCGGCTCGACCGGCAGGTTCTCCTTGAGGACGACGTCGCCCTTGGCCAGGATGACGGCCCGGGTCAGGGCGTTCTCGAGCTCGCGGACGTTGCCCCGCCAGGGCGAATCGGCCAGCGCCTTCATGACGTCGGGGGGGACCTTCCGCACGTTCCGCCGGAGCTCGCGGTTGATCTTCTCGAGCAGGTAGCCCACGAGGTCGGGGATGTCCTCGCGCCGCTCGCGCAGCGCCGGGATGGTGATCTCGACGACCTTGAGCCGGTAGAACAGGTCCTCGCGGAAGCGGCCCTTCTCGATCAGGGTCTTGAGGTTCTGGTTGGTCGCGGCGATGATTCGGGCCTCGGTCTTCAGGACCTTCTCGCCCCCGACCTTCATGAAATCGCGCGACTCGATGACCCGCAGCAGCTTGCTCTGGAGGTTGGGCGAAACGTCGCCGATCTCGTCGAGGAAGAGGGTCCCCTTGCCGGCGATCTCGAACTTGCCCTTGGTCTCGCTGACGGCGTCGGTGAAGGCCCCCTTGACGTGGCCGAAGAGCTCGCTCTCGAGCAGCGTGTCCTGGATGGCCGAGCAGTTGATGACGATGAAGGGCTCGTCCCGGAAGGGGCTGTGGTAGTGGATGGCCTTGGCCACCAGCTCCTTGCCCGTCCCGCTCTCCCCCTGGATGAGGACGTTCGTCCGGGTGTTGGCGACCGAGCCGATGATCTTGAAGACGTTGCGGATCCCCGGCGACCGGCCGATGATGTTGTCGATCGTGTATTCCTTCTGCTTTTCCTCGACGAGGTAGCTGACCTTTTCCTCGAGGGCCCGAACCTGGAAGGCCTTCTCGATGGCCAACTCCAGTTCCGTCATGTTCAGCGGCTTGACGAGGTACTCGAAGGCCCCGAGCTTGATGGCCTCGACCGTCGTCTTCATGTCGTCGAAGGCGGTCATGACCAGGATGACGGCCCGGCGGCTGCGCTCCTTGATCCGCCGCAGGACCTCGAGGCCGTCGATGTCGGGCAGCCGGACGTCGAGGAGCACCAGGTCCGGCGACGCTTCGCCGAAGGCCCGGACCCCGTCCTCGCCCGTCTCGGCGACGGCGATGTCGAAGCCCTTCTTGGCGAGCTGCGAGGCCAGCGTCTTGCGGACGAGCGGATCGTCCTCGACGATCAGGATGGATCTCATGAGGCCTCCTCCGCCGGGATGAGGATGACGAACGCCGCTCCTGCGCCGCCCGCCGGGTCGACCGCGATCGTCCCGTTGTGCTGCTCGACGATCTTGCGGGCGTTGGCCAGGCCGAGGCCGAAGCCCGAGGGCTTGGTCGTGAAGAACGGCTCGAAGATGTTCCGACGGACGTTCTCGGGGATGCCCGGGCCGTCGTCGGAGAGGCGGATCCGGACCATCGTCCGCCCGCCCTCGCGAACGCGGTCGCAGGCGATGCCGATGTGCCCGCCCTCGTCGAGGGCCTCGTGGGCGTTCCGCAGGAGATTGAGGAAGACCTGCCGCAGCTTGTCGGCGTCGGCCAGGACGGGCGGGAGGTCCGGATCGCAGGTCCGCTCGACGACGATGCCCTTGCCGGCCAGGACGTCCTTGAGCATCTTGAGCGACGCGTCGACGATCTGATCGACCGGCCAGCGCTCCAGGGCGAGCTCCTGGACCCGCGTGAAGTTCAGCAGCTCCTTGATGAACCGCTCGATCTGGTCGATGCCCTCGAGCGACAGGTCCAAGTGGGCCTTGACCGCCTCGGCGAGGGCCTCCTCCTCGGCGATCTTCTGGACGTTCAGCTTGACCGAGGTCAGGGGATTGCGGATCTCGTGGGCGATGGTCGCCGCCATGCGTCCGATCGAGGCCAGCTTCTCGTGCTGGACGAGGCGGCGGTTGGCGTCCTCGGCCCGCTCCCGGGTCTGGAGAAGGTCCCGGGTCATCTCGTTGAAGCTGCGGGCCAGATCGCCGACTTCGTCGCGCGAGGTGTCGACGATGGCCTCGGAAAAATCGCCCTGGGCGATCCGGACCGTGCCGTCGACGAGGCGATGGATGGGCCGGGTGATGCGCCGGGCCAGGAAGGACGCCCCGGCAATGCCCAGCAGGAAGCCGCCGAGCCCGATGAGCAGGAGGACCTTCTGGACCTGCCTCAACCGCTCGTACATGGGCTCGAGCGAGAGGCCGATCTTGACCGAGCCCCACCGGCCCGCCCCCGCCGCCGCCGAATAGGCCGAAACCTCGACCTCGTAGACGCGGACGGGCTTGCCCTCGAGAACGAGCCGCCGCATCTCCGAGGCGCTCTCCTCATTCGTCATGGCGTCGCCGAGGAGGCTGGCCGAGACGATCTCGCCGTGCGACCGCAGGAGCGTGTTGGAGGCCCCGGCCTGGCCGGACCGGTCATAGACGATCATGTAGGCCAGATCCCCGGTGCAGTGGGTGTCGACGTAGTCCTGGATGGCCGGCCAATCGGTGTGGGACAGCGGGATGAGGTTGGCGTCCGCGACATAGCGGGCCTGGAGGAGGGCCCGGGCCTTGGCCTCGTCCTGGAGGATCTTGGCCTCGCGGATCTGGATGACGAAGAGGACCGCGCCGAACAGGAGGAGGACGAGCGCGGTGATCCAGAAGACGAGGCGCGTTTGGATCGAGATCTTCAGCTTCACCGTCTCAGTCTCCGAGCCAGATGTCCCTGACGTCGAGAAAGATGAACCCCATGGCCGGCAGCTGCAGGCCCCGGACCTGGGGGCGGATGGCGATGCGGATCCGTTCCGAGAAGAGCGGCAGGGCCGGCACATCCTCGGAGAGGAGCTTCTCGATCTCCCGGAAGAGGCCGGTCCGCCGCTCCCAACTCGTTTCGACCTCGGTCTGTTCGAGCAAGGCGTCGAGGCGCGGGTTCGCGTAGCGGCAGCTGCGGGCGTTCGCCGGGCTCCCCGACCGGAACAGCGGACCGACGATGTTCTCGGGATCGGGGAAATCCATCGTGTGGATCTGGAACTTCAGGTAGGGCTTGGTGAGGCCCCGGGCATCGTCGGGCTTCCGCAGGTACTTGACCTCGAGCGGGATGCTGAGGGTCCCGAGCTCCCGCTCGAGCTCCCGGGCGAAGCCGGCTGTTTCGTCCGTTTTGGGGGCGTCGCAGAGGAGGGTCAGGGCCAGCGCCTCGCGGCCGCCGCCGGGCAGGAGCCGGTCGAGCAGGAGCTTGGCCGTGTCGGCGTCGGTGAAGGGGCCGGCCTGCTTGGGAAAAAAGCCCGGCAGGAGCGGCGGGATGAAGTTCGTCTGGACCTGGTGAAGCGTCGACGGCGTGTCGCAGGCCGCGGCCAGCCGGGCCCGGTCGAGGGCCAGGGCCAGCGCCCGGCGGACCTCGGGGCGGTCGAACGGCGGGATATCGCAGCTGAAAGACAGGAAATAGGACTTCAGGGTGTTGTTCTCGAGGACCGGGAAGTTCCCGCGGAGCATCTTTTCGGAGTCGACCGAGACAAGGTGGACGCTCCCGGCCTCGAACTGTTCTTCGGTGAAATACGGGCTGTATTCGAGGGCCGCCAGGTGGGGCGGGCGGTCAAAGTAGGCGGCGTTGCGCTCGAGCCGGACGCCCAGGATATCGAGGCGGGGGCTGCGCAGCCATTCGGCGAACTTGAACGGGCCGGTGCCGACCGGATGCTGGAAGAAGCTCCGGCCCTGCCCCTCGACGAGGTCCTTGGGCAGGATCTTGCAGTAATACATGCCCAGGAGATAGAGCCCGGAAACAGTGGGCCGGGCCCAGCGGATCTCGAAGGTCAGCGGGTCGACGACCCGGAAACCGGCCACGTCGGGAGCCGTGCCCTGGCGGAACTCCTCCAGGCCGACGACCTTTCCGGCGAAGAAGGGATAGGTCGTGTTGCCCGGGCGGTTCCGGACCAGCCGCTCGAGCGAGAACTTGACGTCGTCGGCCGTGAGCTCGCGCCCGTTGTGGAAGCGGGCCCCCTTGCGGAGATGGAACGTGAGGCGGGTCCCGTCGGGCGAGAGCTCCCAGTATTCGGCCAGGGCGGGCGTCGGGTTGAAGCGATGGTCGAACCGGACCAGGCCGTCATAAAGCTGTTCGGTGATGAAATAGTGGGACGGCGCGGCCGGGTCGAAGATCTGGTTGAAGGGCAGGTAATAGCCCTTGATGCGCAACGTGCCGCCGTAGCGGGGGGTGACGCCAGGCCGGCCCGGAGCGGCAGCCGGTGACGGAGAGGTCGGGAGGGCGGCGACGAGGAGCGCCGCCACGACGAGGGGCGGGAAGAGCCTGGCCCGGGCGGTGGTCATGGAAGGCGCCCTCATGATAACGAAAACGGCCTTAAAATGCACATACTCGTATAAACCTTGGAGGGAGCAAGGTTTGTGCCACAGACGAATGCATTTATCTTAATGATAATAAATAATTTGGCGGAATGACGCCAGGCCCGGCGTAAATTTTCTTTACGAGACCTGTTCCTATTTCCCGGCCAGCGACTGGATCTTCTCGAAGACCCTGAAGAAATTGCCTCCCCAGATCTTCTCGATCTCGCGGTCCGTATAGCCCCGGCGGATGAGCTCCTCGGTGACGTGGATCATGCCGCTCACGTCATTGCAGCCTTCGATCCCGCCGCCGCCGTCGAAATCGGTCCCGATACCGACGGTATCGATGCCGACGACGTTCTTGACATGGTCGATGTGGTCGACCAGGTCCTTGACGTTCGGCTGGGCCTGAGGATATTTTTGGTTGATCGCGTCCCGTTCGGCCATGGCCTGCTGGCGCAGCGATTCGTCCTTGAGGTCGCGCAACGGGCCGTACTTGGCCTCCATCTCCTTGATGGCTTTTTCGCGCTCGGGGATGGCCGGCGGCACTTTGACATACGCGCCCAGGAAGCAGATCTGGACGACGCCGCCGTTCTTGGCCAGGGCCCGGAGCTGGTCGTCGGTCAGATTGCGGGGATTGTCGCAGACGGCCCGCGAGCTCGAATGCGAGCAGATGACGGGCGCCTTGGTCACCGCGAGGACATCATAGAAGGACTTCTCCGAGGCGTGGGACATGTCGACGATCATGCCCAGGCGGTTGCACTCGGCCACGACCTCGCGGCCGAAGTCGCTGAGGCCCTTGTCCTCCGGCGCGCGGCGGTCGGTCGAGGAGTCGCAGATATCGTTGTCGGAGGAATGGCAGAGGGTGATGTAGCGGACGTCGTTGTCGTAGAAGAGCTTGACGTTCGCCAGGTCGCGGCCGAGGGGATAGCCGTTCTCCATGCCGACGAAGGCCGTGAGCTTGCCCTCTTTCTTGAGGCGGCGGGCGCCGGCGGGGTCGGTGGCCAACCCGATCACCGAGGCATACTCCTGGGTCATCTTGTGGACGGCGGCGACGGCGCGGAGGGCGTTGTCCTTGGCCTTGGCATAGGCCTCGGGGTTGAGGGGCCCCTGCCCGACGAAGGCGGCGAAGAACTCGGCATCGAGCCCGCCCTCCTTCATCCGGGGCAGGTCGATCTTGCCGCTCGAGCGCAGGGCCGGATCGTGGCGGTCGCCGATCTTCCAGTCCGTGCGGAGCAGGCTGAAGGCCGTGTCGCAGTGGGTGTCGACGGTCAGGATGCGGGCGTGAAGCTCGCGGGCCCTCTCCTCGACGGTCTTGGGCTGCTGCCGGACCGTGCAGCCGGCCAGGGCCAAGGCGACGGCCAGAGCGGCGGCAAAAAGGGAGGCGTGACGGAAATTCTTCATGGCGACTCCTTCGTTTCCCCGAGGATCATCCCCCCAGCCGAGACAAGAAGGGCACCGGCGCACATAAGACGCGCATTATAGCAGAAAGACCTAGTCGTGTCTGAGGGCGACGACCGGATCGACGCGGGCGGCGCGGCGGGCCGGGTAGATGCCCGAGACCAGGCTGACCACGATGGCGAAGGCGACGGCGCCGAGGAAGATCCAGACCGGGAAAGCGAAGTAGGCGACCGCCGGCACGCCCTGCCGGGCCAGATAGAAGTCGACGACGCGGTTGATGACGAGGCTCGTCACCCAGCCGAGAGCGCACCCGGCGACCCCGCCGAGGAAGCCGATGGCGCCGGATTCGAAAAAGAAGATGCGCCGGATGTCGCCGTCCGACGCGCCGACCGCCTTCATGACCCCGATCTCCCGATAGCGCTCGAGGATGGACATGACCATGGTATTGACGATGCCGAGGGCGGCGACGACGATGGCGATCATGCCGACCGCGGCCAGGACCATGTCCATGATGGTGAAGGCTTTGGTGATCTGGTCGAACTGGTCGGCCAAGGCGAACGTGGCGAAACCCATCGTGCGGACCTCGTCCCGGACGGGATCCAAGTCCCGGAGCGAGCCGAGCTTCACCGTCACGGCCGAATAGCCCATCCGGCCGCCCTGAACACGGAAGAGGTCCCAAACGCTCGAGAACGGCAGTCGCTTGATCCCTTTCGCCGGGCCCGGCGGGATCATGACCCCGCTCGGGGCCAAGCTGCCTTCTTCGCCGAAGGCCTCGGCCCCGATGATGCCGAGGATCGGGAATTCGTAGCTCTCCTGGGCCACGGGCGAGGTCTCGCCGGCGAGGATCGAGCCGAGGTTGAGCGTCGCCAACCGGCCGAGGTCGAGCGAGACCGTGGTGATCCGGATCTTCTGTCCCACAGCCGCGGCGGGATCGGTGACCTTGAAACGCCGGAGGAACGCCTGGCTGACGACGACGCCTTCCTCCGCGTCGCCGCCGTAACCCCTTCCCCACTTGATCTTCCGGGCCTGGGTGGCCACGACCGCGGCCGGCACGACCTGAATGAGCCGGAATTCGCCGCCCCCCTGGCCCAGGCCGACCATGGCCGGAAAACCGATATCGGGGTAGGCCATGGCCACGCCGGGGATCTTGGCGATGGCGGCCACGGCCGCGTCATCGAGGATGGCCTCCGGGCGGCCGGCGTCCTTGGCCGCGGGTCTCGGCCGGTCGTCCGGGTCCTCCCCGGGCGCGTTCCGGCCGGGAGTTTCCGCCCCGCCGGGCATGACCATGAGCGTCGTGAACAGGTCGGACGAACGGAAGGCCCGGGTCACGTTCTTCTGCATGCCCTTGCCGAACGAGATCATCGAGACCAGGGCGCCGATCCCGATCATGACGCCGGAGGCGGTGAGGAACGTCCGCAGGCGCCGCTTGCCGAGGCTCGTCCGGGCGAAGTCGACGGCGTCCGAGAACCTCATGAGGAGGCCTCCGTCCCGGCCAGGCGGCCGTCGCGCAGCCGCAGGACCTCGTGCGCGAATTCCCGGACCAGCCCCTCTTCGTGCGAGACCATGACGACGGTCAGGTTCCGGCCGCGGTTGAGCCCGGCCAGGAGCCCGACGATCTCGCGCGAGGTCCGGCTGTCGAGGTTCCCCGTCGGCTCGTCGGCGAGGAGCAGCCGGGGCCCGTTGGCCAGGGCCCGGGCCACGGCCACGCGCTGCTGCTCGCCGCCCGATAGCTCCGTCGGGCGGTGGCCGGCCCGATGGGCCAGGCCGACCTGGTCCAGGAGCTCCGCCGCCCGGACCCGGCGCTCCCTTTTGTCCACGCCGGCGAAGAGGAGCGGCAGCTCGACGTTCTCGAGGGCGGTCCGGGAAGCGATGAGGTTGAACGACTGGAAGATCATGCCCGCGCTGAGCCGGCGATAGCGCGCCAGGGTCTCGCGGTCCATTCCCGAAACGAGGGCCCCGCCGACCTCGATCGTCCCGGCCGTGGGCGTGTCGAGCCCGCCGAGGAGATTGAGGAGCGTCGATTTTCCGGAGCCCGAGGCCCCGGTCACGGCCACGAACCGGCCCTCCTCGACCGTGATCGAAACGCCGGCCAGGGCCGCGACCTGAACATCGCCCACGAGATAGGTCTTGGCCAGGTCCTGGGTCACGACAAAGGGCGGCCGGGCCGGGCTCATCGGCCGGCCCCGGGCGTCCGCAGGAGGACATAGTGATTGGCCGGGCTCTCCGGGCCCGCCTTGAGGAAATCGACGACCCGGTAGCCCCGGGCGAACAGGCGCAGGAAGACTTCGCGCGTAGCCAAGCGCCAATCGACGGGGATGCGCCTCACGGCCGGATCGGCCACGTCCGTCTCCTGAAGCATCCGGTAGACATTGAGGGGGATGCGCACGAGGAGGGCCTCGCCCCGGGCCTCGGGATCGGTCCCTTCGACGACCTCGAGCTCGATCGGGCCGCTTTTCCCCGCGATCGTTCGCGAGGACGCGCGGAGGGGCGGCGCCGCCGTCCGGGCCTCGCGGAGGCCGTAGTCCGGGCGCGGGCCCGTTCGCGCGAGGTCCCAGGACATGAGGAAGCGGTCCGTGGGCACGTCCGTCCGGTTAAGAAGGCCGCCATACTCGCCGTAGGTCGCGACCCGGTATTCGAGGACGTCCATGCCGAAGTGGTGGATGTTGCGGTTGGCGTTGACGCCGGTCAGCGGGTCGTAGGTGCAGATGATGGTCGAGACGCCCAGGAGGTCGAGGACCATCTCGCGCTGATAGCCCTTGAGCAGGATGCCGAGGCCGTAGCTCTGATAGGCCGTCCGGACGCCGGCGTACTGGGCATAGAAGCGGAGGTTGGCGGCCTCGCGGAAGCCGATCGTCTTGTCGAGGACGCCGACGAAGCCGTAGCAGAAGCCGACGAGATGCGCGCCGTCGGTCTCGAAGCGCCCGGGCTCCCCCGCCTCGGCGAAGGCCCCGATGAAGAGGCTGCCGCCCTCGTGGAAGACGTTCTCGCACATCATGTTCCGGGTGCTCGACAGGTGATCGTCGGGGAAGCCCCAGATCTCCTCCCGCAGGGCCTCGTATTTCGCGTAATCCCGCGAGTCGTGCGACGTTTCGACCCGCAGGAGGAAGTTCCGGTCGCGGACGGTGACGGTCTTTTCCAGGGCTTTCATGGCCGCTCGAGGGGCATTCTAGTCCAGGTGGCCGGCCGGGTTCAAATGGGCCCCGTCCTTTTGACGCTCCCGGGGACATGCGCTACAATAAGGAGGGTTTTTCCGGCCTATGACCGAAAACAGCAAAGAGCGGCGAACGGCCTGCCTTATCAATCCCCGGGCGGCCAATTCCCGGTGGATGAGGCGGAAGCTTCTGCGCGCCTATCTTCAGAAGAGGCTGCCCGGGGACATCTACGACGATCTCGGCGACGTCCGGACGACGATCGAGAAGGCCGCGCTGGCCACGGCCACGGCCGACGTCATCGTGGCCATGGGCGGGGACGGCACGATCGCCGACTCGCTCCAGGGCATCTTCAACGCCGGCAAGCAGGGCGAGGTCTGCTTCGGCGTCATCCCCTTCGGCAGCGGCAACGCCTTCCGCAAGGCCTTCGACATCCCCCTCAACCCGCTCCGGGCCATCGACCATCTGGCCGAGGGGGTGGCCCGGCCGATCGACCTCATGGAGATCGAGGGCCGCGTGGCCGCGTTCGCCAGCATCGGGGCCACGGCCCTCGTCACCGGCGAGAAGCTCGAAGGCAAGATCCAGGGCTTCTGGGGCCACGTCCTGGCCGGGCGGCGTCTCTTCGCGACGCCCCTCGACGAGAAGACGATCGAGCTCTATGACGGCTGGGACGAGTCGGGCCCGTTCGAACGGAAGACCGTCGCCTCGAGGTTCTTCGACTGCCTCGTGGCCAAGACGAACTATTTCGGCTACAGCTGGTTCATCGCGCCCGAGGCCGTGGTCGACGACGGCTACCTCGACGTCACCCTGTTCGAGATGGGGCCCGTGAAATACTCGCTCGTCTTCCCCCTCATCTATTTCGGGATCTACCAGCGCCGGCTGCGCCATTACAAGGCCAAGCGGGTCGTCATCAACGGCCGGGACTTGCCGGTCCAGTTCAACGGCGAGGTCATCGACCGCCGGGACCGGGTCGAATGCCGCGTCATGCCCGGGGCGATCCGCATGGTCATCCCGCCCACCCGGCGCGCCGGCAAGCATTTCCGCCAACCTGCCGACTGAGGAGGTCGCCATGACCGCGAGATCCGCCGTGCTCGGCCTGTCCCTGGCCGCCGCCCTGTCCCTGGCCGCCTGCTCGCCGCAGATCCATCTCGATCTGCTCGGCACGGACACGCTCAAGGAGGTCGTTCTCCTGCCCGGCCCGGCTTCAGAGAAGGTCCTGATGATCGACATCGACGGGACGATCTCGGCGGCCCTGGAGACGAACCTCCTGGCCCGCGAGAAGAGCGTCGTGGCCCGGGTCTTCGACCGCCTCGAGCGCGCCGTCCAGGACCCCGCGGTCAAGGCCGTCATCCTCCGGCTCGACACGCCGGGCGGCGAGGTGACGGCGAGCGACATCGTCTATCACGAGATCCTGCGCTTCAAGGAGCGGACGGGGAAGCCCGTTGTCGGCCTGATGATGAGCGTCGCCGCCTCGGGCGGCTACTACATCGCCATGGCCTGCGACGCCATCATCGCCCACCCGTCCACGCTGACTGGCTCGATCGGCGTCATCTCGATCTTCCCGAACGTCGAGTCCCTCATGAGCAAGGTCGGGGTCAAGGTCAACGTCATCAAGTCCGGCCCGGCCAAGGATTCGGGCTCGCCCTTCCGGGACATGACCGACGACGAAAAGAAGATCTTCCAAGGCATCATCGACGAGTATTACGGGGACTTCCTGGCCGTCGTGAGCCGGGGGCGCAAGGGCAAGGTGGCCGAGGGCGACCTGCGGACGATCGCCGACGGCCGCGTCTACACGGCCCCGCAGGCCCTGAGGCTCGGTCTCATCGACGCCGTGGGCTACTTCGAGGACGCCTACGGGAAGGCCCGCGCGCTGGCTGGGCTCAAGGCCGCCCGGGTCGTCACCTACACCTATTTTCCGAAGACGACGACGAACATCTACGCGACCAAGCTCGGCGACTTTTCCCTCGAGGCCAAGGCGCTCGAATCCATGATCGGGGCCCTGAAGACGGGGTTCTATTATCTCTGGCTGCCCCAAGCTCCTTGAGGGAGCAAGGAACGGCGGCCGGCGGCCCGTTCAGGGCTTGAGGACGATCTCGAACTGCGGCGGCCTCAGGATGTGGGCCTTGACCGTGCAGTGATCGACGGCCTTGATCAGGGCCAGGCGGTACTTCTCGGGGAAGCCCGGGGGGGGGACGACCTCGACCGTGATCTTGTCGATCATCTTGGAGACCTCTCCCCGCTCGGTGGTCATGGTCACGGCCAGCCCCTCCGTCGGGATCTTGCGCTCCCGGCAGAAGGACAGGGCGTAGTATCCGGCGCACGCGGCGAGCGAGGCGAGGAACAGATCGAAGGGGGACGCGGCGGAGTTGTCGCCGCCGTCGCGCACGGGCTGATCGGTCTTGATCGTGAAGCCCTTGTATTCGACGTCGATCTTGTCGTTCTCGCCGAATACGACTTTCAGCTCTTTGGGGTTCATGGCTGCTCCTTCGTGGGGGGATGAATACGGGGGGCGCGGGGGCGCGGCCCCTCCAGGGCCTTGCGGAACATGGCCAGGATGATGTCCCGGTCCTTGGCCGTCAGGGCCATGCGGAAAAAGATGTCCCGGACCTTCTCGACGATGAAGTCCCGGTTGGTGTCGTGCATGAAGCCGAGGCTGTCGAGCATGTCGCCGAAGCGGCGGCCGGCCTCGGCCTGGGCGGCGTGGTCGAGCGGCAGATGACGGCGAAGGGCAGCCGGCGGGCCCTCCCGGAAAGCGAGGGTGTGCAGGGTCAGGGTGACGGCCACGCCGAGGTTGTAAGACGGCTGGCGCGAGATCTGGGGGATGTGAAAACGGATGTTGGCCAGGCCGAGCTCCTTCTGGGTCAGGCCCGTGCGCTCATTGCCGAAGACGAGGCCGACACGCGCCGCCGGCGGATACTCCTCGAGCCGCGCCACCGCGTCGGCGAGCGGGACGAGGGGGAAGTCATGGCGGACCCGGGCCGTCGAGCCCAAGACGAGGTCGCGATCGGCGACGGCCTCGGCCAGCGTCGGGAAGAACCGCGCCCGCTCCATGATCGCTTCCGCGTGGATCGCCGTCCGCCAGGCCGGGGGTTCGAGCCGCTCGACCCCGACAAGGCGCAGGTCGGCGAAGCCCGTGTTGGCCATGCCCCGGGCGGCCAGGCCGATATTCTCGGGGCTGTCGGGCCGGACGAGGACGACGGCGGTATTCGACGCGGCGGTCATGGCCACAATTATAGCGGAGGAGGAGGCGGCGCGGAAGGCCGGGGCCGTTGACACCCACGGAACGACGGTGTTATAAACCGCTGCGGACGGCCGGCGGACCGGCCAGGAGGAGCGAGGATGCCCAAGACGAGAAAGGCCATGGCCAGAACGAGAGCGGCGGCGGCGCGGCGGCCGGCGGGAACGAAGGCGCTCGCGCAGCTCTTCGCCGCCCGCGGCTTCACCGACGTCCGCTGGATCGCGCCCCGCGAGATCGT
The DNA here is from genome assembly GCA_964541055.1 of uncultured Eubacteriales bacterium. Taxonomy (GTDB): domain Bacteria; phylum Acidobacteriota; class Aminicenantia; order Aminicenantales; family Saccharicenantaceae; genus RBG-16-66-30. The sequence continues at coordinate 13,731 of CAZIQR010000007.1, forward strand.
CCTGGCCGAATGGGTCCGGATGAAGTGCCGCTACGGCTGCGTTGAATACGGCCACAACGCGGCCTGCCCGCCGAACGCGCCCCCGGTCCCGGAATGCCGGAGCTTCATCCGGGAATACCGCCGGGCCGCGGTCTTCCACTTCGCCAAGACGGTCCCCCGGCCCGAGGACCGGCACGCCTGGAGCCGCAAGCTCGTCCTCGAGCTCATCAAGCTCGAGCAGGAGCTCTTTAAGTCCGGTTTCGTCAAGGCCTTCATGCTGCCCTTCGACAGCTGCAACATCTGCCTCGAGTGCCCGGGCGCCCGGACGGCATGCAAGGAGCCCAAGCTGGCCCGGCCCAGCCCGGACGCGTTGGGGATCGACGTTTTCACCACGGTCCGCAAGATCGGCTACCCGATCGAGGTCCTGTCGGACTACGATCAGGAGATGAACCGCTACGCCTTCCTGCTCGTGGACTAGAACCGGCGTTCTGCTTATAATTGAAAAGGTCTTCGATCCGGGAGAGGAGGTCTTTCCATGTGGTGGGACGGCAAGATCCAGCGGACGCTGCGCTGCCGGTTGGAACAGACGCCGGGCAGCCTCGGCCGCCTGCTGACCGCCATCGGCGGCGAGAACGGGTTCATCGGCGAGATCCAGACGATCCACATGGGCGGCGCAGCCGTCGATCGGGACGTTGTCGTCTTCGCCGACGATCTCAGCCATTTCGAGCGCATCCTCGGCGTCGCCCGGGCCACGGAGGGGGTCCAACTCCTCGAGGTTCGCGACGAGGTCCTGGAGATGCACCAGGGCGGCAAGATCGCCATCCGCAGCCGCTACGACATCTCCTCGCTGAGCACGCTCCGGCGCGTCTACACGCCCGGCGTCGCCGAAGTCAGCCTGAAGATCCGGGACGACCCCGCTCTCGCCCGCCGCTTCACCTCGATCCGCCACCTCGTGGCCATCGTCACGGACGGCACGGCCGTGCTCGGCCTGGGCGACATCGGCCCGCTCGCGGCCATGCCGGTCATGGAGGGCAAGGCCAGCCTGCTCGAGACGTTCACCGGCCTCTCCGGCATGCCCATCCTGCTCGACACCAAGGACCCGGACGGGATCGTCGAGACGGTCGTCCACATGGCGCCGACCTTCGCCGCCATCCAGCTCGAGGACATCTCGGCGCCCCGCTGCTTCGCCATCGAGGAGCGCATCCAGGCCCGGCTCGACATCCCCGTCATGCACGACGACCAGCACGGCACGGCCGTCGTCGTCACGGCCGCCCTCATCAACGCGGCCAAGACGACGGGGCGGGACCTCACCCGGAGCCGCCTCGGCGTCATCGGTCTCGGGGCCGCGGGGTTCGCCCTGGCCAAGATGCTGATATTCCGGTTCGGGCACCCCGTCCTCGGCGCCGACCTCGTGCCCGAGGCCGTCGACCGCTTGGTCCGGGCCGGCGGCGTGGCCTCGGACCTCGCCGGTATCATGGCCCAATGCGATGTCGTCATCGCCACGACCGGCGCGCCCGGCCTGATCAAGCCGGGTGTCGTCCGCAAAGGCCAGATCATCCTGGCCCTATCGAACCCCGTCCCGGAGATCGAGCCGGAGCTCGCCCTGGGCGCCGGGGCGGCCTTCGCCGCCGACGGCAAATCGGTCAACAACGTCCTGGGCTTCCCCGGCATCTTCCGGGGCGCGGTCGACGCCAACGTGCCGCGGATCACCCGGGAGATGCTGATGGCCGCGGCCGAGGCCATCGCCGGTTTCGCCGCTCCGGGCGAGATCGTTCCCAATCCGCTCGACAAGGCCCTCCACCGGGCCGTCGCCCGGGCCGTCGCCCGGGTGGCCCTGAACCAGAAGCTCAACCGGGACGACCTCACCGGATATTTCGACTGAGCCCTGTCCTCAGCGAAAGCGCCGGCCCCCCGGCCCGGGAGGAATGGAATTGACAACGGCGCGGGGGTCGCTATAGTGGAATCGCGCCGGACCGGACAAACGGCGGATCGAAGAAGGAGGGACGTCAATGATCACGGTCAAGGACATGCTCGATCAGAAGGGGCACACCGCCTGGACCATCGGGCCGGACGCCAAGGTCCTCGAGGCGCTCGATCTCATGGCCAAGAAGGGCATCGGCGCGCTCCTCGTCGTCGATCAAGAGGAGGAGGTCATCGGCATCCTCTCCGAGCGGGATTATGCCCGAAAGATCGTGCTGATGGGCCGCCAGTCCCAGGATACGCCCGTGCGGGACATCATGACCAAAGAGGTCTACGGCGTCCACGACGACACGACGGCCCAGGAATGCATGGCCCTCATGACGGACAAGCACATCCGCCATCTGCCGGTCTGCAAGGGCGGCAAGCTGGCCGGGGTCATCTCCATCGGCGATGTCGTCAAGGCCATCATCACCGACCAGAAGGTGACGATCGAGAACCTCGAGAACTATATCATGGGGAAGTACTAGAACTCCATTAGCCCCATCTGGCGCAGGGCGAGGTACGCGGCGCCGAGGACGCCCGCCGAGTCGCCCAAGACGGCCTTCAGGATGGGAATGTCGCGGCCGGGGATGCCGAAGAGGGCCCGGTTCATGACCGGCGGCACCTGTTCGTACCAAAGCGGGATGTTCGAGACGCCGCCGCCGAGGATGATGGCCTGAAGGTCGAGGACATTGACGCAATTCGCGAAGAGCTCGCCCATGATCCGGCAGGATTCGTCCAGGACCGCCCGGGCGTTCCCGTCGCCGGCCTGACAGCGCTCGAAGATACGGTCGGGGGGGAGAGTCTCGCCGGTCCGTTCGGCATAGCGGCGGCCAAGGCTCGGCCCGGAGAGGTAGGCCTCACCGCATCCCCGCCGGCCGCACTCGCACAAACGGCCGGTGATGTCGATCGAGGTGTGGCCGATCTCCCCGGCGTTGCCGTTCGGGCCGCGGTGCAGCCTGTTCTCGAGGATGAGTCCCGAGCCCATGCCCGTGCCGAGGATGACGGCCATGACCGTCGAGAACCGGCCGTGGCACTGGGCGAAGAACTCGGCCAGGGCCAGGCAGTTGGCGTCGTTCTCGATGACGAGGGGCACCGCCAGCTTGGAGCGGAGCAGGCTGACGAGGCCGGGCTTTTCGTAGAGGGGTGTGTGGGGGGCGCCGTGCATGATGTCGTCGGCGGCGCTGTAAGTCCCCGGCGTGCCCATGCCGACGGCCTCGTACGGGGCGTCGCCCGCCGTCTCGGCGACGAGCTCGAGGATGTTCCGGACGACCTTCTCGCGGCCGAGGGCCGGCTGGGACGGCCGGCGTTTGCGGGCCAGAAGCTCGCGGGACTCGTTCATGAGGCAGGCCTCGACCTTGGTCCCGCCGAGGTCGATGCCAACGGCGTAACGGCTCATCGCGATCCTCCGGCGGTATTCTATGCGCATCGACCGGCCGGGGCAACGGCGAACGGCTTTTGGCACTTCGGGGCCCATCTGTTATAGTGAGGAGCGGTCAGGGCAGACCCGGAAACTCCCATGTCAGAAAGCCCAGTCAGCTTCGGCTTCAGGACCGTCGCGGCGGCGGACAAGAAAAGCCTCGTCCAGGACCAGTTCACGCCGATCGCCGCGACCTACGACCGGGCCGACGCCGTGCTCAGCCTGGGACTGCACTTCCTGTGGAAGCGGGCGACCGTTAAGCGCCTGGCCCTGGGGCCGGGCGACCGCGTCCTCGACATCTGCGGCGGAACGGCCGATCTGGCCCTTTTTGCCGCTCCCCGCATCGGGCCGGAGGGGCGGGTCGTCGTCTGCGACCTCAACCGGCCCATGATGGAATTCGGCCGGACGAAGAGCCGGCGGTCCGGTTCGGGCGGTCTCGTCACGTTCGTTCAGGGCGACGCCGAGGCCCTGCCGTTTCCGGACGGCTCGTTCGATGCCGTCACGGTCGGGTTCGGCCTGCGCAATCTCGTCGATCTCGACCGCGGGCTCGGCGAGATCGGCCGCGTCCTCAAGCCCGGCGGGCGTTTCGCCGGGCTCGAGTTCACCCTGCCCCGGCGCCGCTTCCAGCGTTCGCTCTACGCGTTCTATTCCTATCGGATCATGCTCCCGCTCGCCCGGATCCTCACCGGGACGGACGGACCATTCCGCTACCTCGTCGAGTCCATCCGCGTTTTCGCCGCGGCCGGCGAGATCCCCGGCGGGCTCGGCCGGGCCGGCCTCGCCGAGATCGCCGCGCGTCCCCTCTCTCTGGGTCTTGCCACGATCTACAGCGGGCGAAAGCCCGAGGAGGCCGGCCATGCCCCGCATCGACCCTGAGGCCAAAGCCGCGGCGGCCCAGTGCCGCCATTACGCCATGTGCAAGATCGACTACCTCGGGACGGGGATCTGCCCCTCCGGCCCCGAGCGCGGCTTCGTCACGTATTACCCGCAGGGCCGGATGGACCTCTACCGAGGACTGGCCGAGGGCCGGATCCCGGTCACGGAGGGCTTGGCCGACGCCGCCGACACCTGCACGATGTGCGGGCTTTGCGATCTCAATTGCCACTTCGCCGTGGGCCTGCGGCCCGTCCCCGTCATGAAGGCGCTTAAAGACCACGTCGAGGCCTTCCGGCGCGAGGGCGGCCAGGTCCTGAAGGTCCCCGAGGACGGGCCGCTGCGGCGCCTGCGGTCGATCGTCGGGCCGGCCTTCGCTTCGAACGATCCGGCCGTCCTCTGGACCTACGCCGACGACCCGTTCCCTTTCACCGGCCCGCGGCCGCCCCGCTATGTTGTCCTGCCGGGATCGCGGGACGAGGTCGCGGCCGTCATCCGGCTGGCCGGCGAGCTCGGCCTCCCCTACGTCGCCCGCGGCAACGGCGCCAGCGTCTTCGGGCTCGTCTTCACCGACGGCATCGTCCTCGACATGGGCCGGATGCGGCGCTTCGATCTCGATCTCGGCAACTTCTGCGCGGCCGTCGAACCGGGCGTGACCTCGTTCGAGCTCCAGCGGGAGGCCGCCAAGCACAGCCTCCGGGTCAACGCCGCCGAGCCCGCGGCCACGGTCTGCGGCAACATCATCTGCACCGGGACTTTTTCCACCTGGACCAACATCTACGGCACGTTCGCCGACAATTTCATCGACCTCGAGTTCGCCGGCCCGGACGGGAAGGCCTATCGGATGCACGACCAAGGCGGGCCGAATTTCTTCGGCGTGGACGCCTCGGCCGCCGGCCGACCGGGGGTCTGCACCAAGGGCTTCGTCAAGCTCCATCCGGTCGTGAGCGGCGAGGAAGGCCTCTACGTGCCGTTCGACGAGTTCGAGGACGCGGTCCGCTTCGCCCACGAGCTCGGCGAGCGCCGGATCGGCTCCGCCGTGGCCGTGCTCGGCGCCCACTTCATCTCCTCGTTCCTGTCGCCGGACGAGTCCCTGGCCCGGCGCTTCAAGGCCGCGCTGCCCGAGGTCCTCGGCCTCAAACAGGTCGTCATGGTCATCGCCGACGCCTACGGCCGGGACGCGGTCCGCCGCATGGCCCCCGCGGTCCTGGACGGCTCGCTTCTGCGGACGCTGATGCTCGGCCTGCCCCGCCTCCTCGAGCCGCGCTGGCTCGATCTCATCCGGGACTGGGAAGGGCCGGAGAAGCCCTACGAGCTTCTCTGTCGGCCGGACCTGCGCCCGGTCGTCGAGGCCGCCGTGCGGCCCGGCCCGGACACGATCGCGGCGGCCGTGCCCGAGGACCTGCGGCCGGCCTACCGCCGTCTCTACGCCCGGCCGGAGATGACCGACCTCGTCTGGCTGAACGAGAACCGCATCATCAGCGCCCGCATGTCGCGGCACAATCACATGCTGGCCTTCCTGATCTATTTTCCGGGCGGCAGGGCCGACGTCGCCCGCGAGATCGTCGACGGCTTCGCCGGGATCGCCGAGACGAACGGCCTCGAGCACGACTTCGGCTTCCTGACGCCGCTCGATCTCGGCAAGAGGGCCGTCCTCGAATACGATTACTATCTCGACCACGCCGACGCCTCGGAAAGGGCCAAGATCGCCGCGGCTATGCCCGCCCTCGAAAGCTGGCTCAAGGACGTGGGGCGCCGCGTCCCCGGCTTCACCTCGCTGAAGGATGTTTTCGGCCAGGGCTACGGCCGGAAGGAGAGCTTTCTCTATCGCGTCTGAACGATGACGGCAAGGGGACCGGCATGAGGATCGAAACCGAATCCCTGAGGAAGATGAGGGAGGAGAGGACAGGGCGGATCCTGGTCACGGGGGCGACCGGCTTCCTGGGCAGCCACATCGCCGTGGCCCTCCTCCGGGCGGGATACCGGGTGGCGGTCCTGGCGCGGGCGTCGAAGGGGCTCTCGGCCGAGGACCGAATGGGCCGGCTGGCCCGCTGGTTCGGCCTCGACAGCGCGACGGCCGCGAAGATCGAGATCGTGGAGGGCGACATCCTCGAACCGGAACTGGCCGGGCGCCTCTTGGCCGGCCCGGCCGGGCGCGAACCCTTTGACGAGATCGTCCATTGCGCCTCGAGCACGTCGTTCGCCGAGCGGAAGCGGCCCGAGGTCGAGGCGGCCAACATCGGCGGCCTGAAGGCCGTCCTGGACCTGGCCGTCCGCGGCGGCTGCGCGGTCTTCCACCACGTCAGCACCGCCTATGCCGCCGGCCGCCGCGCCGGTCTCTGTCGCGAGGACTGGATCGAGTCGGGCCCGTTCACGAACGTCTACGAAGAGACCAAGGCGCGCGGCGAGATCATGGCCCGGGACGCCTGCCAAGGCGCGGGCATCCGCCTCAACGTCTACCGGCCGGCCGTCGTCTACGGCGATTCGCGGACGGGACGGACCCTGCGCTTCAACGCCCTGTATTACCCGATCAAGGCCGCCCTCTCCATCCGCGACATCTATCTCGACGATCTGCGGAGCGGCAACGGACGGAAGGCGGCCGAGGTCGGCATCGGCCTCGCCTCGAGCGGGCGGCTCTTCGTCCCGATCCGCATCGAGACCCGGCCCGGGACGGGCATCAACCTCGTCCCGGTCGATCACTGCGTCCGGGCCTTTCTCGCCATCTTCGAGGACAGCCTGGAGGGCGGGATCTACCACATCGCCAATCCGCGGCTGACGCCGATCGAGGAGATCGTGGCTTACGGGACGCGCCATTTCGAGATGGAGGGCATCCGGACCTGCGGGCCCGAGGATTTCACGTCCGACCCCAAGAACACCCTCGAGGTCCTCTACGACTCCTATCTCGAGATCTTCAAACCCTACATGCAGGACGGGCGGACCTTCGACATGGCGAAGGCCGCCCCGATCCTCGAAAAGCGCGGCCTGGCCTGCCCCGTTTTCGACGAGGCGATGTTCGCCCGGGCGATGGATTTCGCCGTGGCCGCGGGCTGGGGCACGAAGCTCTTTGCTTCGTGAAGCGCCCCGGCCCGGTCCCTCCGGTCTCCCTCGGCAAAGTCCTTTCGGCCTCAGGCCCCCGTCTGTTATAGTGAGGGGCGTCATCCAGACTCGGGCGGAGACGGAGGGACGGCGATGAAGAGACGCGATGTCCTGAGGCTGGCGCCCCTGGCCGCCGCGGGGACCCTGGCGGGTGGGAACATCCGGGATGTTCTGCTCCCCGGGTTTGGCGACGGCCGAACGCCGGCCAAGGCCGGCGTGGCCTCGGCCGAGGTCAAGCTCCATCACGGCAGCCCGGCCCTCTTTCTCGACGGAGAGCCGGTCTTCGCCGCGATCAATTGGGTCCCCGGTCCGGCCCCCGACAAGTGGGATTTCGAGGAACAGGCCCGCAGGAGCGCCGCGGCCGGGATCCACATCTATGCCTTCGACGTCGGCAAAGGGACCGAGTGGATCGGCCCGGGGGCGGGCCGGACGGGCGATTTCGACTTCGCGACCGTCGAGGCCCGCTTTGCCCGCGTCATCAAGGCGGACCCGGCCGCCCTCTTCCATCTGCGTATCTATCTCGAGACCGGCCACGACGACTGGTGGGAGAAAGCCCACCCCGGCGAGTGCGAGGTCCTGTCGGACGGGCGCCGCAACGGCATGTCCTTCGCGTCGAAGGTCTGGCGGGAAGAGGCGAAGGCTTTTCTGAGAGCCTACATCGCCCATTTTCGCAGGACCGGGCTTTTCGACCGGATCATCGCCTATCAGGTCGGGGCCGGCCACACCGGCGAATGGGTCAAGGGTGAGTCGTCCATGGGAGCGCCCTGCGGCGATTTCAGCGAGCCCATGCGCGCTTATTTCCTCGATTGGCTGAGGACGCGCTATGGCGGAGATGTGGCCCGGCTGCGGGCGGCCTGGAGGCACGATCCGGCGGTGACCTTTGACACGGCCGCCATCCCCGCGGCGGCCCGGCAGCTCGAAGCCCGGCTTTACACCTTCCGAGACCCGGCCACCGAACAGGACGTCATCGACTATTTCCGGGCGATGGCCGATCTCTGCGGGGAGGCCGTCGTCGACCTCTGCAGGACGGTCAAGGAGGCGGCCGGGAGGCGGCGTCTGGCCGGCGCCTTCTACGGCTATCTCCTCGATCTTGCCTGGAACGGCGGCTTCTTCAAGGAGCGCCCCGACTCCGACTACTCGACCTATCAGCGGTCGGGCCATCTCGGACTGAAGAGGGTCCTGAACTCGCCTGACGTCGACTTCCTGGTCAGCCCCTATTCGTATGGATTCCGGGGCATGGGCGGAGATTCGCCGAGCATGCTTCCGGACGCATCCGTCCGCCTTCACGGCAAGCTCCTTCTCATCGAGGACGATACGCGCACCCACGCGGACCCCGAAGACCCGAACTACGGCCAAGTCCGGACCTTTGAGGACAGTCGGACGATCCTGCGGCGCAACCTGTCCCATTTTCTGACCCACGGCGAAGGCGCCTGGTGGGCCCTGTGGAAGGTCAACGCGGTCAAGGACCCGCGTTTCGAGGCTCTTCTACGCGAGTTCCGCCAAACGGGAGACCGGTCGATGGACGCCGACCGGACCTCGGCCGCCGAGGTCGCCGTCCTCCTCGACGACGAGAGCTTTTTCTACGAGACCTGCCGGAACAGCCTCGACGTCCCGCTCATCTTCCAGCAGCGGCTTTGGGGGTTGCCGAGGATGGGCGCTCCGTTCGACGTCTACCTTCTCGACGATTTCCTATCCGGGAAGCTCCCGCCGTATCGGCTCTACGTCTTTTTGAATCCCTTCCGGCTCGAGGCCTCGCGGCGGCGGGCCTTGTCAAGGGAGCTGAGAAAGGACGGGCGGACGGCCCTGTGGATCTACGCGCCGGGATACTTCAAGGAGGCCCCGGGGCTCGAGAACATGGAGGAGCTGACGGGGATCCGGTTCGGGCTCGGCGAGCAGCCTTGGGGGCCGCTCGTCCATGTCACGGACTTCAACCATCCCATCACCCGCGGCCTCGGCCGGGACCTGTTCTGGGGGACGAACGCCAAGCTGGCCCCGATCTTTCCCATCGATGATGCGGAGGCGCGCGTCCTCGGCGAAGTTGTTTATTCCCAGGGCAACTGCCGTCCCGGCTTTGCCGTCAAGGAGTTCCCCGAGTGGAGGTCGGTTTATAGCGCCGCCCCGAACCTCCCGGCGCCCGTCCTCCGGGCCGTGGCCCGTTTCGCCGGGGTCCACATTTACAGCGACGCCGGCGACGTCCTCTATGCGAACAGAAGCCTCGTCGGCGTCCATTCTCTCGACGGAGGCGAGCGGCTCATCCGTCTGCCTCGTCCGGCGACCGCGGTCGTCGACCTGTTCCGCGGGACCACGATCTCGCGCGCGACGGCAGAATTCACGGTGGTCCTCGAGCCTCGCTCGACGGCCCTCTTCGGCCTCGATCTCCGGCCCGATGAGCCGGTCCGTTGACCGGCGAACGGCTTCCGAGACCGGCACGACGGCCCGGCCGGATTCGTGTAAAATAGCCCTCCCGATGGAGATCGTCCTCGCCTCCGCCTCGCCGCGCCGCCGGGAGCTCATGGCCCGGGTCGCCCCGGACTTCCGCGTCTATCCGACGGACGTCGACGAATCCTCCATCCCCGAAAAGGACCCCCTCGCCTTCGCCATCAAGGCCGCGGTCCTCAAGGCCCGGGCAGCGGCCGAGGTCTTCCCCGAGGCCGTCGTCCTCGGCGCCGATACGGTGGTCGCCCTCGGGCTCCGGATCCTGGGCAAGCCCAAGGACCGCGAGGACGCCCGGGCCATGCTGAAGGCCCTTTCGGGACACCGTCACCGCGTCATCACCGGGCTCGCGTTTTATACCAAGGCCGACGGCCGTCTCCTCACCGGCTACGACCTGACCTATGTCACCTTCCGCGAGCTCACCGACGAAATGATCGACGGCTACGTCGGCCAGGGGACCTTCCTCGACAAAGCCGGGGCCTACGCCGTCCAGGAGATCGGCGACGCGTTCGTCGCCCGCATGAAGGGCGATTACGACAACGTCGTCGGCTTCCCGGTCGATAAGGTCCGCGCGCTCCTGGCCCGGTTCCTCGCGCCCGCGTTCACGGTCGAGGTCGAGACGCTCGACTTCCCGGGGAGCGACGGCCGGGCCGACGTGGAGAGCCGCAAGCTCCTCATCCCCGGGGCCGTTCCGGGCGAGGTCCTGCGGGTCCAGGTGGTCGGCGAGAGCGGGGCCGCCCGGATCGGGGAGACGATCCGGGTCGAGCGGCCGTCGCCGCGGCGGGCCGTGCCGCGCTGCCGCCATTTCGGGGCCTGCGGCGGCTGCGCGTTCCAGCACGTCGACTACGGGACCCAGCTCGAGCTCAAAGAACGGCACCTCCGCCGGACGCTCGACGAGGCGGGCCTCGCGGAGGCGGTCACGGCGGTCCGGCCGATCACGGCTTCGCCGGACCTCTATGGCTTTCGCAACAAGATGGAGTTCGCCTTCGGCGAGAAACACGGCGCGCTCGTCCTCGGCCTGAGGGAGCGGGTGACATCGAGCCGCCAGACCTACCGGAGGACCCTGCCTCTCACGGAGTGCCCTGTCTTCGGGCCGGCCGTCGAGCGGCTCTTTCCGCTCGTCCTCGATTTTGCCCTGGAGAACCGCCTCGTGGGCTTCGAGCCGGCGACGCGCCAGGGCCAGCTGCGCCACCTTGTCCTGAGGCAGGGCAAGCGAACGGGCGAGCTCATGGCCGTGCTCGTGACGGCCGAGATCGGCGACGTCGACCTCGGGACCCTGGCCGGCCGGCTCGCGGCCGCGGCCCCGGAGCTCGTGAGCTTCGTCCATGTCACGAACCGCCGCGGCTCCGACCTCGTCGAGTTCGAGAGGACGCGCGTCGTCTCTGGCGTGCCCTTCATCGAGGAGAAGCTGGCCGGGTTGAGCTTCCGCACCTACGCCCCGAGCTTCTTCCAGACCAACACGGCCGGGGCCGAGCTCCTCTACGGCCGGATCGCCGAAGCGGCCGGGCTCACCGGCGCAAGCCGCGTCCTGGGCCTCTACTGCGGAAGCGGCGCCATCGAGCTCTCGCTCGCGGCCTCCGCCGGGAGGGTGACCGGCATCGACTCCTCCCCCGCCAACATCGCCAACGCCGTCGAGAACGCCCTGCTCAACCGCATCGAGAACGCCGCCTTCGTCCCCGGCACGGTCGAGGCCCTGCTCGCCGGGCCCGGGCGCGAGCCGGCCGATGTCGTCATCGTCGACCCGCCGCGCGTCGGCCTGACCGGTAAAGCCCTGCGGCGGACGATCGCCGTCGGCGCGCCCGTCGTCGTGTACGTTTCGTGCAATCCGGCCTCGCTCGGACGCGACCTGCGCGGCTTCACCGAAGCCGGATATAAGGTCGCCTCCCTCGCGCCCTTCGACTTCTTCCCGCACACGCCTCACCTCGAGACCCTGGCTGTCCTCGCGAAGTAGCGGGCGGCTTTACTTTCGCTTCGGCCCATAGTAAAACTCGGCCGGGAAGGAGACGATCATGACCCACCCTCGCTGCTGTCCGTGCGAAGAGACGACGCCCCCCGCCGGCTCTTCGTTCACCCGGCGGGATTTCCTCAAGGGCGCAGGGATGACCGCGCTCGGCAGCGTCGCCGGCGAGAGCTTGGCCTGGTCCCTCTTTGCCGGCCAGGCCGCGACGGCCGAGGAGGCCTGGCGGCCCGCGCCGCTCAAGGTCAAGCCTATCTTCGTCTATGAGATCCCGCAGCGACGGCCGCAGACGAGCTGGCGGAGCTGGGGCGGGATCGCGACCGAGGCCGACGCGCAGGCCGAGATCGGCCGGATCCGGGAGGAGCTCGACGCCCTGGCCAAGAAAGCGGAGTTCCCGCTCGAGATCATGCCCGTGGCCGCCGTCCGCAAGGCCGCCGACCTGGCCGGGATCAAGGACCTGGACTCGAGCCAGGCCCTCATCGTCTACGCGGCCGGCGGCTGGCTCGACGTCTATGACGCGCTCGACAAGACCGGCAAGGATCGCATCCTTTTCTGCCGCCACAAATCCGGCCCCGTCTATCTCTGGTACGAGATCATCAGCCCGCGCTATCTCCGCAAGCACACCGACACCCAGGCCGTTCAGGGCGCCGACGAGGACGACGTCGTCATCGACAGCCAAGACGAGATCCTCTGGCGGCTCAGGGCCCTGGCCGGGCTGCGGAACACGATGGGCACGAAGATCCTGGCCGTCGGCGGGCCGGCGGCCTGGTCCGATCCGGAGGGCCCCGGGGCCGTGGTCAAGAAGGTCGTCGACACCTGGAAGTTCGACATCGTCACCGTGTCCTACGACGACCTCGGCCGGCTCATCCGCGAAGCCCGGTCCGACGCGTCGGTCGTGCGCCGGGCCCGGACACGGGCCGAGGCCTACCTCCGCCAGCCCGGCACGAGCCTCGAGACGGGGCGGTCCTTCGTCGAGAACGGGCTCCTTCTCGACGAGGTCTTCCGGGCCATGATGAAAAAAGCGGGCTGCCGGGCCCTGACCATCAACGGCTGCATGGGCACGATCATGCCCCTCGCCGAGACCTCGGCCTGCCTGACGCTGAGTACGCTCAACGACGACGGCTACCTGGCCTTCTGCGAGTCGGACTTCGTCGTCATCCCCTCGGGCGTGCTCATGGCCAACATCGCCGGGCATCCCGTGTTCCTCAACGACCCGACCTACCCTCACGACGGCCTCATCACCCTGGCCCACTGCACGGCGCCGCGGAAGATGGACGGCCGGAAGACGGAGCCGGCCCGCATCCTGACGCATTTCGAATCGGACTACGGGGCCGCACCCAAGGTCGAGATGGCCAAGGGCCAGGTCGTGACCTGCATCGCGCCCGGCTTTGATTCCAAGCGCTGGCTGGGGCTTCTCGGCGAGATCGCGGACGTCCCCTTCCTGCCGATCTGCCGCTCGCAGATCGACGTCCGCTTCAAGTGCGACGACCGGACCCTGGCCAAGCGCATGCCCGGCTTCCACTGGATGACCGCCTACGGCGACCACGCCAAGGAACTGGCCTACGCTTTGAAGCGCGTCGGCATCGCCTGGGACTTCCTGGGATAGGCCTCGCCTCGATGGAGGACCGCATGGACCGCTGGCGGAAGGGCGCGGCCATCACGGCCGCAGTCCTGTTAGCTGTCTTGGGCGCGGCCGCCCAGACGACGCTTCCGGTCCCGGAGAAGGTCGTCTTCCCGCCGCTGCCTCAGGTGGTGGCAGGCGTGGCGTCGCCGGTCTTGTCGCTCAACGGGACCTGGTCCTTCGATCCTGCCCCGCCGAAAGACTTCGAGAAGCCAGAAGAGCCCGGCCCGGGCTGGTCCGTGATCGAAGTGCCCGGCGACTGGACGATGCAAGGCTTCACGGTCAAGCCCTGGACCGAGGCCGGCTATCTCAAGACCGTGATCATCCCGGCCGACTGGAAAGGCTCACAGATCTTCCTCCGCTGCGATGGAGTCCAGAGCCTGGCGACGTTCTGGGTCAACGGACGGATGGCCGGAAAGCACGAAGGCGGTTTCAGGGCCTTCATGCTCGACGTCACGGCCCTCTGCCGTCCGGGCCGGGCCAACACCCTCGCCGCGGCCGTCCAGAACGAATCCGTGGCCGACATCCTGGCCAGCGGGACCCAGTATGCGTCCTACCAATTCGGCGGATTGACTCGGAAAGTGACGTTGTTCGCGGTGCCGGCCCTTCATGTCGACGACATTGACGTCACGACCGACGTCGCTGGGGACGGGCGCACGGCGGCGTTCAAGGTCAAGGTCGTCGTCGAGGCGGACAGCATCGCCGCGGCCGGCGGAGACCCGGCTCGCGGCGAGGTCCGCTGCACCCTGGCCGATCCCGCGGGCCGCATCGTCTACAACGGGACACGCCCCTTCACCCGGCCCGGACCGGCCGAACTCATGACGGTCCCCTTCGCGGGCACGGTCGAGAAGGCCGCGCTCTGGGACCCGGAACATCCGAACCTCCACACGCTGACGGTCGACCTCCTCGCCGGAGGCCGGACGATGGAAACCGTCGTCCGCCGCGTGGGACTTCGCGAGATCGAGATCGCCGGGACACGCCTTTTCGTCAACGGCCGGCCGGTCAAGCTCAGGGGCATCAACCGCCACGAGGCCCATCCCCTGCGGGGCCGCAGCCTGACCCCGGAGCTCTGGCGCAAGGACGCCGAGCTCTACCGCGCGGCCAACATCAACCACATCCGGACCTCACACTATCCGCCGGCCGAGGAGTTCCTGGATGCCTGCGACGAGCTTGGCCTCTTCGTCGAGTGCGAGGCCCCGCTCGTCTGGGTCCAGCATGGCGCCAACGAGACCTGGAAGACGGAGGATCCTCGGGACCCGAAATACTTGGCGCCGATCGAGTGGGCCGTGGCCGAAACGATCGCCTTCAACCGCCGTCACCCGAGCATCATCCTCTGGTCGCTGGCCAATGAATCGGGCTGGAGCCCTCACTTCGCGTCGGCGAACGCGCTGGCCCAGGCCATGGATCCGTCGCGTCCCAGGACCTTCCACGACCAGGCTTACGGCGGCTATAACAATCGCGGCTCGGAGGAAATGCCGATCGCCAACTACCATTACCCGGGGCCGCAGGGGCCCGAGTTGGCCGTCTCGATGAAGCTGACCCGGCCTCTCTATTACGGCGAATATTGCCACCTCAACTGCTACAACCGGTCCGAGCTCGCCGCCGACCCCGGGGTGCGGGACGAATACGGGCGCGGCTTCGAGCGCATGTGGGAGAAGATCCAGGGCTCCAAGGACGTCATCGGCGGCTCCATCTGGTCGGGCATCGACGACGTCTTCTTCCTCCCGTCCGGCAAGGCGACCGGATACGGCGAATGGGGCCCGATCGACGGCTGGCGGCGGGAAAAGCCGGAGTACTGGCACATCAAGAAGAGCTATTCCCCGGTCAAGATCGGCCCGGCCTGCGTCACGGCCCCGGCGGCGGGCGAACCGCTCGTTCTCCAAGTCGAGAACAGGTTCGATTTCAGCGATCTCCGCGAATGCCGTATCGACTGGCGGATCGGGGACGAGTCGGGGCGCGCGACGCTCGAACTCCCGCCGCACTCCACGGGGATCCTGAGGATCCGTCCCAAGACGGCCGAGCTCGCGGGAAAAGTCCTGAGCGTCGAGGTCACGGATTCCCGCGGCGTTCTCGTCGACCGGGAGAACATCGCCATCGGCGATGCCGCTCCGCCGCCACCGCCCTTCCGGATTTTCGCGACTCCGACGGACGCATCGCTTCAAGTGCTGACTGTAGGGACGGACGATGGCGGACGGGAGACGGCGATCACGGTCCGGGGGAACGGGTTCCGTTGGGACTTCGACAGTGAGAACGGGAAGGTCCTTCAGGCCGAGTTCGGCGGCGTGCCTCTTCTTTGCGGCGGTCCCGTGCTCATGATCCTGCCTCAAACGTCGGGCCCATGCGTGACCGATTTCCGTCCCGATGTCGAGCCCTTCAACGGCGCGTGCTCGGACTGGAAGGCCGAGGACGTCTCGCTCGTCCGGGGTTCGGACGGCGTGACGGTGAAGGTCACGGGCTCCTGCGCCGAGGCCGCGGGCTGGTACGCCGTCAAGATCGACCGCTCCGGCCGGGCCGAGTTCAGCTACGAGTTCAAGCTCAAGGATAAGATCGACCCGCGCCAATATGGCCTTGTCGTCTATCTCCCCCGGTCCTTCGACACCCTGACCTGGAGCCGCAAGGGGCAATGGACAGCGTATCCCGAGAACCACATCGGCCGTCCGCTCGGCAGGGCCCGGGCCCTGACCTCGGGACATGAGGCGATCTTCCGAAAGCCGCCGGCCTGGGATTGGAAGGACGACGAGAACGCCCTCGGCTCGAACGATTTTCGCTCGACCAAGGCGAACGTCCTCTGGGCCGTCCTCTCCCGGCCCGAGGGGGAGGGCGTGATGCTCGAGTCGGACGGCCGCCACGCCTCGCGGACCTTCCTCGACGGGGACCGGGTCGGCTGGCTCATCGCAGATTTCACGACGGGCGGCGGCGATATCTTCTTCGCGCCTCACCACAAGATGGATGACCGGCCGCTCGAAGCCGGTCAGACGATCAAGGGCTCTTTCGTCCTGACGCCGGTCAAGTCGTCGCGCTGACCGTGCGGGTGGCGATGACGTCGACGCCGCTCGAGAGGACGTTGGCGATGAGGACCTGGCCGCGGCGGACCGGCGCTTGAGGCCGGAGCTTGGCGATCTCGGCCAGGATGGGGAAGACGAGGTCGCGCGGCACGGGGCCGGTCAGCCGCACAGAGACCATGCGGGACGCGGTCCCGGCGATCGGGACCGACGTCGCAAGATTCCGCTGGGGACGAAGGACTTCCTCGAGGGCGAACGGGACGCCTTTATCGCATTGATTTCCCACGACTTGGATGTCCCCGGCCGCGTCCTTCGAGACTTCGAGCTCGCAGCCGACCGGGCACAGGACGCAGGTCAGGCGGTCGATGACGGTCCTTTCGCTCATCGGCAGATCACCTCGAGGTCCTCGTCGACGGCCGGCGGGACCTTGATCTTCTGAAGCTCTGAAGGCAGCAGCCGCCCGAACTTCCGCCGGGCGTAGGTCTTTCCGGAGGCGCGTCCCCGGACCTCGATCGCGATATCGCGAAGCGGCCGCCTGACCCGGAAGCTCCACTCGACGCCCTCGCGGCCGCGCCGGACAAGCTGCGGCAGAGCGTAGCGGATCTCCGGGCCGGGCGTGACTCGGACCGTCTCGCCAGCGGGCCTCTCCCCCGCCGCATAGCGGGCCGCGCGCTCTCCGGCCTCGAAGCCCTCGAACGAGGCCCAGTCGGCGACGTCGTGGATGTGAAGCACGTTCCCGCACGAGAAGACGCCGGGGACCGAGGTCATGAGGGTCTCGTCGACGACAGCGCCGCCCGTGAGCGGCGAGAGCTCGACGCCAGCCCTCTTCGCCAGCTCGTTCTCCGGGATGAGGCCCACGGACAGGAGGAGCGTGTCGCAGGGGATGACGCGCTCGGTGCCGGGGACGCACGCCAGCGATTCGTCGACCTTGCCGACGACGACGCTCTCCACCCGGTCGCGGCCGCGGATCTCGACCACTGTCGAGCCGAGCTCGAGGGGGATGCCGAGGTCTATCAGGCACTGGCGGACGTTGCGCTCGAGCCCGCTCGCCCAGGGTAGGATCTCGAAGACGCCCTTGACCGGGATGTCCTCGAAGGCCAGGCGCCGTGCCATGATCAGCCCGATGTCGCCCGAGCCGAGGATGACGGCCTCGCTGCCGATGCGCAGGTTCTGGAGGTTGACCATATGCTGGGCCGAGCCGGCGGTGAAGATCCCGGCCGGCCGCGTCCCGGGGATCTCGATCATGTCGCGTGTCCGCTCCCGGCAGCCCATGGCCAGGACGACGGCGCCGGCCCGGATCAGGCGATAGCCGTCCCGCGCGTTGACGCGCAGGACCCGTTCCGGCGAGAGGTCGAGGACCATGGCCCCCGTCGCGACCTGGATCGGCTCGTGCGCCACGTCCTCGATCAGGCGCTCGGCATATTCCGGCCCGCTGATCGTCTCTTTATAAAGGAAAAGGCCGAAGCCATCGTGGACGCACTGGTTGAGGATGCCGCCGAGAGTCTTGTCGCGTTCGACGAGGAGGACCTTCCCCGCCCCGGCCCGCCGCGCCCCGAGGGCCGCGGCCAGCCCGGCCGGCCCGCCGCCGATGACGGCGACATCGCAAGCCTCCTGCGGTCCTCTCATCGCTCAGCCCTTGATCCGCCCGTAAAAGAGGCGCGAGCCGCCGCCGCGCTTGGTGATCCTCTCGACCGGGACGCCCTCCTTGTCGAGGATCTCGACGATGCGGGGCGTGCAGAAGCCGCCCTGGCAGCGGCCCATGCCGCAGCGGGTCCGCCGCTTGACGGCGTCGAGCGTCCGGGCCCCGAACGGGTTCCGCAGCGCCGCCAGGACCTCGGCCCGGGTGACGTGCTCGCAGCGACAGACCATCTCGCCGCAGTCGGCGTTCTCGGCGACCCGGTCCGCCCGCTTCTCGTCGTCGAGGGCGGCGAAGCGCCTCCGCCACGGCCGCGAGGGATCGAACTCGTCCTTCAGCTCCAGGTCCATGCGCACACCGAGCATGGCCACGACCATCTCGGCCAAGGCCGGGGCGGCCGTCAGGCCCGGCGATTCGATGCCGACGAGGTTGATCCAGCCCGGCCGCAGCCGGCTTTCCGCGACGACGAAATCCGCGAACTTGTCGCCGCCGCGCGGATCGATGAGCTTCGGGCGGGTGCCCGCGTAGCAATGGATCATGGACGCGCGCTCGAGCCCGGGCATGAGCCGGCCGGCCTCGGCCTTGAGCCGGGCCATGACCTCGCGGGTCGAGGCCGCGTCCTCCTTGTCTTCGACCGCCTCCGCGCTCGGCCCGAGGATGATGTTGCCCTCGAGCGTCGGGGTGACATGGATGCCGAGCCCCGGATCGTCGCGCGGCGGCACGGGATAGACCGGCATCCCCAGGCGGAGGCCACAGTCCTTGTCGGTGATGAGGTATTCGCCGCGGTACGGGAAGACACGGTACTCCTCGGTCCCGGCCAAGCGGGCGACCTCATCGGCGAAGAGTCCGGCGCTGTTGACGACCCGCCGCGCGGCGAAGGTCCCCTTCGGCGTGGCCAGCCGGAAGAGCCCCTCCTCGCAGGCGACGCCTTCGACCGGGGCCTCGAGCCGGACCTCGGCCCCGTTCTGGGCGGCGCACTCGGCGAGGGCGATAGTGAATTCGTAGGGCGAGATGATCCCGGTGTGGGGCGAGTAGAGGGCCCAGCGGCCCCGGGCGAGAGGCTCCAGCCGCCGCATCGCGGCCTCGTCGACGATCTCGAGGCCGGCGACGCCGCTCCGGTCGCCCTGCGCCTTGAGCTCCTCGAGGCGGCGCCGATCCTCGTCGGCCAGGGCCACGACGAGCTTGCCGGTCTTGCGGTGGGGCACGCCAAGGGTCTCGGCCAGCTCGTAGACGAGCTTCAGGCCGGCGACGTTCGTCCGGGCCTTGAGCGAGCGGGGCGGGACATTGAAGCCGGCGTGGATGACGCCGCTGTTGCCTTTGCTGATGCCTTCCGCGAGATCGGACGCCTTTTCGAGAAGAAGGAGCCTCAGCTCATAGCGGGAGAGCTCGCGCAGGACGGCGCAACCGACGACGCCGCCGCCGATGACGGCGACGTCATAGACCTCGTGCCGCTCTCCGTTCATGGCCTTTTAAGCGGCCATGATATCAGATGGAGTAGGTCTTCTCCAAACAGGCGGCGGCGATCAATAGCGGAAGATCATCTCGACCTGGATCCAGTTGTAGCTCGACGCGCCCGGGACATAGAAGCCGCCGGGGTCGAGGTGCTCCCAGATGATCCGGCCGGTCATGAACTTGCTGATCTTGTAGTTCAGGCGCGCCCGGGTGAGGGTGCCTCTGTAGAGACCCGTTCCGGCGGTGAAAGCGACCGGCACGGCATGGCCCGCCCCCATAGGCATGACCATGATGTGGCCGTCGGAGCGCGGGCCGAGATCGAACGTCAGCTGGGCGTAGAGGGAAGAGAGGTTGCTCCAGAAGGCCTGCCGGCTTTCGCGGGTGTAGGTGTAGATGTAGCTTTCGCTCCACTTGGGCCAGCGGCTGAAGATGGGGTCCCAGCCTTCCCACCGGGCCGTGGCCGGGTCGTCGCCGCTGAGAAGGATGGCGCCGAGGACGCAGCCCCTGAGGAGGGGCAGGGTCCCGGCGAGATCGTAATCGAAGTGGGCGATGGCGCCGTAGGCCGAGCGGCCTGCCTCCCCGTTGCGGCCGGCCTGCCAGGCGGCTTCGGCCGTGAAGGCCAGGGGCTTGGCGAGCGGCGCAACGAGCCGGGCCCCGAACGTGTCGGTCCTCGTCGGCACAGGCCATGTCCCGTTCGCTTCCGTCGTCTTGCGGACGGCATAAGCGTCCACCTTGGCCTTGCCGAAAGTCCCCGCATAGTAGAGCGCCAGCGCTTTTTCGGTCTGTTCGGCCAGGGACGCGATCGCGTTCCGTTTCATGGAGGGGTCCTCAATAGAGCCCGGTCGAGCCGAAGCCGCCCTGGCCGCGCGATGTGTCGTCCAGGGCATCGGACTCGACGACCTCGACAGCGAGAACCGGCTGGACCAGGAGCTGGGCGATCTTCATGCCCTTGCGGACGGCGAACGGCGCGCCGCCGAGGTTGATCATAACGACCTGGACCTCGCCGCGGTAGCCCGCGTCGATGACGCCGGCCAGGCGGTGGACGCTTTTGAGCGAGAGGCCGCTCTTGTCCCAGACGAGCCCGACGTGGCCGGCCGGGACGGCGATCCGGATGCCGGTCGGTACGGCGAAGACCTCGCCGGGGGAGAGGTCGCGGTCGACGACGGCAAAAAGGTCCAGGCCGGCGTCGCCGGGATGGCCGTAGACGGGGAGCTTCGCCTCGGGATGGATGCGTTGAACCTTGAGGATCATGAGGGCCCCTCGATCCCGACCTCGCCGAAGTAGGGCTTGGCCGCGGCCGCGATCTCCTCGAGGTCGGCCCGCGGGAACGGCTTGACCTCGAGATAGGCCGGGTCGATCGTCGTCTGCGGCACGAACTGCTGGATGAGATAGCGGTCCTCGCCCCGCAGCCATTCGCCGATCTTGACGACATCGTCCTTGCCGACGAGGCCGGGGACGACCGTCGTCCGGAAGTGATGCCGGATCCCCGAGCTCCGCAAGAGATCGACGCTGCGCACGATCTTCTCGACGTCGACCGTCGACCGGGTCACCTCCCGGTAGCGGTCGAGCGGGGCCTTGATGTCCATGGCCACCCAGTCGACCAGGCCGAGGGCGAGCAGGGCCTCGAGGCGGTCCGGGAACGAGCCGTTGGTGTCGAGCTTGACGAGGAGCCCCCGCTCCCGGACGACGCGGATGAGGTCCTCGACGTCCTCGTGGAGCAGGGGCTCGCCGCCCGTGAAGCAGATGCCCTCGAGCCAGCCCTTGCGGCTGTCGAGATAGGACAGGAACCAGTCGGCGGCCATGCTCGGGATCGTCTCGGGACGCAGGACGAGCTCGGCATTATGGCAGAAGGGGCAGCGGAAGGTGCAGCCGCCGAGGAAGATCGTCGAGGAGATATGGCCGGGGAAGTCGCGGCTCGAGAACTTCTCTATCCCTTTGATCTCGACCACTCGTCGAACTCCTCGACCGAGTTGAGGACGGCCCGGACGATGCCCTGGGTGTGGAGGACGAGCGTCGGCAGGATGATGGCGCCCTTCTCGTCGCGCTTGATGACGTTGATGAACTCGCGGATCTTGGCCTTGCCTTGGGTCTGCGTCAGCCCGAATTCCTGGTAGGGCGTGCCGGTGTCGGCCAGCCGCTTCTTGAGCGCCTCGCACTTGCCGCAGTTGGGGTAGGAGAAGAGCAGGAAGTCCATCGGTCACCGCCTCATCGGTTGTCGCGTCGGCCTAGCCGATCTTATCGTAGGTCGCCCGGTCCTTGAACTCCTGCTGCTTGCCGTCGTTCCAGGTACGGA